>JAUQOW010000367.1 GCA_030550675.1 Chloroflexota bacterium
CGACGCCGAACGCTACCCCGGCGGCGCTGGCGCCATCCCGCTGCTGCCGGGGGCTGTTGGGGAGTTGGAAGGGGTGTTGGCAAGGGAGATAGGGCGCGCAGGGATGGATTGTTTCGTCACGCCCGCACGTTGAGTTGCCCATTTCAAGCATCATGATGCGCACACTCCCCCTTCTCTCCTTGTGGGAGAAGGGGGCAGGGGGGACGAGGGAACAAAGGCATCAGGGCGCCCCAACACCCCCTTCTCCCCTTGTGGGAGAAGGGGGCAGGGGGATGAGGGAAAAAGGCGTCAGGACATCAAAACACGCCCCTCTCCCGCACTGCGGGAGAGGGGTTAGGGGTGAGGGCAAAGCGGGTTTTCCACCCTTCGCCACACCGGCGGTCGCAGCGGCGCCAGGAAAAACGACGGCGCCGTCCGCGATCCGCAGACCAGCAATGCACGCATGGCGCGCGAGCAGCCGACGAAGAAGAGGCGTCGCTGCTCTTCTTCCTGCGTTTGCGCTTCTTCAATCGGCAGATCGTCGCTGATGCGGGGGAGACGCCCTTCATCCACCCCTACAACCGCCACAAACGGGAATTCCAGTCCTTTGGCGGAATGGAGCGTCAGCACTTTCACCTTTGGCACGGTGATATCGAGGTCTTTGCTAGACTGGAACACGGCAGGCATGCCAAGTCGGGCGAGCCGACCAGCCACTTCTTCCCCGGACCGCTTGCTGGTGCAGAGCACGGCGCCGCTGTGGACAGGAAGACGGTAACGCCGCGCAGCTTCGAGGAAAAAATCACGAATGGCTTCGGCTTCTTCTGCGGCGTTGTTGACTAGCCGGATCAACGGCGGATCGCCGTGATGGACCGATGGGATCTGCTGAATGCTCTCCTCCTCGCCAGCGCCGCTTCCTGCCAGGATGCTGGCGCAGGCTGCCAGAATCTGCGCCGTATTGCGGAAGTTCTGTTTTAACACCATCGTGCGACCGGTCATAGCAAGATCACGATGCACCTGCTTCCAGCTAAAACCGCGTTGATAGATCGACTGCGACGCATCAGCGGTCAGGTAGACGTGTTCTGGCGTTTCCACCAGATTCAACAAAAAGCGGAGCGCAACCGGCGACAGATCCTGCGCTTCATCAATGATCAGCGCCTGATAGGGTTTGGGTGACAGTGTGGCAGCGAACTCCATGGCGCCGCGGCGCACCTGTTCATTCAGTACAAGTCCTTCGGCGCGCATCAGGTCGCGCCAGGACACGTAGACTGCCCAGACAGCTTCACGAAGCGCAGTTCTGAGCGGCGTGCGTCGTCCGTGGCGCTCAATGGCAAGGTATTCGTCCTGGCTGCTGATGTTCCTGGCTTCGATAACGTGCAGAAATTCCTGAAGCAGGTATTCACGTCCGAGTTGCTCTAGCGCCGCGCGACGTTCCCATGCGTCGGCGCCGGGGATGTCCGCTTCACTGAGTGCCACGTTAAGCAGATCGAGCGCCTCTCTGTCTGTGGCAAATCTGGCTGATCCCCATCCTCTCGCATAGTAGTGAAACGCCAGGCTGTCCACCGTGGTCACTTTGACTCCCCATTCGTCCGGCGGGGCGCCAAGCAGCCTGGTTAAGAGTTGCTCCGAATAGGCGACCAGCGCATTCGTATAGGTGGTGAAGAGCACCGACGTGACGCCCTGCTCGAGCAGACGCTGCACCCGGTACAGCGCCAGCGTCGATTTGCCCGTTCCCGGTCCGCCGCGGACGAGGATAGGACCGCGGCGATCCTGGTTGACCAGTTGCTCCTGCTCTGGCGTGAGGCGAAGCAAAAAGCCGCTCAGGTCTTCCTCAGCAAAACGCTTGACATCTTCAGGCATCGGCAGAACGAACTCGGGTTGGGCGGCAATAGCATCGAGCGAACGCGGAAACAGATTGTCAAGCAGGCGACTGAGATACCGTTCAGGGATCGGCAGATTCAGGAGATCGTCCTCGGTGCGCGCCTCACGTATCATCGCCCGGAATTGCGCCGGGATGCGCCAGCGGGCAAGCATATCTTCCGTAAGCGCCGCTGGCAGAGGACGACTCGGCGGCATTGCGCTTGCCGAAGGCGGGATATTGATCGGAGGTGTGCTGAGGACAAACTCCTCCTCAACAACGCCGTGCGCTTTCGGAGCGAGCGCAGACGGATCAGGCGGCGACGCTGGCGGAACGATAGCAGGCAGATCGTCTTCATACGTGCGCTCATCACGCTTGCGCACGCTCAGCAGTTTGACCCATCCTTTGCCGATGCTGTAGCAGACGCGATAATCGCCAACCCGCACCCGATAGACGTTATCGTACCCTTTGAGCTTTTTAGCATCGCCTCGTGCAGAATAGGGGTCTTCAGCGAGGATCTCTAGCTTTTTGGTGATGGTCTTGCTAACGTGGCGCGGAAGATTGAGCGATTCATGGTAGAACGTGGGAGTGAAGGAAAGCTCAAATCTGGCCATAGATGCTTCCTCGGAATGACACGCGCATCGGCGATGCTCACGCCGTGTGCTCATAGCGCTGGTTATTGTAGCACAAGCGCGTACAAGTGGTCGAGTCCTGAGAATGGCGCTGATGCAAGGGCGAATTATCAGGCATCGCTGTCTCGCCGCAGGCTGATGAAGCTGTAACTTATCCTTGCAATCCCTCTATACCCGTGATACACTATATACGGTTTGGTTCTGCGTGGCGCCCTGGATTCCTGCCTCTCCGGTCAGATCCCATAGCCCATCGTTTGCCAGACCCCAGTCGATCAAAACCCAAGGTACGGGCTTGAACGCAAGCCCAAAGGAGCGAAGCGAGCGATGAGCTACGCCGACAAAACACTGACATGTCGCGATTGCGGCGCACAGTTCGTTTTCACTGCCGGTGAGCAGGAGTTCTACGCCCAGAAAGGGTTCACCAACGAGCCGTCGCGTTGCCCGAGTTGCCGGCAGGCGCGTAAAGCGTCCGGCAGCAGCGGATACGGCAATCGCAGCAGCGGCGGGTACAGTGAGCGGAGCGGCGGCTACGGCGATCGTAGCGGCGGTTACGGTGATCGCGGCGGCATGCGCGCCTCAGGTGCGCGCGAAATGTACACCGCGATCTGCGCCAACTGTGGGCGCGAGGCGAAGGTGCCATTCGTGCCAAGCGGGCGCAAGCCGGTCCTGTGCGACGATTGTTTCCAGGAACAGCGGCGCAGCCGGATGTAAAGGCTGTGTTGCCAGTCTCGCACAAAGGCTCAAAGGCGCGCAAGTTGTTGTTCCGCAATGATTCGCCAGGGGTCTCAAACCCCTGGCATTTTATTCAGGGGCGCTGAGGGGCTTCCCTATCCTGAGCGAGGGCTTATGATGAGAAAATAGCCCGGTATTCCCTGGCGCTGCGGGCTGAAGCCCTCGCTGAGATCGTGCAAGCCCCTGTATTCTTTGGCGCTGCGGGCTGAAGCCCTCGCTGAGATCGTGCAAGCCCCTGCGGGGCTTCAATGCACTGAGCAAGGGCGTGTGATGCGAAAATCGCCCGGCATTCCCTGGCGCTGCGGGCTGAAGCCCTCGCTGAGATCGTGCAAGCCCCTGCGGGGCTTCAATGCACTGAGCAAGGGCTTTAGCCCGCAGCCATCTTTTGTGGGAGAAGGGGGCACTCACAAGGGTAGAGTTTTTCAGCGAGCCATCGTGCTGAATCGCCCGTTTCAGGCATCAGAACGCCAAAACGCTCCCCTCTCCCGCAGCGTG
>JAUQOW010000368.1 GCA_030550675.1 Chloroflexota bacterium
GGGAGAAGGGGGAGTTTGCGCATCCTGATGCCTGAAACGAGCGATGCAACACGAGGGCGCGCCGAAAACTCTACCCTTGTGAGGAGAAGGGGGTGGGGCGCCCTTACTCCCTGCCCCTCTCCCGTGCTGCGGGAGAGGGGAGCGTTTTGACGTCCTGATGCCTGAAGCGGGCGATTCAGTACGATGGCTCGCTCTGTGTATTGCACCAGATATGACCGTCACATCACAACCAGCCCCCGCGCTGCCGCCAGCACCCGTGAACCGGTCGTCGGACCGATGGACATGCTCTCCTCGTACTGCTTCCCAGGGTTCAGATAATCGGCAGGAGGAATGAACTCGTCGTCGGGAAGGATGTACCCGATCTCATCGTCTGCTAGACCGATAAGCACTCGGCACGGACCGGGCAACGCCGCTTTGAGTTCAAACCCCAGCCGTGGCAGCAATTCGCCGGGAACAGTGATGATCTGCGCTGGACCGAGATTGATGCAGGTACAGGATGTGGTGACAGCGCCGTTGACCGACTGGCGCACCCGCAGCACTCCCATCTGTTGCGCCATCACCAGCAGCGGGTTGGCGAGCGGCAGGTCAAACTCGGCGCGCCGCACATCGAGGCGCTCGACCTCAACCGCAGGGTGCGCCGCGAGCGCCGTGAGCGCCGCTTCGGCATAAGCGCGCCCCATGCGCTCCGCCCACGCCGGAGTGCGGTCGGTAGTGTCGGGCGAGAGCATGCCGCCGAGGGCGCCGGACACATGCAGCGCCACCCCGCCGACCTGCGTTTCCACCTCCCGGCACGCATATCCGGCGTAATCCGCCGAGATCAGCGTGCTGTCGCCGTCGAGCACTTCAGGATGGCACGCCAGATTGAGCAGCGTGGCGATCACGTCGCCATTGAGCTTCACGAATTGCAACACCGCCACCTCATCATCAACAATGCCGGGATCACGGAAATTGGCGATATAGCCGGGCAGACGGGTCATCGCGCAGCGCAAGCGCGCCGGGCAGCAGAACGTCAACGCTTCGACGACGGCATCGACAATCGCCTGCTTAACTGACGCCAGATAGAGCGGATCGACCCCGCTGACGCTTCGATCCGGTCCCCATAGCCCAAGCGTATCCGGTCCACTATGAGTATGGGTACAGGCGACCACCAGACCTGACGGGTCGATGCCGCGCGACTCGAGAGCCGCGCGCACCTCCAGAACATCGCCGCGATCCAGACCAATCAGGTCGCACGCGGCGATTATGGCGATCCGCTCATCGAGCCGCAACACAAGCGCCCGCACATACAGGTCGGTATCTATCGCCGTGGCGCGGCGGTTGTTCTGAAAGCCAGCCAGGAACACCGGACGTTCATCAAGGCGCGGGGTGATACACCGTTTCGCGGCGCCAGCGAGCAGCGAATCCTGGCTCATAGGTCCAATACCCTTCGAATACGCTCACACAAAGGCACAAAGGCGCAAAGACTCCGCGCTTCAGCCCCGTTGGCGATGGCTCATCCTCCCCATTTGAAGGTATTGCTTACAGGTTACCTCTCAAACGAGGGAAGCAGACCGCGGTTCGTTCGTTTGATGTCTTCCCACACGGTTTCGACACGCGCCGCGTCGGGACCGAGCGGGTTCGTAAGCAGCGCCAGCATCGCCGCTTCTTCATTCCCCTCGACCGCTGCCTGCACTGTCAGCAGCTCATAGGCTTTCACCTGACAGGTCAGCCCGTGGAAGGCGGGTTCGAGCGGCGCGACAGGAATGGGCGTCGCGCCATGCTTTCCGACCGTACACGGCATTTCAACAACCACATCATCGGCGAGGTTGGGGATGGCGCCGTTGTTGCGTGTATTGACCACATGGATGGCATCGTCGCCGGTATGGAGCGACTCGATCAGCGCCGCTGCCGCTGTTGAGTAGTACGCGCCGCCGCGTTCCATCAATTCCGGCGGCATCTCGCGCAACGTCGGATCGGCGTAGCGCGCGAGCAGCCGATGCTCGACATCCATCACCACTTCAGCGCGGGTCGGCTCGCCGCTATTCTGCCGCGCAATAATCTGCGGCGTGAGATAGAAGTAGCGCAGGTACGACGAAGGAATAGCGCGCAGCATCTGAATGAGGCGCGGCGGAAAGCGGATCGGATCCTCATCGTGGCGCAGGCGCTCAACATACGCTTCGAGCACGGCGTCGGTCGCGTCTTCGCCGTTGATCGTCACCCGTCGGATCCAGTTCAGGTGGTTCAGTCCCACCTGCTCGATGAACACCTGTTCCGGCGGAACATTGAACATGCGCGCGATGCCGCGCTGTGCGTTGATTGCATTATTGCACAGCCCAATGACCGGCACGCCGCCATGTCGCGCCACCGCCTCAGTGATGATGCCAGCCGGATTGGTGAAATTGAGCAGAGTCGCCTGCGGCGCGATCTCACGCATATCACGCGCCACATCGAGCACAACAGGAATGGTGCGTAGCGCCTTGGCAAATCCGCCAACGCCGGTCGTCTCCTGACCGACCAGGTGATGCCGCCGTCCAAGGAGTTCGTCGTTGTGACGCGCCTGCTGTCCGCCAACGCGAAACTGAGTGATGACATAATCGGCGCCTTCGAGCGCCCGCCGTCGATCAGCGGTCAATTCGACAGAAAAACCTGCACCGGCATGGCTGACCATGCGTTGAACAAACGAACCGACAATGCGCAGGCGCTCTTCATCGGGATCGACGAGCCGGACCGTGCGCACATTCAGAGTGGCGTTCCGGGAGATCAGACCGTTGATGAGTTCGGGGGTATAGGTGCTGCCGCCGCCAATGACAACGATGTTCACAGGTCGCCTCACTTCTTGCTGTTGCATCGATGCATCGCCATTGTACCACCGGGCGACGCAGCGGTTACAGGATTTCTCCCTGCCCGCACCTGACGTCTGGCGTGGGCGGCGCCTGGCGCGTGGGCTGAGCTTGTCGAAGCCCGCGCGGTCGCCCCGCGCGTGATGCGTGGCGCGTGGGCGGCGCCTGGCGCGTGGGCGGCGCCTGTCGAAGCCCACGCGGTTCAAGCAGCGTGAGAACCACTGTCCAGATCGTGCGCGGTGCTGAAGGCGAGGCAGTGGCGCCGGACGTAAGCGGGCAACGCCTGGATCACCTCTTGCATCACGGGTTCCGGCACACGGTCGAGCGGCACGCCAGCCCGCGCCAGCGCCCGTTTCAGCGGCGCGACATCCCGCCCCTGCCAGGCAGCCGCGCGCAGAATCGCCGGTCCCACCAGGTCGCCGTGGGCGTGGCCGCTGCCAATCGACGGGTGCGCCTCCAGCGCGTATGCCAGGTAGTGTTCCGACCCTTCTTCCGGTCGGCTATGCCCGATCAGGTTGCACAGTTGCACTTCGAGCGCCAGGAGGCGCAGCAATTCGCGCGCGCCCGCCGGATCGCCGCGCCCCGCAGCATCCGCGACGTCGAGCGCGCCGTCGAGGATCGCCCGCGCAGCGGCAGCAACCCACGGCGTGTAGCGTTGATCCGGCGGGTTCATGCCGCGCTCCTCGGCATAGCGCCAGTCGTGGAGCGCCGTCGCAATCGAGAGAAGGTCGCAGACGCCAGCCGCGCGCAGGTGCGGCGGCGCCGCTGCCAGAAACGCGATGTCGGCATAGACGACGGCAGCCGGACCGGTGGCGAGGTACGTCACGCACCCATCGCGGCGCACGCCGCTGACCCAGGTAAAATGGGCAT
>JAUQOW010000103.1 GCA_030550675.1 Chloroflexota bacterium
CTTCGGCTTGGGCGCGGGCGGCGGCTTCGCGTCGCGCCTGCTCTTCGGCTTGGGCGCGGGCGGCGGCTTCGCGTCGCGCCTGCTCTTCGGCTTGGGCGCGGGCGGCGGCTTCGCGTCGCGCCTGCTCTTCGGCTTGGGCGCGGGCGGCGGCTTCGCGTCGCGCCTGCTCCTCCGCCTCCGCCGCCTGACGCACGACGGTTGCGTAGTCGCCGAACGCCTTGCCGCGCTCGTCGTAACAGACGACGTGATCGCCCTCCACCCCCAGCCACAGGTTGGCAATTGCCAGGTGCACCCGTCCCATCGCATCTGGCGGATGCAGCCGGTATCTTCCCGCCTCCAGGCGGTAGTCGAGCAGGCGCAGGCGACGCTCTCCACCACGACTCAGGTCGTCCACAATCACGTACTGCGCCACTCCTGCTCGCGCATAGTGTTCCACTTTGCGCTCCAGGTCGTTCTCGCGCGTTTCCGGCGAAGTGATTTCAATAATGAGCGCTGGGCGCACCCCTTCAACCGCCACGTCGAACGTGCTCCAGTTCTGGCGTTCGCGGACTCCGGGGATGACCGCCACATCCGGTCCGTGCGGGCGCAAGTCTGGCACATCCCAGGCGATGCGCACATCGCTCAGGACGATGGCTGCGCCAGACTCCTCCAGGCGGGCGCGCAAGACGGCAGTGAGGTACATCCGATCAGTTTCGTGGCGGTCGCTGTGCACGATGAAATCTCCCACTTCAGGGTGCAGGACATCTTCCAGCGTCAGCGGAACCTGTTCGAGGTGATGAGGATCGTCAGGGGTCGGGCGCGGCACGAAACGCCAGCCATAGCGGAACGGGTCCTCGACAGGAGGCGTGTCAGACGCAGGCGGGGGATGGATCGCGGTATGGCTCATCGGCGTAGCTCCTGAACGTTCACGTCAGCCGCAGGCATGCGCCAGCGCCTGACATTATACCAGCGGCACGATGTTGCATCAGACCAAAGGGCATAGTATCATCGCCATTTCACAATATCCTTCTTCCGATCCCGGAACAACTTCCCCTGATCGCGCGTTTATATACATGACGACGGGCACACCGTGTCAGAGCGGCCGCTCGCATCACCGAACGCCCCTCTCTCGTCACGGCGTCAATCAAACACACCAGGAGGGCATTACAATGGCTTCCGTCAGACTCCTCATCATCGTCATCGCGTCGGCAATGGTGTTGGTTTCGTGTGGCGTGGCGGCGGTGCCGGCGAACTCGCCGGCTCAACCTGAGTTCGCAGCGATGCCGACCATGGCGCCAGTGGCGCCTGCTGCGGGAGCGCCGTCGCTGGAGCGCGGCAGCGGCGCCGCGCCTGATCAGCAGTTGCCGCCCGCTTCTGAGCGCCTGGTTATCAAGAATGCCTCGGTGTCGCTGGAAGTCGCCAGCGTTACCGAAGCGGAAGCAGCCATTCGCCAGAAGGCGGAGCAGCTTGGCGGCTTCGTCATCAGTGTGCAGACCTCCGGCGCTGGCGACTCGATGTGGTCAACCGTCACCTTCCGCGTTCCGGCGGCGCGCTTCGAGGAGGCGCTGAGCGGTGTGGAAGGGCTGGCGAAGAAAGTGCTCAGCCGCAATGTCAGCGGCGATGACGTCACCGAAGAATACGTCGATCTCGAGTCGCGGCTGCGCAACCTGGAGGCGACGCGCGACCGCCTGCTCGATCTGCTGGCGCGCGCCGAAAAGGTCGAGGACGCCCTTCAGGTCAATCAGGCGCTGACCGACGTTCAGGGGCAGATTGAGCAGATCAAAGGGCGCATGCAGTATCTGAAGCAGAGCGCGGCGATGTCCACCATCACTGCCGAGCTGCGCCCGACGCCGCCGCCGCCAGCGATTATTGAAGAGGACGCCTGGCAACCGCTGAATGTGGCGCGCGAAGCATTGCGCAGTCTGATCGAGTTTGGTCAGGGACTGGTGAACCTGGCGATTGTCCTGGCGATCTGGTCGCCGATCTGGCTGCCGATTGTTCTGTTCCTGCGCTGGGCATGGCGCAAGGTGATGCGGGGCGGGAAGCAGCCGCAGGCGCCTGTCCCGCCGGCGATGCCTCCTGCCGCTCCCATGGCGCCGCCGACCGAAGGATCAGGCGGTCCTCAGCGGTAGCAGTGTCGGAGACGACGTCTGTTTTCCCCTCATCCCCCCAGCCCCCTTCGCCCATAAGGGGAGAAGGGGGAGTATACAAATGTGGAGTTTTTGAGGCGCGCGGGGTGTTTGCCGCGTCCTGATGCCCGGAGCCTCTGCCAGGGCGCCCACAGGGGGGCGCCCCTGCCATAGCGCTCGCAGGAAGGCGCCCCTGCCTCCCGGGTGTAGAGTTTTTGGAGAGCGGGGGGTGTTTCTCGCGTCCTGCCGCCTTTTTTCCCCTCATCCCCCTGCCCCCTTCTCCCACAAGGGGAGAAGGGGAGTTTGCGCATCCTGATGCCTGAAACGAGCGATGCAACACGAGGGCGCGCCTGAAAACTCTACACTTGTGAGCATCCCCCCAGCCCCCTTCTCCCACGCTGCGGGAGAGGGGGGTGTTGGCGTCCTGATGCCTGGTGTTGCCCTCACCCCCAGCCCCTCGGCCGCGCTGCGGGAGAGGGGGCGTGTTGGCGTCCTGATGCCTGGTGTTGCCCTCACCCCCAGCCCCTCGGCCGCGCTGCGGGAGAGGGGGGCGTGTTGGTGGCCTGATGCCTGGGTCGGACGATACGATCCTCCCTTTTACCTTATGTGCTATCATATCTCGCAGGAGGATCAAAACAATGCCACGAACGATAGAAGTCATTGTGCATGCCGATGGCAGGATTGAACCGCTGGAGCCGATTGTCATCAGCGGGACGCGACGAGGGGTGCTGACGATTCTGGAAACGCCTTCGGACGCGACGGAGGCTTCGCAGAAAACCGCATTAGCAGCGCTGCTTGAGCAATTATACGCTGAAGGGCTGCTCACATCGCTGGAGTCAGGCGCTATTGAGAGGCAGCTTTCACGTAAAGAACGTATAGCACTCGCACAGCGCCTTTCTGGTAGCAGGCCGTTATCGCAGATCATTCTGGAAGAACGCGAGGATCGCTTCTGATGGCAACTTTCTATGCCGATAGCAGCGTTTTGGTCAAGCGACACGTCCAGGAAGTCGGCTCTGAGTTTGTTGAAGTGTTATGCGATCCTGTTCTGGGTCATGAAATAGTAACCAGTCAAGTGAGCATTGTAGAAGTCATCAGCGCACTGAACCGCCGACGCCGCGAAGGGTCGATTACAGCAACCGATTATGCCCTCCTGCGCGATGATTTCCTGTCACTGTGCCACTCTGCGTATCGCCTTGTATCGGTAACAGAGCCAGTGCTGTTGCAGGCACGGTTGCTATTGGAGCGTCACTCTCTGCGCGCATATGATGCACTGCATCTGGCTTCGGCGTTGGAGGTGAATCTCCGCCTGACAGGCGCCGGTCTGCCGTCGCTCACGTTTCTGGCTGCCGATAACCGGTTGCTCGGCGCTGCAACAGCGGAAGGCTTGCCCGTTGTTGATCCTAATGATTTCTAGCCTCAATACCTCTCGAAGAAGATCACACAAAGGCGCAAAGGCACAAAGGCTTTATGCCTAATAAAACCTGGACCATCGAGCCTGCACTTCTGGAGCGATTGGCGTTGGCTGAGCCTGTCGAAGCCAACGCCGATCACGAGATTGCCTGATATCTGGTTGATCTCCCTGTTATTAGGTATTGTTTCTAGCCCTGACTCAGGTTCAAAACAGGCTCAGTTGCTCGCCCTCATCAATAGCGCTGTCCCATGGCAGCGGCGGCACGCCAGGCGTTCCGTCGAGGCGACGTTGCAGCGCCCGGCAGAGCAGCGGCGACTCGCGCTCCACCGGGCAGTGCATGAAGAAGAACACGGTCGTACCCTCAGCAACCCACGTGCGCACCCGCACTGCCCACTCGTCGAGCAGCGGGTCGTTCCTCGCCACGTCCGGGTGACCGATGTAGCGCACCAGGGTGAAGGGCGCGCTGCGCAGCGGATGGAGCGGCACGTCGGGCTTGTTGTCGCGCGCGCGACGAAGGTCCTCATCTGCGCCTGGCAACGGTCCCAGGTCGAGCGGACGCACGTCCATAAGCGCGCGCCCGACGCCATGCCGCTCCAGCAGCGCCATGAGCGCCGCTTCTTCCTGGGGCGCATACCAGTCCAGGTGGCGCACTTCGACCGCCAGGCGATACGCCGGGTTCCATGCCGACAGCCACGCAGCAAGGTCTTCCATCTGATGCGGCGAGTACGCTGGCGGCAACTGGAGAAAGAACGGACCCAAGCGTTCGCCGAGCGGCGCCATGCGCTGAATGAAGGCTGCGGTCTCGCGCATGCGCGCCGCCAGCGGTCCCTGATGACTGATGTCGCGCGGGAGTTTGAAGCAGAAGCGGAACGATGGCGGCGTTTCATCCGCCCATCGCTGCACTGTCTCAGCCGATGGGATGGCATAGAAAGTGGTGTTGCCCTCAACCGTCGTCAGTCGGCGGCTGTAGAGGCGCAGGTAATCGGCGCTGCGGCTGCCGCGCGGGAAGAGGACGCCGGACCAGGAAGGGTGCGCCCAGACTGCGCAGCCGAGGTAGAAACGCGGGTCATCCACAGAGGTCATGGCTTACCATCCCGGCGGCGTCTGGCGATGCCACGCGGTTGCCTGCTCGAACGCCCTGCCAGCGCGCAGCGCACGCGCTTCGCGCCATGGCGCTGCGACAATTTGCAACCCGATGGGCAGCCCCGCCTCGCTCATGCCGCACGGCAGCGACAATGCCGGCAGTCCGGCAAGGTTGAACGGCGCCGTGCAGCGGGTCAGTTGCCGCGCCGCCTCGATCGAATCCAATCCCTCGATGACTGGCGCCGTGATCGGCGCTGTGGGGGTCAGCAACAGGTCGAACCGCTCGTAGAGCCGTTCCAGTTGGCGACGCCACTCGCTCTGGAAGCGACGCGCCAGGATGTATTCGGTGGAGGTGAACATCGCGCCGCGCTCCATGCGCGCCAGCACGTCGGCGCCGAACTTCTCCGGGTGCGTGCGCAACCGGTCGCGGTGGAACGCCGCTGCGTCGCTGGTGGTCATCAGCGCGTTCATCTGCGCCGCCTCCTGCCCGCGTCCCAGGTCGATGCGCTCGATGTGCGCCCCCAATTCCTCGAAGACGGCGGCTGCCCGATGCACCGCAGCCAGCACTTCCGGGTCAGCCTGACCGAAGTGGGCATCGTCCGCCAGCGCGATGCGCCATCCAGCCACGCCTGCGTCGATGTCGGCAAGCAGGTTGTCGACCGGCGCCGCGACGCTTACCGGATCGTCCGGGTCGTACCCGGCGGTCGCCTGCAATAGCAGCGCCGCGTCGGTTACCGTGCGCGCCATCGGACCGGCATGGTCGAGGTTCCAGCTCAACGGCACGACCCCTCGCAGGCTTACCCGTCCAAACGTTGGTTTGAACCCGACGATGCCGCAGAGCGATGCCGGGATGCGGATGCTGCCGCCGGTATCGCTTCCCAGCGCCCCCAGGCAGAGACCAGCCGCTACTGCCGCTGCCGCGCCGCCAGAAGAGCCGCCGGTGATGCGCGTCGTATCCCAGGGGTTGCGCGACGGACCGTAGTGCGGGTTGATATTCGTCACTCCCAGCGCCCATTCGTGCATATTTAGTTTGCCGAGCAGCACAGCGCCCGCCTGGTAGAGGAGCGTCACCGCACGTGCATCAGTATCCGGCACACGGTCGGCGAAGAAGATCGAACCGGCGGTGGTGCGGATGCCTGCGGTATCGTACAGGTCCTTCAGCGCGACGGGAACGCCGTGCAGAGGACCACGCCGCACGCCGCGCGCCAGTTCGTCGTCGGCGGTGCGCGCCTGCGCCAGTGCGTGGTCGGCAGTGACGGTGATGAAGCTATTGAGCCGGGCATCGTGAGCCGAAATGCGGTGCAGGTGCGCCTCGGTCAGCTCAACCGCCGAAATCTCACGGCGCGCCAGCAGATTAGCGGCTTCGGCAATGGTCAGTTTGAGGAGATCGAGCATGGCAACCCTCAATCTTCCCACATTCAACAGGCAATGTTCAACGTTCAACGTGGAACGTTCCACCTTCCACCTTCCCACCTTCAACGTGCAACGCGCAACATTCAACGTGCAATGCGCAACGTGCAACGTGGAACGTTCCACCTTCCACCTTCCCGCCTTCAACGCGCGACGTGCAACGTGCAACGTGGAACGTTCCACCTTCCACCTTCCCGCCTTCAACGCGCAACGTGCAACGTGCAACGTGGAACGTTCCACCTTCCACCTTCCCGCCTTCAACGCGCGACGTGCAACGTGCAACGTGGAACCTTCAACCTTCCACCTTCCCGCCTTCAACGTGGAACGTTCCGCCTTCAACCCTCAGCCACCCCTCCAGCAACCGCCGCTGCTCGTCCGTCGGCGAATCGACCGGCGTGATGGTCAGGGTGTCGGGAGGGGCTTCAGCGAGTTGCAACGGGACATGGAGCAGATCATCGCGACGAAACAGGCTGAACACCACCGTGTCCCCCGGTTTGCGTTCCGCCAGCCGAGCCTGGAGGCGCTCCTCATCAATGCGGACGCCATCGAGGGCAATCAGTTCATCCCCGGCATAAATCCCGGCAGCTTCGCCGGGTCCCCCCGCCAGCGTCACCGCCACCTTGAGGCGACCATGCTCGGTTTTGAGGCGCAACCCATGCCAGGCGGGCAGATGGTCATTCTCCTTTTCGAGTGAATGCCCCCAGACCTGGCGCAACCCGACAGCATCAAACGCCCGGTCATACTCCAGCTCGTCGGTGCTGGCGACGGCGCGCTCCAGGAACGCGCGATACGCCCCGCCCTCCTCGCCAGCGACCGCTTCCACTGCACGGCAGAACCCATCCTCGTCATCGAAGCCGGGACGCCGGACAAGTTCGCCGCTGTAGAGATCGTGGACATTGTCGCCGCCATAGCGCTCATACAGATAGCGCATCACATCGTCGAGCGAACGCGCGCCGCCGGTGCGTCGCCGGATTTCCAGATCGAGCAGCAACGCCACCAGGCTGCCTTTCAGGTAGTACGACACGCTGCTGTTTGGTCCGTTCTCGTCGGGACGGTAGAACTTGATCCAGGCGTCGAAGCTGCTCTGTTCAAGCGTTTGAAGCGCCCGTCCTGGCTGGCTCTGCAACAGTTTGATGTCATCGGCGAGCGTTTCGAGATAGCGCTCGCGGCTGATCAACCCGGCGCGCAGCAGGATCAGGTGGTCGTAGTAACTGGTGATGCCTTCCATCACCCAGAGTTGACGGGTGTAATTCTCGCGCGTGTAGTCGAACGGCCCGAGCGGCGCGGGACGAATGCGCTTGACGTTCCAGACGTGGAAAAACTCGTGCGCCGTCAATGCCAGGAACTTCTCGTATGAGCGCGCCGGGCGAAAGCCCCAGCGATCCACAATGTTCGAGACGCTGTTGCGATGCTCAAGACCGCCGTACCCGCCATCGACCAGGTGGATGATGAACACGTACCGGCGGTAGGGCAGCCTGCCAAACATTGCACGGGTTGTCTCGACAATGGCGCGGGTATCGGCGAGGATCCGCCGCTCATCTTCGTTGCCGCGCCCCCAGAGCGCAATCTCGTGAGGGATGCCATCGACCTCGAACGTCAGCAGGCGGTGCGTGCCGCACTCAAACGGCGAGTCCGCCAGTTCGTCGTAATCGTGAGCGCGGAATGTCGCCCAGCCGCAGCGCCCTTCGGCGCCGTCGATCCGTTCCAGCCCGGTGGTCACCCGCCATTCAGGCGGGGTCTGAACATGCACCATGCATGGCTCGTGGGTATGCCCGCACCGATACATAAAGATATTGGATGGGTTGAAGTAGCCATGCGTGCCGTCGAGATGGCTGGTGCGCACACTGAGGTCGAAGGCGTACACCTGGTACGTGACGCGCACTGAGCGGGCATTCCCCGTCGTAATGCGCCATGTCGTCTTATCAACTTTCCGCCAGGGCAATGGTTCGCCACGGTCGTCAGTTGCAGCGAAGCGCTGGACGTGCCGGGCATAATCGCGGATCAGGTATGATCCCGGCGTCCAGGCTGGCAACGCCAGGTCGAGGGTTGGACCATCGACAGGGTGAACATCCAGCGTCACATCATACAGATGGGTATGGGGACGCAGCATCGATATGGAATATGTTATGGTCATGGGCGCTGATTCACCGCTGCGCCGTCGAGAGCGGACAGTCGCAGACACAGTGCACGGGTGAGCGTGCTGGCGGCATCACACGGTATACGGGGCGAACAGGCGGATAAACAACCGCTCAAACTGCGGCGAGTCGGCATCGATCTGCTCGTAAAGATCGACGACGCGCGCGACCTGATCCCGGCGACGCCACATCTCACGGGCGAAGCGGTCGTCAATGTTGCGTTCAGTGCGCAGAAAGGCATAGAACTGCTTGAGCGACGTGCAGAGTTCGCGGGCGCCGCGCGGCGAACTATTGGCGACGCGCCGCGGATAGAAGAAGAACAGGCACTCGTCCAGCGTCGTGTAATTGCCCTCAGCCAGCGTCTGCGCATAATAGCTGGCAAGGAAGTCGGCATAAATCCACAGATCGCCAGTGCGACTGGCGGCGGTCGCCTCGCTCTTCCCCTGCGCCAGCAGAAAGGCGTAGAACCGTTCCATCAATTCGTGACTGGCAGCCAGCGCCTCATCATTAGGGGTCGGCTGACCGTCCAGGTCGTCGTCCCACATATCAGTCTCCTCGTCCCACTCCTCATCGAGCGACGAAACCGCATCATCATCGGCGATATCTTCGAGCTCCGGCGGTCCGCCGTTGAAGTCGAGCGATGTGGTGTCGGAAGCGACATAAGGGACGAGCGTCGCAAAGAGTTGCGGGTTATCCGGGAGCATGCGATGGAATCGGGCTGCCAGAATGTGCTGGATCTCCTCGAGACTTTCAGCGTTGTGCAGGCGCTCGATTTCCTCTGGAGTGAGCGCTGCCATCAGGCGGCGGGCTGCGGCGAGCAATTCAGGGCGCTCAGCGATGAATTCGCGCAGATTGCCAATGATCGGCAGGTCATCATCATCAATGCCGACGTCTGCGAACAGCCCGTTCTCATCGTCAAGCAATCCCCACTCGTCATAATCATATTCGCCTTTGCGCAACCGCTCTTCGATCTGTTCGGAATAATCCTGGAGCGCATCGATTGGATCGGGCTGCACCACTGTCGTCTCGCCCGTGCGCGTGTCGAACACGACGCGCGCGGTCGAAGCGCGCGGCGCGACGCCATTCCACAACTCCTGCGCTGCAGCTTCCCGGCGGCTTTCCAGAAGCTCACGCTGAAGCGCGTCGATCGCCGCCAGCAATTCGGCGTCGTGCATTTCCCACATGCCAGAGTCCTGTTCTTCAACAATGTCCGCCAGCGTCGTATGGGTGCGGTCGGTCAGCAGCACCCCGTTAATGAGGCGCAGTCGCGGATCGCGTTGAACCAGCGTCTGCCAGGGATGACCGGCATATGTCGTGCGCCAGGAGGCGCGGGCATAGACGGACAACACGACATCAGCGGCGCTGATCGGAAGGGAACGGCTGGTTGTCACCCGCTCGACGATGCCTTCGAGCAATTCCTGTTCCTGGCGCCTCACGTCCGCCGAGCGCGGCGGCGGCGTATGGTCGCACTCCAGGCGGAGCGTGAGCGGCGCAGCCTGCTCGATAGTCACCAGAATCGTATCGCCGTCGAACATTCCCTCGCGGTGCATCCAATCGCCGAGATCGATGGCTGGTTGCGTAAACGGACCGAAGAGATCATCAACCAGTTCAATCGAGTCGAAGCGGAACGGGATCATCGACCCAGCGGCGTCTTTCAGCACGAAATCGTGCTGCTGAGGCGACACAAACGGAAACAGGTGCGTCCGCAGCAGCAGACCGGTCGCCAGTTCGTGCGGACCCGGCGCCACCCGGAAGCGCAGCCCGGTCAGCGCAACGCGCAGCGGCATCAGGTTGCCGTCGCCAAGGCGCACCCATCCGACCTCATTCGCGCCGAACCGAAGGCGGACGCGAATGCTGGCATACGGGTCGCGCGCCCGACTCGGACGGCGATGCAGCACACGCTCGTAGATCTCACGCTCAGCGACGACACCGTCGTACTCCTCTGCCAGTTCCATAAGAATGCTGGCAATCGTCGGTTCGCGTTGCGCCATGGTCGGGATGCTCCTTGTCGTGCAGGTATCTGATAGCAATTATAGCACAGAACCCATGACCCCAACTTGACATCCCACCCCATCCCGGGTATAGTAACGGCGTAGCGAAACAGACGCCAGCAGCCTGATATGCGCGCAGGATTTCGCACAACCGCCGCCACGACCACTACCCGGACTACTACCGCCGGGTCAGTTTGTCGTGGGAGGGTTTGCGGGCGCTGACAGCCCAGACGCGATGAACGCCCCCTCCTGCAAAGGACGGGGGCGTTTCTATTTCGGCGATGGAGGAGGGTATGCTGTTCGACCGTTATGGCGCATTTTTGCCGCTTACGGAGCAGACGCCGCGCCTCACCCTTGGCGAGGGCGGTACGCCGCTCATCTACGCGCCGCGACTGGCGCGCGCCATCGGGGTGCGCGAGCTGTTTTTGAAATACGAAGGCGCCAATCCGACCGGCTCGTTCAAGGATCGCGGCATGGTCGTGGCGGTCGCCAAGGCGCTCGAAGCGGGCGCAACCTCGGTGATCTGCGCCTCGACCGGCAATACCTCCGCCAGCGCAGCGGCATATGCGGCGCATGCCGGCATCGAGTCGATTGTCGTGGTGCCTGCCGGGAAGATCGCGCTCGGCAAACTGGCGCAGGCGCTCATGTATGGCGCGCGGTTGCTGGTGATCGAGGGCAACTTCGACCGGGCGTTGCAGATTGTGCGCGATCTGGCGCAGGCGTATCCAGTTACCATTGTCAATTCGGTCAATCCCTACCGCCTTGAAGGGCAGGCGACCGCCGCCTACGAAATCTGCGACGCGCTTGGAGGTCCGCCGGATGCGCTCTGCCTGCCGGTTGGCAATGCCGGGAATATCACTGCCTACTGGATGGGATTTCGGCGCTACCACAAGGCAGGGCGCATTGATCGGCTGCCAAAGATGCTCGGCTTTCAGGCGGAAGGCGCCGCGCCGATCGTGCGCGGGCATCCGGTCGAGCGCCCGGAAACCATCGCAACCGCAATCCGCATCGGCAATCCGGCAAGCTGGCGCTATGCGCTCGATGCGCGCGATCAGTCGGGCGGATTGATCGACTGCGTGAGCGACGATCAGATCCTGCAAAGCTGGCGCGATCTGGCGCGCCTGGAAGGGGTGTTCGTCGAACCGGCGTCGGCGGCTGGCATCGCCGGGTTGCGGAAGGTGATCGCCGAAGAACGCGCCGACCCGGACGCGCGCTATGTGGCGGTGCTCACCGGTCACGGCTTGAAAGACCCCGGACTGGCGGTGGAGCAGTTTGATGCGCCTGAGCCGGTGCCAGCGGATATGGACGCCATTCTTCGATGGTTAGGCTGGTAGAGCGACGAGGAGGACATCAATGCCCTTGCTGGTGATGAAATTTGGCGGAACGTCGGTCGGCGACGCCGCCGCCATTCGCGCAGTCGCCGCGATCACAGAGGCGCAGCGCGCAACATGGGGACAGGTTGCGCTGGTCGTCTCGGCAATGAGCGGCGTCACCGATATGCTGATACGCGGCGCAACCACGGCTGCATCCGGCGATCAGCAAACGTTTCGCGAGGTGGATCGACTGTTGCGCGAGAAGCACGCTGCGGCGCTGGCGGAACTCGTGCCTGATGAGCGCGAGCGCACAGATGTGGGCGACCAGGTCTTTCGGCTGATCGACGAGTTCAGCATTCTGTGTCACAGCGTCGCCGTGCTGGGTGAATTGTCGCCGCGCGCCATCGACGCTATTTCGAGCCTTGGCGAGCGCATGAGCGTGCGAGTGGTCGCCGCAGCGCTGCGCGCGCGGGGCATCCCAGCCGAAGCGCTCGACGCGACTGAGTTTGTGATCACAACAGCGCATTTTGGCGATGCCCGTCCGTTGCAGGACATAACGCGCGAACGCACCCGCGCGCGGTTGCTGCCATTGCTCGAACGCGGAGTTGTGCCCGTGGTCACCGGTTTCATCGGCGCAACCGAGCAGGGCGTGACGACCACCCTGGGGCGCGGCGGTAGCGATTACAGCGGCGCGATCATCGGCGCGGCGCTTGACGCCGATGAGGTCGATATCTATACCGACGTTGACGGCGTGATGACCACTGACCCGCGGCTGGCGCCTGATGCCCGCGTCATCCCGGTCCTCTCTTACGCCGAGATGGGGGAACTGGCGTATTTTGGCGCAAAAGTGCTGCATCCACGCACCATTCGTCCAGTCGTCGAGCGTGGCATTCCGCTGCGGGTGCGCAATACCTTTAATCCGTCCCACCCTGGTACGCTGGTTGTCCGGGATGTTGAGTCGAACGGGCAGACGGTCAAAGCCGTGACTGCCATCCGCAATCTGAGCCTGATCACCGTTGAGGGTCGCGGCATGATCGGCGTGCCTGGCGTGGCAGCGCGCACGTTTGGCGCTGTCGCTAGCGTTGGCGCAAACGTGCTGATGATCTCCCAGGCGTCATCGGAGCAGAGCATCTGCTTTGTCGTGCCGTCCAACACCGTGCCGCAGGTCACCTATGCGCTTGAGCACAACCTGGCGATGGAACTGGCACGGCGCGACATTGATCGCATCTGGGCGCGCGACGACGTGGCGATCGTCACGGCGGTCGGTGCAGGTATGCGTGACACGCCTGGAGTTGCGGCGCGGGTCTTCGGCGCGCTCGCCGAAAGTCAGATCAATGTCATCGCAATTGCGCAGGGTTCGTCTGAGTGCTCCATCAGCACCGTCGTCGCCGCATCGGATTGCGACGCCGCCGTGCGCGCCGTGCATCGGCTGACAACAGGGTGACCATCGCCACAGTTATGAGGCATAGTCGGCGCTCGAGGTTCAGTCGCGGGGGTGACGATCATCTGAGGTGGGGGAGGTTTGGAGGGAACACCCAACAACTGAACCGGCGGCGGAATGGCCTTCGGAGAGCGTCGACAAGCGTTGTACCGCCGGGTTCGGCAACCTGACAGACGTTGCAAGACCCTCATATATGCTGAGATGAGATCGTAAGCGAAGGAGAGACCCATGACAGGCAAACGAATCCCGGTCGCCATTCTCGGCGCCACAGGCGCCGTTGGTCAGCGGATGGTGCAGTTGCTGGAGCGCCATCCGTGGTTCGAGATCGCGGTTCTCACCGGTTCAGACCGGACGATTGGGCGTCCCTACGGCGAGTTGGTGCGCTGGATTCTCGATACGCCCATCCCGGAGCGAGCAGCGAACATGATCGTGCAGCCGACCGAAGAGGTTGCGGATGTCGCCATTGCGCTGTCGGCATTGCCGACGGACGTGGCGCGCGAGATGGAGCCGCGCTGGGCGGAGCGCACCGCCGTTTGCTCCAACGCCTCTGCGTACCGCGCCGTTGCCGATGTGCCGCTGATCATCCCGGAAGTCAACCCCGACCAGTTGGCGCTGATCGAGCGTCAGCGCGCGCAACGCGGCTGGAAAGGGTGCCTGGTGACGAACCCGAACTGTGCCACGATCAGCGCCGTGATGCCGCTCAAACCACTCCACGATGCGTTTGGTCTACAAAAGGCGCATATCAGCACGCTTCAGGCGGTCTCCGGCGCCGGGTATCCGGGTGTGGCATCGCTCGACATTATCGACAACATCATCCCGAACATCGCCGATGGCGGCGAGGAAGCCAAGATCGAGGCGGAGCCGCGCAAGCTGTTGGGGAAGGTCGAGAATGGTCAGGTAGTCGAGGCGCAGATCGCCATCAGTGCGCAGGTGACGCGCGTGCCGATCCTGGATGGTCACACGGCGCTGATTGCCGCGTCCTTCGCGCAGAAACCGTCGCCGGAAGAGGCGCTTGCTGTTCTGGAAGCATTCACGCCGCCAGAGATTGTGCGCCGTCTGCCCACATCACCGGAGCGCGCCCTGATCGTTCATCGCGCAGGAGATCGCCCACAACCGCGGCGCGACCGCGATGCCGGACGCGGGATGAGCGCCAGCGTCGGGCGGGTGCGCGCCTGCCCGGTGCTGGACCTGCGCATGGTCGCGTTGTCGCACAACACCATCCGCGGCGCGGCTGGCGGCGCCATTCTCAATGCTGAATTGCTGGTGGCGAGCGGGATTGTGTCGTGAGAGTCGCAAGGGTTTCTCATAGGAAGATCAACTGCACCTGTGGAGCGGTTGGCGCTGGCTGAGCCTGTCGAAGCCAGCGCCGATCACAAGGTTGTCCAACATCAAGCATCTAGTTAATCTTCCTATCAGAATGATGGACGCGAAGGCGCAAAAACAGGGCGCCTTTGCGCCTTCACGTCTTTGTGTCAACCTTTGTAGCAAATGCTGTAGTGGTTTGAAAGGAACCTCACCAGGGGGCGCCGATGGGCCGCGATATGTGGAGTGAGTGGCTGTTGCACCGGCGTTTTGGCGGCGATGCGCAGCGTATTTGGGAGGCCTTCCTGCACACCGCCGGGAACCCAAAAATCCCGACGCTTGAAGAAGCAATGCACCAGGTGCTGACGCCTGAAGAGACCGAAACCTTCACCGCGCATCTGCGCCCGCTCGTCGAAGCGCACCAGAGAGTGCATCGGTCGGCGGTGGCGTATCTGTGGGCGGTTAAGTGATGCGAGGAGAGCCAGGAGAATTCGGAAATGGAAGAGTTCGCTGAACGTTCAACGCCCCCCTTACAACCTTCAACCATCTAACCTGCCGCCTGCCGCCTTCCCATCAGCGCAGAGACGTTGTTCTGCAACGCCTCTGCCTTGCAACCTTATAATCCGCAACCTTCACCCCCCATCCCCAGGAGCAAACCTGAGCCGCACCCGCGTCAGCATGCGCTGCCCGCGCGCGATGGCGGCGCTGAGTTCCGGCACCCGGAACAGCGCAGCGACCCCGGCGTATGCCAGGATGCCAGCGGTTGTTGCGCCAGCCAGCCACGTCAGCAACGGCAGAAAATCGCCGGGCCAGCGGTAGGTGTCGCCAGGGGTGACGAAGGGTAATGCCGCGAATGAGGCGCGGTGCAGGAGAGCGAGGGTCAGCGCGCACGCCAGCGTCGCCAGGATCATGGCGCCGGCGGCGCGGAAGAAGTCGCGCTCCAGCCCGCCTGACCGCTGTCCCAGCAGTGCGAGGAGCAGTGCGGCTTCAAACAGATTTGCCAGGCTGAACGCCAGTCCCAGCCCGCTCAGCCCCATCCCCAGCCGCAGCAACGACCATCCCAGGCTAATGTTGAGCGTCACTGCTACGATACCGACGATCACCGGCGTTCGGGTATCCTGCATGGCAAAGAAGGCGCGCACGACGATCTCGGCGGCGGCAAATCCGGCAAGCCCCAGCGCATACGCCGACAGCGCCTCGGTGGTCAGCGCCGCTGACGCCGCATCGAATGCGCCGCGCTGAAAGAGGGCGCGCAGCACCGGCAGCGCCAGCACACCAAGGATCGCCGAAGCGGGCAACGCCAGGAACAGCACCGCGCGCACCCCGCTGAGCGCCGTCGCGCGGAGCGTTGCGCGGTCGCCAGCGGCATACTGGCGCGCCATTTCGGGAAAGAGAACCGTCGCCAGGCTCAGTGCGATCAACCCGTGCGGCAGCATCATTAACTGGAGCGCATAGGCGTTTGCCGCCAGCGCCGCGCTGCCCAGCGTCGACGCCAGGCTGACAATGGCGATCATATTGATCTGCCAGGCGGATTGCCCGAAGATGCGCGGTCCGAGCAACCGCAGCATCCGCCCGACGCC
>JAUQOW010000369.1 GCA_030550675.1 Chloroflexota bacterium
CGTCAGTGTCCATTGGGGGCGCTGGTCGCGCCTGCTGGCGCGGTTGTTCCGCGGCGCGTTCCGCAATATGTGGCGCCGTCCGACGCGCACGCTGATGACCGCTGCTGGTCTGGGGATCGGCGTGGGGTTCATCGTGCTGCTGCTGGCGCTAACGGTTGGCGTGCAGGGAGAGTTCACCCGCCTGCTGAGCGGCGGGCAGATGGACATTATCGCACAACAGGCGCGCATATCCGACGTGTCGCTCTCAGTCGTCGATGAACGTCTGGCAGCGCAGATCGCTGGTCGCCCTGGCATCCGCTCGGTGTCCGGGTTTCTCTTCGGCGTGACGTCGCTCCCCGATCTGCCATTTCTGATGGTGTACGGCATCGATCCGCGCGAAGCGTACATCGAACACTACCGCGTCGTTGAAGGACGCGCGATCGAGCGGCAGAACGAGGTGATGATTGGACGGTTGACCGCCAACGGGTTGAAGAAAGGGGTTGGCGATAAACTACAGTTTGGCGGCTCAACCTACCGCATTGTCGGCATCTATGAGAATGGTTCAGCCTATGAGGATGCTGGCGTGGCGATCACGCTCAAGGATGCGCAGCGGTTGTTCCGCAAGCCGCGCCAGGTGTCGTTCCTCGGCATTCAATTGACCAATCCGGAGCGCGCGCCGCAGATTGCCGCAGAACTCGAAGCCGCCTTCCCGGATCTGATGATCAGCGCCGCTGCCGAGCACACGAATCGGATGCAGGATTTTGCGACGATGCGAGCGATGTTCGGCGCGCTGGCGGTGTTGACCCTGGTGGTCGGCGGGATCGTCATGATGAATGTGATGATGATGAGCGTCTTCGAGCGCACCCAGGAGATCGGCGTGCTGCGGGCGCTTGGGTGGCGACGAGGGCGCGTGCTGCGCATGGTGCTCGCCGAGTCGCTGGCGCTCAGCCTGCTGGCGGGCGCCGCCGGGCTGGTGATTGGCGTTGTGCTCGGCGGATTGCTCCAGATGGCGCCGCTGTACGGACCGTTCCTGACAGTCGTGTATACACCCGATCTTCTGTTGCAAACGCTGGCATTTGCACTGGCGCTCGGCGCTGTCGGCGGACTCTACCCGGCGTGGCGCGCAACGCGCCTGCAACCGATTGAGGCGTTGCGGTACGAGTAAACGTTACACGTTGAACGTTGAACGTGCAAAGGTTGCGCGTAGGGGCGCGCCTCAATGCTGTTGCACGTGCGAAGGTTGAAGGTTGAACGTGGGATAGGGTGACAGGCGGCAGGCGGGACGGTTGAAGGTTGCCAGCAGAGGCGTTGCACTCCAACGTCTCGAGGTGGCAGTTGGGAAAGCCGGGAGATTGCAGGCAGTCGCACACAACTTCCCTACTCTCTGACCAGTTCCCGGTTCATTCGCTTTTCCTGATAACAGACAGGATATATGCCATGATCGACACACCTGTCGTTGTCGAAACCCGCCATCTAACCCGCATTTACGGCGATGGAACCGACGTGCGGGCGCTGGACGATGTGAACCTGACGATTCGCGCTGGCGAGTTTCTTGCAATTGTTGGGCCATCGGGGTCGGGCAAATCGACGTTGCTGAACCTGATCGGCGCCCTCGACCGGCCCACTAGCGGCGAGGTGCTGATCAGCGGCACGCCGCTCTCGCAGGTGCGTGACATCGATCAGTTCCGCGGACGCACGATCGGATTCGTGTTCCAGACGCACAACCTGATCCCGACGCTCACCGCCGCTGAGAACGTCGAGATCCCGATGTATGAGACGGGTATCAGTCGCATAGAGCGCCGCGCGCGTGCGCGCGAACTGCTGGACCTCGTCGGTCTGGCGGCGCGCGCCGACCACCTGCCCAATCAATTGTCGGGAGGCGAGCGTCAGCGCGTCGCCATTGCGCGCGCGCTCGCCAATCGTCCGACGATTGTGCTGGCGGATGAGCCGACCGGCAACCTCGACTCGAAAACGACTGCCGATATTATGGCGCTGCTGCGGCAGTTGAACCGCGAGCACGGCACAACCCTGATCGTCGTCACCCACAACCATGAAGTAGCGCTGGCGGCGCGCCGGATCATCACGCTGCGCGACGGGCGCATCCAGAGCGATCAGACGGTGCATAGCACGATTGAGAGCGAACTGCTCGACTTCAAGAGTTCACCGCTGGGGCAGACGATTCTGCGCGGCGAAGCGCTGCCCGACGAACTGGCGGACGTTGCGCCGAAGTTGCGCGAGTTGCTGGCGCGGTTGTGAGAACCAGGAACTGAGAACCAAGAACCAAGAACCAAGAACTGAGAACCGAGAACTGATAGGAAGATCAACCAGATATTGGACAATCCCCGTGATTGGCGTTGGCTTCGACAGGCTCAGCCAACGCCAACCGCTCCAAAGGTGCAGACTCGATTGTCCAGATTTTATTTGATCTCACTATGAGAACCGAGAACCAGGCGCCAGGAGTTGAGGAGCAAGCCCTGAGGGTCAGAAACCTGGAGCCATAACGTGCGACGTTGTACGTGCAACCCGCCACATCTCGCTGACAATTTCAACCTTTCTGCCTCCCCACACGCAACGTGCAACGCCCTCAAAAGTACATCGCCATGCGCCCCTCCACGATATGCTCTGCTCTTCACGGCAACGCTCAATGTTCAATGTGCAACGTCCAACCTTCCCACGTTCAACGTGCCATCTCCCGCGTCTTCAACTCCATCCGCGGGCGTGGCGGCGCCACGCCCCTACCCGCCTTCTCACGTTCAACGTGCAACGTCTAACGCCATCCCCGTCATTCGACGGGGATAACATCCGTTCTGGGGATGCAAAACCTGTACTTCCGGGGATTTTGTTCAAAAACTCACAATGGTATACTGCGTCATGAATATAACCCGAAGCATCCAGCACACTGTCCCCCGGACGGCGCGCCCAAAGCAAGTTAAACCGAAGTTACCGACCAGGCGCCCGCAAACGTGCGAAAGCACGGAGTCCTGCTATCTTTATTCCTTGCGGTCAGGCGCTCCAGGGGTTATGCAGGGCGACCGTACAATCTGTGTCAAGGAGAGGACTCGATGAAAGAGCTGATTCAACGATCGCGGAAGAGTTTCACCGTCGTGCAACCGGTCGAGTCGGACGTGCCGGACAATGTCTGGGTCAAGTGCCCGTCGTGTCGGGAGCTGATCTACCACAAGCAACTGGCTGAGCGCATGAAGGTGTGTCGCTGCGGCTACCACATGCGCCTGACAGCGCGTGAGTGGCTGGCGCTGCTGGATGAAGGCTCGTTCGTCGAGCACGATGCACACCTGCGTCCCACTGATCCGCTTGGCTTCGTGTCGCCCAAAGAGACGTATGCCGACAAACTGCGCGAAGCGCAACGCCGCACCGGGCTCGCCGACGTGGTCGTGAGCGGCGTGGGCAGCATCGAAGGATACCGGTTGTCGGTCGCGGTGTGCGATTTCAACTTTATCGGGGGATCGATGGGCAGCGTCTTCGGCGAGAAGATGGCGCGCGCAGCGGAGCGCGCGGCGGCGCTCGGCATTCCGCTGCTGACGATCAACACCAGCGGCGGCGCACGCATGCAGGAAGGCGTCATTGCGCTGATGCAACTGGCAAAGGTCAATATGGCGCTGACCCGCCTGGCTGCGGCGCGTCAACCGCACATTGCCGTGCTCGTCGATCCGTGCTACGGCGGTGTGACGGCGTCCTACGCCTC
>JAUQOW010000370.1 GCA_030550675.1 Chloroflexota bacterium
GCGCAGCAGGTCAGTGCGCGCACCTTCGAGCCGTTCCTCGCCTTTGGCGTCGCGTTGCTGCTCTACCTGGCGCTGACGCTGATCACTACTCAGGCGCTCCAGTGGCTCGAACGTCGGTATCGGTTGCAGGTGTAGCGTTCAGAACCAATGACATCTCCCATTCTCCGCATTGAAGACGTGCATAAATCATACGGCGCGCTCCAGGTGCTCAAAGGCGTTTCGCTGACGGTGCAGCCGCGCGAGGTGGTGGTGCTGGTTGGACCAAGCGGATCGGGCAAGAGTACGTTGCTGCGCTGTATCAATCTGCTCAACCCGCCGACCAAAGGGCGCATCTGGCTCGAAGATCAGGAGATCACGGCGCCGGGCGTCAATCAGGATCGGGTGCGCCAGCGGATTGGCATGGTATTTCAGGAATTCAATCTGTTCACCCATCTGACGGCGCTCGGCAATGTGATGATCGGGCTGATCAAGGTGCGCAAGATGCGCAAGAATGAAGCGCGCGAGCTGGCGATGTTCGAACTGGAGCGCGTGGGACTGGCGGATCGCGCCAACTACTATCCGGCGCAGTTGTCTGGCGGTCAGAAACAGCGGGTGGCGATTGCGCGCGCTCTGGGGATGGATCCGCACATCATGCTCTTCGATGAACCCACATCGGCGCTTGACCCGGAATTGACCGGGGAGGTGCTCGCTGTAATGCAAAAACTCGCCAGCGAAGGCATGACGATGATTGTCGTGTCGCACGAGATGGGGTTTGCCCGACAGGTCGCCGACCGGATCGTGTTTATGGAAGGCGGCGTGGTGGTGGAAGAAGGAACGCCGCAGCAGATGTTCGATCAGCCTCGCCACGAGCGCACACGTGCGTTCTTGCGGAATATCGCGCAGTGACATCGATACGTTTCTTATGCAAGGGTTCGTTGATCTTCTAAATAAAGTCACGCCAGACCTGTTGCAGGGAACTGTTGTCACCTTGCAAATTGCGGTCGTCTCCCTGGCGCTGGGGATGATCGTCGGGCTGCCAGTCGGAGTTGGACGCGTTTATGGACCGGCATGGCTGCAACGCATCCTCGGCGCATACATCACCCTTTTTCAGGGAACGCCGCTGTTGATCCAGCTTTTCATGGTGTACTATGGTCTTCCCGATGTCGGGATTACACTTGGACGCTTGCAGGCGGCGTTTCTTACCCTTGGTCTTAATAGCGCCGCGTATCAGGCGGAATATTTGCGCAGCGCGCTGCAATCGGTGAGCGCGGGGCAAATGGTGGCTGCGCGCGCCATCGGCATGAGCGCGGGGCAGGCGATCTGGAGCATTATTCTGCCACAGGCGGTGCGGCTGGCGCTGCCTGCCTGGTCGAATGAAGCCGTTGCCATGCTGAAATATACCTCAGTCGTCTTCTTGATCGCGGTTCCCGACCTTATGGGGCAGGCAAAGATTCTGGCGAGCCGGTACTTTGCTCCAATTCAGATTTACCTGATTGTCGCCGTCTTCTACATCGTCCTGGTCGGTATAACGTACCTGATCCTCACGTCGATCGAGCGTCGCGTGCGCATTCCCGGTCTGACCGGCGATGCCGCATGACGCTTCTTACCCCATTACAGTGAGCGACAGGACGGACCCGAAAGGCTACGGTTCCCATCAAACAATATCACTGGATATTTATTGCGCTGTTGCTGCGACCATGGTAAAGTAGAGCGGCAGAAATACTGTCTCGCCGCATCCGCTCAGCGTCACCCCCTCAACCGCTCGCACGAACAAATAGCGTTCATTTTCTTGATGTCGCTTTCAAACAAAGCGGCGACGGCGCCAATGTGCGCCCGTATTCCTGTGTACAGGAGGACAAGATGGACCGCAAGCCGCGCATCACACGCCGCCAGTTTCTGGTCGGAGGCGGGGTCGTCGCTTCAGGATTGCTGATGGGCATGCAGCGCGTGATCGGCTACGCAGTCCGCCCCTCAGCCGACGCGCCAATTATTGCGGCGCGGGTGTACTGCCCGCTCATCGTCGTTGATAGGCGCGAAACCTCGACAACGACGCCATCCCCGTCAGCGATAGTCACCCCTTCTGCGACAACGACCTCTTCTCCGAGTACGACCTCCACCCTGACGGCGACCTCCTCTCCGACGGCGACCCCCTCCCCGACAGCCACATCGGTTCCTCTGCTGCGCGGACATGTGGTTCACATTTACCACCCGCGCGCAACCTCCTGGAACTTTGCGAGCGGCTGGTATGGCGATAGCGTTGATGCGCGAATTGTCGCCAATATGGTTGACGAAGGCGTCGCCCGATTGACGCGCACGACCACTCGCGCTGATGCGTGGGCGACCCTTTTGCCGAACTACCAACCCGGACAACTGATCGGCGTCAAGGTCAGCCTGAACAACGCGGCACGCGAAGATGACGACAATGAAATTGACGCCCTGATGGAGCCGATCAATGCCGTAATCCGCGGTCTGCTGGCAATTGGCGTCCCTGAACAGAACATCTGGATCTTTGATGTCACCCACGGCGGCCATTCAGGCATGATCCCGCTGCGCTTCAAGCGTCGCTGTGCGTATCCGCAGGTCAATTTCGCCTCCTACCAGGACGAGCATCCTGAATTGGGCTTCAGCGCGGTCGAGAAAGTTCGTTTCAATACCCCGCCGGGAATTGCCCCTCTCCCGGATCTTCCCTTCTGCAATGCGCTGGTCAATGTGCACTACCTGATCAATATGCCGATTATGAAGCGTCACGTCGGCGCTGGCGTCAGCCTGGGCTTTAAGAATCATTTCGGTTCAATTGATCGTTGCAACCTGCTTCACCGGTACACTGACATCGGCGCCGATTATTTTTCCGACCGCTACAGCCCGCTGGTCGATATCAACAGCCATCCGCAGATCCGCCAGAAGACCATTCTCACCATTGGCGACGGGTTGTTCGGCAACTCGGTAAACAATATCAGCGCACCGCGCCGCTGGCGCACCTTCGGCGACGCGGCGCCCAACAGCCTGTTCTTCTCGCGCGATCCGGTCGCCATCGACTGCGTGATGGCAGACTATTTGCGCGCCGAGAACAATGGCGAGATCGCTGGCGCCGACTACTACCTGCGTCTGGCAAGCGCCGCCGGGCTTGGGGTGTACGAACGGGGCGATCCGTGGGGAGGCGGCTATCAAGCGATCACGTATGAGCGCATTAATCTGTCCTGATTCTTGATAATGAACACCTGCGCTGAGCTGCGGTCTCATGAACGTCAAGCATCAAATTCGGCATACGCCGCTGCCCGCGTCCTGGAGATTGTCGAAGGATCGCAGGGCATGGGCGGCGCGTCCCCTGAGCCTGTCGAAGGGGACGCGCCACTGTCGGTATGCCCTCGCTCAGCCCATTGAAGCCCCGAGGGGCTTTCACGATCTCAGCCAGGGCTTCAGCCCGTAGCGCCGGTGCAGGCATGCATTGCCAGGCGGCAAGCAAGCGCGTTCCCGAGGCGATGCACCCTGGCTGACGACTGACGTCGCGCCGGGCAGGCGTGCCGCCGGGCGTCCATCAGCGCAGTTCGGCGCGCTCGCCGCGCGTGGACGCTGCTGTTCCCGTCTGCGCAGGCGAACGGTTGGCCACAGGACTGCCAGGAGCGATTTCAATCGCTGGCGCCCGGAGCGGCGTTCCCTGACAAATCATTCCTGGACCAGCGCCGGGTACCGACTTGACAG
>JAUQOW010000371.1 GCA_030550675.1 Chloroflexota bacterium
CCGCGCTGCGGGAGAGGGGAGCGTTTTGGCGTCATGATGCCTGAAGCGGGCGATTCAGCATGATGGCTCGCCGAAAACCTCCACGCTCGTGAGCCTTCTCCCCCAATCCCCCGCATGCGGGGGGGGGCGAAGGGGGGCGTGGAAGAAGCTCACAAGCGTAGAGTTTTCAAGTGCGCCCTCGTGATACATCGCTCGTTTCAGGCATCAGGATGAGCAAACGCCCCCTTCTCCCACAAGGGGAGAAGGGGGCAGGGGGGATGAGGGAAAGCAGGCGCCGGAGCGCAGACAGGCAACCATTACCCGCTATTGCGCCACCGCTCGTCACCTGCTACTGCTTATCACATCCTCAGTACAACCGCACCTTGTACCCGACAGTCTTCAGCAGTTCACTGGCAATGACGTACCGCTGAATCTCGTTGGTTCCCTCGTAGATGCGGAAGACGCGCGCATCGCGGTACATGCGCTCAAGCGGCAGTTCGCGCGAGAAACCCATGCCGCCGTGGATCTGAATGGCTTCGTCGAGAATCCACGCCAGCGCATCGGTGCAGTAGAGTTTGACGATGCTCGACTCCAGCCGCGCCGTTTCGCCGCGATCGACCTTCTTCGCGCAGTCGTACACGATCTGCTCCATCGTGTAGATTTTCACCGCCATATCCGCCAGCTTGAACTGGATCGCCTGGAAATCGGCAATCGGGCGACCGAACTGCTGCCGCTCGACTGCATATTTGAGTGACAACTCATAGGCTTCCTTCGCCGCTCCCAGACATGCCGCGCCCAGTCCGCACCGTCCGATGTCGAGCGTTTGCAGCGCCAGCGCATACCCGCGCCCGACCTCGCCGAGCACGTTCGCCGCCGGGACGCGACAATCCTCGAAGAAGATCGACGCTGTGTGCGACGCGCGCAACCCCATCTTCGGCTCGACTTTGCCGACCTTGAAGCCAGGGAAATCCTTCTCGACAATGAATGCGGTAATGCCGCGCGGACCGAGACTCGGATCGGTGGTGGCGAATACCACGATCACATCGGCGAATGAGCCGTTGGTGATCCACATCTTCCCGCCGTTGAGCACCCAGTAATCGCCATCGCGCACGGCGGTCGTGCGGATGTGGGCGGCATCACTGCCCGCGTTCGGCTCGGTCAGCGCCCATGCGCCCCACATGCGCCCCTCGATCAGCGGACGCAAATAGCGTTCCTTCTGGTCGGGCGTTCCGGCAAGGTGGATCGACATCGAGCAGAGTTGCACATGCGCGCCGATGATCGTGCCGGTCGAGGCGCACTTCCGGTTGATCTCCTCCAGCAACACGCAGTAGCCGGTGATCCCGGCGTCGGAGCCGCCATACTCTTCGGGGAAAGGCACGCCGAGCAGACCAAGATCGGCGGCTTTGCGCAGCATCTCGAACGGAACCCGCTCCTCTTCGTCGATCTCGCGGGCGATTGGGGCGATCTCCTTGTTGGCGAAGTCGCGGACGGTCTGCCGCAAGAGCCGGAGATCTTCGGGAAGATCGTACTCCATCGTCTGTTCTCCCTTCCTACTACACCTTTTTACCATTATAACACGTTGCGACATGGATGCTCTGGCGTGCGCATGATGCGTTATGACGGGGACGTGGATGTACCCGGATACGACGGATTGCCGCCCGCGCTCTTCGACAGGCTCAGGGCACGGGCAGCGCCTGAACCCGCTGCTCACTCACCTTATCAGCCTGCAGCACCCCGCAGTTCCTGACCAATCCGCGTCTGCGCCCGACCGGAGGGTCCAGGGCACATATTGTCAGGCAGCAAGAAAGCACATCCCCGCTGCGCCTTGGCTGGCGACTGATGTCGCGCCGGGCAGGCGTTCCGTCGGGCGTCCACCTGCGCGGTTCGACACGCTCACTGCGCGCGGTTCGGCACGCTCACCGCGAGTGGACGCCGCCGTTCCCGTCTGCGGAGGCGGACGGTCGGCCGCAGGCCCGTCAGGGGCGATTTTAATCGCTGGCAACCGGGCGTCGTTTCCTGACCAATCGCGCCCGCGCCCGACCGGAATCCAGTTGGTCGAAACCTGATCTGTGCAGTACAATGTAAGACCTGACGCGTATGTTTGCAAAACAGGTGACATAGATGCCCGAACAGCAGATACATCTCGCCGTCACCGGCATGACCTGCGCCTCCTGTTCAGCGCGCGTCGCCAGGGCGCTGAAGAAGGCGCCAGGAGTAACGGAGGCGACCGTCAATCTGGCGAATGAACAGGCGGAGGTGCGCTTCGATCCGGCGCTGGTGACGCCGGATCGCCTGGTCGCGGCGGTTGAGGAAGCCGGGTACGGCGTGATCACCGATCGCGTTGAAATTCCGATCACCGGGATGACCTGCGCATCATGCGCAACGCGGGTCGAGAAGGCGCTATGCAAAGTTCCCGGCGTGATCGAGGCGTCCGTCAACCTGGCAAGTGAACGCGCTACGGTGACATTCACTCCGGCGGACGTCACCTGGAGCGATCTCGTCGCCGCGATTGAAAACGCCGGGTATGGCGTCATTGATCAGCGCAGCGCGACAGACGCTGGCGAGGATAGCGAGGCGGCGGCGCGCGCGCGCGAACTGGCGAACCGCCGCCGCACGCTGACGATCGCCGCTGTGCTGACTGCGCCGCTCTTCCTGCTCTCGATGGGGCGCGACTTCGGGCTGATCACGCCCTGGCTGATCGGCGCCAGCGCCGAGATGGCGCGCTCGATGAGCGGACCGCTCCACGAGATGATGAACCACATCGCAGCGCGCGACGACCTGCTCAACTGGCTGTTCCTGATCCTGGCGACGCCGGTGCAGTTCTACGCCGGGCGCGATTTCTACATCCATGCCTGGAAGGCGCTGAAGAACCATCGCACGGCGACGATGGACACGCTCATTGCTGTCGGATCGTCGGCGGCGTACTTCTACAGCGTCGCGCTGCTGGTCACCGGAATGGCGGGGCACGTCTATTTCGAGACGGCAGCGGTGATCATCACGCTCATTCTGGTCGGAAAATACCTGGAGGCGCGCGCGAAGAGCCAGACAGGCGCCGCAATTCGGGCGCTGATCGGATTGCAACCGAAGACGGCGCGCGTGGTGCGCGGCGGACGCGAGGTTGACATCCCCGCCGCCGACGTGCGGCGCGGCGACATCGTTATCGTGCGTCCCGGCGAGAAAATACCGGTCGATGGCGTCATCATCTCTGGCTCATCGGCAGTCGACGAAAGCATGATCACCGGCGAAAGCATGCCGGTGGAGAAGCGCGAGGGAGATACCGTCATCGGCGCGACGCTCAACCGCAGCGGCAGTTTCCAGATGCGCGCAACGCGGGTCGGCAGGGAGACGGCGCTGGCGCAGATCATCGCGCTGGTGCAGCAGGCGCAGGGCAGCCGCGCGCCGGTCCAGCGCCTGGTCGATCAGGTGTCTGCCGTGTTTGTGCCGATTGTGCTGGCGATTGCGCTCGTGACATTCCTCGGCTGGTTCTTCATCGGCGGAACGGGTTTCACCCAGGCGATGATCTTCGCCGTAGCAGTGCTGGTCATCGCCTGCCCCTGCGCGCTTGGGCTGGCAACGCCAACAGCGATCATGGTCGGCGTCGGCACGGGCGCGGCGCACGGCATTCTGATCAAAAACGCCGAGAGCCTGGAGCGCGCCGGCAAAGTGCAGACGGTCGTGCTCGACAAGACCG
>JAUQOW010000104.1 GCA_030550675.1 Chloroflexota bacterium
GGCGCGCCTGCGCGTGCGACGGATCGCTAGCGACGGCGACAGTCAGTTCCGTGCGTGCAGCAGCAGCATTGCCGCCATCGAGGAGGACGCGCCCCAACAGGTATCGGTCGGTTGGGAGCGCCGCATCACGGGCGATCAGCGCCTCAAGATCGGCGCGCGCCGCGTCGAGGCGACCGACCAGGTAGAGCGAAAGCGCGCGGCTGCGCAGGATCGCGGTTCGCTCGACGCCGGCGGGCGGGGGATAGATGCCTGCTGACACGCTGGCGGGTTGGTCGTCCAGTAGCGTTAATGCGCGCTCAAACGCTTCGACGGCGGGTGTGTGGTTGGCGGACTGCTGCTCAACCAGCCCAACTTCGTACCACCAGCGGGCGCAGCGCGGATCGAGGGTGATCGCCTGCTGCAATGAACGTCGCGCAATCGTCAGCGCCGCGCGACGGCTGGTCGGTGCAGCGCGCATTTCATCCGGTTCGATAAGCGGCGCGACCACTGAACGATGCGCGATGCCCAGGTATCCGTGGTACACGGCGTTCTCCGGCGCTGCCGCGACCGCCGCAGCGAGCGGGGCGACGGCTGCTGCCGGATTGTTCTGTTCAAGTAGCGTCAAACCGAGCAGGAATGCGGCAGATGCCGATTCGGGATCGATTTCGTGGGCGCGCCGCAGCGCGTCAACGGCGTCGTCCAGGGCGCCCTGCGCGCGCAGAACGGCGCCGAGCGCCCGCCAGTGATCGGCGCAGCGTCCTTCCAGCGCAACGGCGAGCCGCGCCGCTTCGACTGCGGCATCGTCCCGTTCCATCTTCCCGGCGTTGTGGGCGATCAGCGCCTCGGCGAGACGGGCATGCGCAGCGGCGTAGTCGGGTCGGCGGGCGATAGCGGCGCGCAGTTGCTCGACAGCGGCGGCTGGTTCGCCGAGTCGCAACAGCGCGTCGCCAAGGCGGAAGCGTGTCACGGCATGATCAGGAGCGGCGGCGACGGCGCGTTCAAGCGCTGCGCGAGCCGCAGAAAGATTGCCGAGCGCCAGGTGATCGTCGGCGAGTTCTTCCCACCACTGCGCCGGGCTGCTCTCGTTGACAATGCTGCTGAGCAACTCAACGGCTTCGGCGCGCCGACCGCTGGCGCGCAGTGCGCGCGCTAGCATGCGCTGATAGTGCGGATTATCGGGGTGCAGCGCCACGGCGCGTCGGGCGCTGTCGAGCGCCTGGGAAACGTGTCCCTGTTCGAGCAGCGTTTCGGCGAGCAGCGCATAACTTTCGGCGTCGCGCGGATTGCGTCGCAGCGCTTCGACCAGGTCGGCGCGCGCATGTTCGACCTGATCCATTGCCAGGAGCGCACGGGCGCGGGCGCGCCACGCATCCGGCAAATCGGGAGCGGTGGCAATTGCCTGATTAAGTTCTGCCAGCGCTTCGCCGTGCCAGCCGCGCTCCAGGTGCACAAGCGCCAGTTCCACGCGCCAGGATGCGGCGTCGGGACGCAGGCGCAACGCCTGCTCGAGCGCTTCGGCGGCGGCGGGAAGATTGTCGAGCGCGCGCAGGCACACGCCAAGCGCATAGTAATCATCGGCGGCGCCAGAACTCGCAACTGCGCGGCGCAGCGCATTCAGCGCGCCTGAGTAGTCGCCGATGCGGTAGAGGAACCGCCCCAGACGCTGCTGCCAGTCGATACGCTCAGGTTCGGCGGCGGCGGCGCTCTCCAGTTCCGTAATGGCTGCTGTAAGATCGCCGGCGCCTTCCAGCGCGTCGGCAAGCAGCGCGCGGTACTCGCTGTCGTCCGGCGCACAATCGATGCTTGCGCGCGCATACGTGATCGCCTGTTCCCAATCAGCGACACGGGCGCGGGCGCGACTGAGCAGCGCATAGATGCGGGCGCTCAGTCGATTGCGCTGTTCTTCTTCGTCGATGCTATCCGTCAGGCGGAGTGCGTGGTGCAGCGACTGTTCCGCCTGCGCCGGGTTATCCGCCGCCAGAAGCAACTCTCCCAGTCGCACGTGGTGGGAGGCGTCGTTGGGCGCAAGCGCCACGACGCGCTGCGCCAGGCTCACGGCTGCCGCGTGATCGCCAGTGCGCGCCAGCAGGTCGCGCAAGGCGACACAGGCAGGCAGAAGCGTTGCATCGATCGTCACTGCCTGTTCCAGCAACGGGCGCGCCTCGTCGTCGCGTCGAAGCGCGATGAGCGCTTCAGCCGCCAGCGCCATCGGTTGCGCCTGATCAGGATCGATTGCGTGCGCCTGCTGCGCGGCTGCCAGCGCCGCCTCCGCCCGTCCCGCAGCGAGGAGCGCTCGACTCCGATCCAGGTGCGCTGCAACCAGACGCGAGTCGAGCGCCACGGCGCGGTCGAGCAGTTCCAGCGCCTCGTGCACGCGACCCAGGCGCAGCGCCAGACTGCCGACGCGCTGCTGGATGGCGGCGTTCCCCGGCGCGAGGCGCGCTACCTGCCGCCCGACCGAGTACGCCGCTTCGAGTCGATTGCACGCTTCCAATGCCGTCTGGTAGGCGTCAAGCGTCTCGATATCGTCGGGGTGCAGAAGAAGCGCGCGCTCAAAAGCGGCGCACGCTTCATTCGCCATGCCCAGTTGCAGATATGCCCTGCCTAGAGCGCTCTCATAGCGCGATCCACTACTCAAACGAGCGGCGCGTTGGAAAGATCGCACTGCCAGTCGCCACGCTCCCGCAGCAGCGTGGAGCATTCCTGCCTGAAACAGCGTTTCGGGATCACGGCGCGCGCGTCGCAGAGCGACCGCCAGCAACGATCGTGCGCGCGCCAGATCGCCGCAGCGCAGGAGGAGCGCACCGGCGGCGCGGGCATAATCGGCGCGCTGCGGATCGAGCGTCGCCGCTCGTTCGTATGCCGCAAGCGCTGCATCCCACTGTTCGAGCGCTTCAGCAGCAACGCCATAGTCATAGTGGAGATCGGCGCGATCCGGCGCCAGCGCCAGCGCCTCGCGCAGCAGGCGTTCGGCGTCGCGCGCCCGCCCCAGGCGGCGGTATGCCAGTCCTAGCGCGCGCGCGTGATCGGGCGAGTCCGGCGCGAGTGCGTGTGCGCGCCGGTAAGCGTCGAGCGCCTGCCCGGTATCGCCAGCGCGCCACAACAGTTCCGCCAGTTCGCTGTAGGTCTCGGCGCTGTCCGGGCGCAATTCAAGCGCTGTGCGCAGCGCCGCCGCAGCGCCGTCGTTGTCGCCGCAATTGCGCAGAAGCGCCCCCAGCCGTCGATGGTACGCAGCGCACTGCGGGTCGAGCGAGACAGCCGCGCGGTATGCCGCCAGAGCGCTCTCGGTCTCGCCGCACGCTTCGAGCGCCTGCCCCAACTCGTCATGCAATGCCGCGTTTGCGGAATTAAGCTCCACTGCACGTTGCAGCGCAGCCCGCGCTCCCGCCAGATCGCCAATGCTGCGGCGCAACTGCCCCAGACGCGCATAGAGGATCGGATCGTCGGGGCGGAGCGCAACAGCGCGGGCGTAGCTTTCGACTGCTTCCTTGAAACGGTTGGCGTCAGCGTAGACCTCGCCGAGTTCTGCGCAGGTCGCCGCATCGCCGCCGGACGCGGCGATCAGGTCGCGCAATTCCGCCTCCGCCTCTTCGAGGCGTCCCAGGCGACGCAGCGCGGTCGCCATGCTGCGCCGGTACGCCGGTTCGCCGGGCTGTTGCTGCGCCGCATGGCGATACGCCTCCAGCGCGCGCGCGAAGCGCCCCTGTTGCAGGTAGACGTGTCCCAGTTCGTGCGCTGCGGCAGCCGAACGCTTTTGCTGCGCATCGAGAACCGTTTCCAGCGCCGCCGCCGCCTGTTCCAGCTCGCCCATCCGGCTGCATACGACGCCGAGTTGCTGGCGGTAACGCAGGTCGTCGGCTTCGCGCGCCAGCGCCTGCTCATAGGCGACGCGCGCCAGCCGCCACTGACCGGAGCGGCTGTAGAGATCGCCCAAGCGACCGAACAACCCGGCTTCGTCGTACCCTTCGTCGCCAGCGCGCTCCAGTTGCTCCAGCGCCGCGCGATCCAGCCCTTCCGCCGCAAATGCGTCGGCGATCATCACGCGCAGCGGCGGCGTCAGCGAGCCGCTGCGCTCAAGCAGTTCGTCATAATGCGCAGGGTCCTCGGCATCGATCAGGCAACGCGCCGTCAACCCGACGGCGCCAGCCGCCAGCAGGCGTCGCACCACAGCATCGCGATCCCCGGACAGGCTATAGGCGAACATCACGGCGTCCGTCCATGCGCGGCTCAGAACGGCGGAAGACCACTGCTCAGGATGGATGCGCGCCAGCAGCAACGCCTGAGCAAATGAGCGCAGCACCGGATGGCGAAAGCTAACGGTGCGTCGCTCGGCGTCGAGTGTGAGAATGCCAGCGTCAATCAGCGCAAGAATCGCGGCTTCGCCAGTCGAGGCGCGCAGGGTCCGCCCGTGGAGCGGCGGCTGCCGCAGCGCGCCAATAGCCAGGTGCGTTACAGGCGCATAAGCGCTGACTTCAATGGCGGTAATCACGCTGTCGAGCGAGAGGGTATCCTGCCCCTGCTGATCGAGCAGGCGAGCAACGTCGATCAGGGCATCCACCGCCTGCGCTGCCGTGATTGGACGGGGATGCGCTGCCAGCGCCGCCGCAACGACGGCGGGCATCCAGGTTGCCAGAAGTTGCCCGCGGCTCTGGATTGGCGCGGTCAGCGCGTCGCGCGCTTCGATCAGTGCGGAAAGCCAGCGTGGACGGGTCGCCAGATGCACAATGTCATCGTTTCGTTGCACCCAGGCGGCTGCCACATCGCCGACCTGGCGCTGCACCTGGGCAATCACATCGCGCGGACGAAGCGGTTGCAGCGTGCGCACCTCAGCGCCGTTCAACCAGGGGCGGAACAATCCCAGGTGCTCACTGCGACACGTGCTGATCCAGCGCGTTTGTGCGCCGGTTGCCGTCAGGGTATGGCTCAGCGCCGCCAGACTGGTGAGTTGCGACGCTGGCGGCAGTTCGTCCAGTCCGTCGAGCAAGAAGAGCAGCGGTCGCTCACGCGCCAGTTCGTCAAGCGGCGGCGGCGCGTTGATCTCGAACGTTGCTGCCAGGGTCGCTTCAATGCTTCCCTGGAAGCGTGACAGTTCGATATAGAGCGGAAGCGGCGCGTTGGCATTGCTCCACGCTGTGCGGCTGTCGCCGGAGAGGAACGCCTCCGCCAGACCAATCGCCAGCGCGCGCAGAGTCGTCGTTTTCCCGGCGCCCGCCGGACCGATCAGCGCCAGGCGCGGGAAGATTTCCGCTGCCATCTGAATAGTCAGCGGCGCCGCGATCGGCGTTCCCGTCTCGGAGGAATAACCGGCGTCGGACGCCAGCCAGAGCGGCGCGACGGTCCGTGCGGCGCCGAAGTGCGGCTGCGCACAGAGGGCTTCAAGATAACGATGCGCCCAACCTGCAAGTTGTACTGCCATATGCGTATTCCTTCGCCGCCGATCCGTCCGGCGGCGCGCCCCGAAAAGCGCGCGTTATGCGCTGATCATCGTCATCATCCAGAACGCCAGCCCGCAAATAATCGTGCCCAGCAGACAGAGAAACGCCCCGACGCCAATGGCGGTCTGCACCAGGCGGGTGATCGCTTCGAGCAGGTGCGCCGCCCCGTCGAGCGCCGCCTGAACGCCGAGATCGGTAAGCGCTTTGCTGCTCAGGCGCGACGATTGCCCCGCCAGTGATCGCATCGCCTCCTGGTATTCGCGCGTCATAATGATTACCAGGCCACAGATCAGCATGCCGATGCCGGTGATAAACAGGGTGATGGCCATACCAATCTGGATGGTCGCGGTCATAGAACACTCCATGGCTCAGCGGTGATGTCGTTCTTCCGGGGCGCGCAATCCATCAACCGTTCGCCGATCAGATCGCCGAGCAACAGCAGGAGCGCCTGCACCGCCGCGTCGTCTGCGGCGCCGCGCGCCGCCAGCACGAGCGATGGTTCGCCCGCCACGCGCACCGGAAGGAAGGCAAGCGTCCGATCCTGTTCGGCGCGGACCAGCGATCTTCCGCTGCGCAGCACTTCGGCAGCCAGGCGGAAATGCACCGCTTGCAGGCGCGGCGCTGAACCCGGCTCACGCCCGCGTGCGATCAGGAACGGCGCGAGCGTCTGGCGTTCGTCGGGACCAATAAGCGCCATCCAGTCCAGGTCGAGCGCGGCGGCGATGCGCTGGCAGACATCCAGCAACGCTGCGTTGAGTTGAGGTGCGCTGCGTAACACGCCCGCTCCTTCCCACAGCGCCATCAGTGCGTGGCGGTGGCGTTCCAGCGCTGCGGCGGATTGCAGCGCGATGGCGCGTTGCGCTGCGGTTGCAGCCAGGTGATCGAGCGCATCACGCTGCGAACGGCTGAGTTCTGCGGGAGCGCAACGCACCACCAGCCGCCCAATGCCGGGAATGTCGAGCGTATGCCCGGCGAACGAGACAGGCGTATGCGCGTGTTCCAGCGATGCTGATGCTCCAGTAATCGCAGCCGCCCGGTCGAGAGTGCACCGTTGCAGATCATCGAGCGATGCGCACGAACCGAGGAGCGCCAGGTTCTGGCGCTGCCACTCAAGTGCGCGTCGCGCCTCGTTGCGATCCTGATCCAGGCTTGTGCGCTGAACGAGTTCGTCGTGCAGGCGGGTCAGCGCCAGGCGCGCCCGCCGCGTTCCCCAGACGGCGGCAACGCTCATGACGATGTGCACTGCTGCGATTTCGATCAGCAAGTTGCCGGGCTGCGCCGGATCGAGTGCAGCAATGAGCAGCAGGATAATCACGCCGACTCCGGCGGATGCAAGCGCATCGCGTTCTTCGACGGACATACTGCCCTGAACGACTAGCGCTGGCGCAAGGATGAGCATGGGGCTTGCGGCGCCGCCGGTCGCCAGGATGAGCGCGCCGACCGCAGCGCCGTCGGCAACCAGGAGCATCCACGATGGCGCGGCAGAGATCAATCCGACGACCAGCGCGCCAATGGCGATCGCCAGGGTAATGCCCAGCATTGGCGTGACGGGGTGCGACACGCCGTACAGGATCAGTTCAACCCCGCAGATCAGCAACAGGACTACGCGGAAGAGCACAGCGCCATAGTCGCCGAATCGTGGTTCCGGCGCTTCTCTGGCGAAGCGCCGGGTGCGCCGCGCCTGGGATGCCCTTGCGTCTGCGGAGTACATGGCTTCTTTGGGCTGCAATGGGATGAACATAGTCGCGCCTCACAGATCACTCAGCCGCTGCACGTTGTCCCACTCGCCGATGATGCAGTACAGCACATCAAGCGCGAACGCTTCCGCCACATAGTCGCGGCCATCGAACGACACGCGGAAACTGGGTCCGAGCGGCGCTCCCAGGCGCTCCCGGATTGCGTACTGCTGGGAGGGCCACATGGGTCGCCACTGGCTCCCTGCCCGTTCAAAGAGTCGTTCCAGCAACGCCTGCGCCAGCGGATCGCGCTCGCCGCGCTCTGCGATCAGGTCATTAAGGCGGTTGATCTCTTTCCAGCGCCCGACCGGACAGTACAGCACATCGAGTGCGTAGATCGCCGCCAGCCATTCCTCGTCGCCGACCCGCACCCGAAAACTGGCGCTCAATGGCGGTCCGACCGGCTCATGCAGCGCGTACTGGTGAAACGCCCAATCCGGGCGATAGGTCTCGCCGGCCTGTGCATAGATCGCCTGCAATAACGCCTGGCGCAGCGGCTGATGTTCCGGCGCGGTCAGCATGCTCAGGCGGTCGACGCGCTTCCATTCAGCGATGGGGCTGACCAGCGTCTCCCGCCCGAAGGACTGCCCGATATAATTGCGTCCCGCGACGGTTATCTCGAAGGACGGGGCAATCGGCAATCCAAGCCGCGCCATGCGCGCCGTGCGGGTCATTGCCCAGTCGGGCCATTCGACCGCGCCGACCTGACGGTATGCTTCGCTAAGCAGAACCCGGCTGAAGGCGATGCGCCTGGCAGGCGGAACCGGACGATCCGGCGCCAGAATGACCGCTTCGCCAAAGACCTGCTGCAAAAACTCAGCCCAGGGAAAGCCCGCCGGATCATTTTTGCGACCGCGCGGGACCGCGACATCCAGATGTCGGACGACCATGTCCGGCGCGATGCGATACTGCGCGACTTTTTCGCGGGTGAGCTGAATGAGTGCGTTCATCTGCGCGGCTGGATAGGGATCACGACCGTTGTTGGCATTCTCAAGCTCGATACCAAGCGACACTTCGTTGATCGCCGTCTCGCCGCGCCACGCGGCGCGCCCGGCATGCCAGGCGGCGTACTCATCGGGGACCAGCCGATAAATCTGACCTGCTTTGTCGATCAGGTAGTGCGCTGAAACGCGCGCTGCCGGATTCGTCAGCCATGCCAGGGCGCTGCGCGCTGAACCCGCTGTCGCGTGCAGGACGATCATCGAAATGGCTCGACCGCCGCGCGATCCATAATTCGGAGAACGAATAGATGTGTTGATTGCGACCGTCATTTCATTAAAATCTCGTTTGTATGTGCGTATGCACCATAGCATGGTCGGGAAATGGTGTGCTATGATGAATCCGTGTATTTTTTGTTCCAGAAACAAGGAGGAGGAAGATTACTGAGTTCAGTTACCAGGAAACTGATGAGTTGAGGGGTGACAACCAGGGGTCTGGCATGCTATTTCTCTTATGGAGCTGGAAATTAGGGAGCGGACGACAGGGAATGCGCAGAGAAATCCGTCCTGCTCTTTCTCCCAGGGTCTCAATCCTGCGATAACACCGTTTTGAGGATGCACCATGGCTTCGCGGCGCGCGCGTATTGTGCTTGCCGATCAGCAGCATCTGTTTCGACAGAGTCTGGCGCAGCATCTTCGCAGCGCAGGTCACACGATTGTCGGCGAGGCGGACTCGCTTGAAAGTCTCGACCGCTGTATGATCGACGCCGAGCCGGACATTCTGATCCTGGACCGCTATCTGCCCGGCGGTGATGTTTTCGAGTATGTTCATATGCTGAACACGCTGCAGCCGCAGACGGCTATCCTGTTGCTGGCGGCGTATGAACACGAGGCGCTGGAATTGCAAGGGCAGGCGTTTCTTTCAGGCGCTTCGGGATGTCTCTCCAAGGAACTTGAGGCGACCGCATACCTGCACGCAGTGCGACGCCTGCTGGACGGGCAGTTGCTCTTCCCTGCCGAGGTGCTGCGCCGCGCGGCGCGCCCGCCAGCAATCAACGGTCCGGTTGCCAGCCTGAGTGAACTGACGTCCCGCGAACTGGAGATCCTGCAACTGATCGCCGAGGGGCTGGGGAATCGGGAAATTGCTGCACGGCTCGACATCACCTACAACACGGCGATGAAGCACGTGAGCAACATTCTGGCGAAGCTAAAGGTGAGCAACCGGATGGAAGCCGGGTTGCTCTTCCTGCGTCATATCGCCGACGGCACAGCGCCCGGCGTCGCTCGCCAGCAACGCCTCAGATAGCGTCACCGCGCCACACGCTCGAAACGGCGTCCGGCGCGTGCGCCCGGCACCGCCACGGCTTTCAAGACGTCTGAAATGACCTCCGCAGCGGTGATATTGCGAATGCGCGCCGACGGGTTGATAATCAGGCGGTGCGCCAGCACTGGCTCTGCCAGCGCCTTGATGTCGTCGGGAATGACGTAGTCGCGCCCCTGGATCGCCGCCTGCGCCTGCGCCGCGCGGTAGAGCGCCAGCGAGCCGCGCGCGCTGACGCCAAGGTAGACATCCTCATGGTTACGGGTGGCGGCAACGATTGAGACGATGTATTCCTCGATCAGTTCATCAACATAGACCGACTTGATGCGTTCCTGCATATCAAGCAGTTCTCCGGCGTCGGCGATCTGCGTCAATGTCTCAATGGGGTGCGTCTGGCGTTGACGGCGCAGAATGGCAATCTCGTCGCTTCGTTCCGGGTAGCCCAGGTGAATGCGCATGAAAAAGCGGTCGAGCTGCGCTTCAGGAAGGGGAAACGTTCCTTCGTACTCGATTGGGTTTTGCGTCGCCAGCACCAGGAACGGTTGCGGTAATGGATGGGTGACGCCATCCACCGTAATCTGGCGCTCTTCCATTGCTTCCAGCAACGCGCTCTGGGTCTTCGGCGTGGCGCGGTTGATCTCGTCTGCCAGCACAATTTGCGCAAGAATGGGACCGGGACGGAACTCGAACTCCTGAGTGCGCTGATTGAAAATTGAGACGCCGGTGACATCGGACGGCAGCAGATCGGGGGTGAACTGGATGCGCTTGAAACTGCACCCGATTGAGCGTGCGACGGCTTTGGCGAGCATCGTTTTGCCGGTGCCGGGCACGTCTTCGAGCAGAACGTGCCCCTTGCAGAGCAGCGCGGTCAATACCTGATCAATGGCGCGGCGCTTCCCGATAATCACCTGCTCGACATTCGCGGCAATGCGTTCGATAACTGTTTTGACGTCTTCCATTCCAGAGGTTCCATGTACAGATGTTCCAGGACACTGGTAGTATACCATTCGATCTAATGTAGCGCTGTCAGATCCGTTGCGGCGTGCAATCGCGCCACATCATCGCGTTGCATGCGTCCGGCGCCGACCACCAATGTATTCGCGGCGCCGCACGCGACCCCCATGCGCAACGCTTCGGCGAGTGAACCGCCATTGTGCAGCACTGCAATGATTCCTGCCAGTGCGGCATCGCCGCTCCCCACCGGGCTGATCGGATCGAGCGGCGGCGTGTGTGCGCGCCAGACGCCATGCGCGTCAACCGCTACCGCCCCCTGAGCGCCAAGCGTGACGATCACCCGCCGTGGACCGCGTTGCCGCACAGCGGCAGCAGCGGCGCACGCCTCTTCCGGAGTTTGGATTGTCCGACCGAGTGCAGCGCTCAATTCGTGCATATTGATCTTCAGCAGGTCAACTGGCAGATCGAGCGCGGCTGCCAGGGTCGGACCGCTGGTGTCGATGCATACCCATGTTTCTGACGGCAGACTGCGTATCAGTTCCAGATATTGTGTCGGAACAACGCCGGGCGGAACGCTGCCGGAGATAGCGGTGAAGGCGGCGTCGCGCGCCTGATGCCGGACCAGCTCTACAAACTGAGTCCAGTCAGCGGGGCTGACGGTTGGACCGATTTCGTTGATCGTCAGATGATCGCGCGCATCGGGATCGGTGATCAGCAGGCAGATGCGCGACTCGCCGTCGCCGAGCCAGCTCCAGGCGCCATCAAGACCTTCCGCCTGCGCCAGGGCGGCGATCCGCCTGCCATTCTCGCCGCCGAGCAGGGCGCACGTGCGCACCGGAACGCCGAGCGTGCGCGCCGCGCGCGTGACGTTGAACCCTTTCCCGCCTGCCGAATCGACGCGCTCGACAACGCGACACACATCGCTGTGGCGAAATCCAGGAACGATAAGCAGGCGGTCAATGGCTGGGTTGGGGGTGACTGTGAGAAGCATCGACACCTCTTGACGACTCTGCCATACCTGATTAGAATCTAGAGTGCAACGCGGGAGTGGCGTAGTGGTAACGCGAGAGCCTTCCAAGCTCAAGTCACGGGTTCGATTCCCGTCTCCCGTACCAAATCATATCACGTCTGGCATCCGGAACCGTCTCCTGAAGGAGGCGGTTTTGTCGTATTTGGAGAGGATTCGAGTTGACGCCTATCGCGTTGGGCTGGATGACGCCGATGCCTGGCGGCGGTGCGCAACAGGGGGCAGGCATGCTTATCGGGAACCGCCGTTTCGCTGCGGGCTAAAGCTCTCGCTAAGGACCTGAAAGCCCCTTCGGGGCTGGCGTGCGCGCTGGACGCCGCTCCAGACCTCTAAGCGGGAACGTGATGACGGACGAGATCGCGCCATCTCTGCACGTAGCGGATAGCGATTGAACCTATGGCAGCCCTGCAGGGGCTTACCTGACCTGAGCGAGGGCTTGTGAAGATTTAAAATCACCCCTGATGGACCTGCGGCTGTCCGTCCGCCTACGCGGACGGGAACGACGGCGTCCACTCGCGGTGAGCATGCCGAACCGCGCGCAGTGAGCGCGCTGAACCGCGCAGGCGGACGCACAGCGGAGCGCCTGCCCGGCGCGACTTCAGTCGCCAGTCAGGGCGTGGCAGGGATGCGCTTGCTTGCCGACTGACAATGCATGCCTGCACCCTGCAACAGGAACCGGATTGACGATCCCGGTCGCAGCGAGTATACTGTTACGCTATGGTATTGTCGAAAACCACGGTCGGAATACGATTACTGATTCGCTGTCATCTGCCAATCGACGATTGGGCGGATGCCAACCTGCCCTCTGCGCAGCAGTGCGCAGAGGGTCTTTTATTCCCTGCATCCATACGGAGAAGGAGGTTGACGTGACAATCGACTGGGACGATAAATACGCTCGTGAAGGGTTGACATTCGACGACGTGCTGCTGATCCCCGCCGAGTCGCATGTTCTGCCGAGCGAGGTTGATGTCACCACGCAACTGACCCGTTCCATCAGGATCAATATTCCGATTACCAGCGCCGCCATGGATACGGTGACCGAACACCGCCTGGCGATAGCGCTGGCGCGCGAAGGCGGAGTCGGGTTCATCCACAAGAATATGTCGATTGAAGCGCAGGCGGAAATGGTGCGGAAGGTGAAGCGCTCCGAGAGCGGCATGATCACCGACCCGATCACCATGGGACCGGACAAGACCGTCGGCGATGCGCTCGATCTGATGGCGGAGTATCGCATTTCCGGCATCCCGATCACCACGCCGGATGGCGATCTCATCGGCATCGTGACCAACCGCGACCTGCGGTTTGAGACGGATCGCAGCCGTCCGATCCGTGAACTGATGACCACCCGCAATCTCATCACCGTGCCCGAAGGCACCACGCTTGAACAGGCGAAACAAATCCTGCACGAGCATCGGATCGAGAAACTGCTGGTGGTGGACCGACGCGGCAAGCTGTCGGGCATGATCACCGTCAAAGACATCATGAAGCAGATTGAGTACCCGAACGCCTGCAAGGATGCGCAGGGACGGCTGCGGGTCGGCGCGGCGATTGGCGCCTCTGGCGATTACCTGGAGCGCGCCGATGCGTTGGTGCGGGTTGGAGTGGACGTGCTGGCGATTGATACGGCGCATGGGCACTCGAAAGGGGTGCTCGACGCTGTGCTGCGCATTCGCGAGCGCTACCCGGATGTGCAACTGGTCGCCGGGAATGTCTCAACCGGCGCCGCGACGGCGGCGCTGTGTGAACGCGGCGTCGATGCGGTGAAGGTCGGGCAGGGACCGGGGAGCATCTGCACGACGCGAGTGGTGACCGGCGCCGGGATGCCGCAGATTACGGCGATTACCGAATGCGCGCGGGTGGCGTCACGGTTTGGCGTCCCGATCATCGCCGATGGCGGCATTCGCTACAGCGGCGATATCGCCAAAGCCATCGCCGCCGGAGCGCATTCGGTGATGATTGGATCGCTCCTCGCTGGCACTGAAGAGAGTCCTGGCGAGACGATTCTGTACGAAGGGCGCAGTTACAAGAGCTACCGCGGCATGGGGTCAATCGGCGCGATGCAGCAGGGAAGCGGCGACCGCTACTTCCAGGGAGGCACGGCGCATAAACTGGTGGCGGAAGGGATCGAGGGACGGGTTCCGTACAAGGGACCGCTAAGCGATACGATCTTCCAGTTGGTGGGCGGTCTGCGGTCCGGCATGGGGTACGTCGGCGCGAAGGATATCGAGTCACTGCGGCGCGATGCGCGCTTCATCCGCATTTCGATGGCGGGTCTGATCGAGAGCCATCCCCACGACGTGACCATCACCAAGGAAGCGCCGAATTACGAGCGCCGATGAAGCGGCGGAATCAACAAGGCGATCCATATCCACGGAGCGACGGTGCGCTACACCGTCGCCCCCCCCGCAGGGCAGCGCACCGTCGCTTCCAAATGCCCCGGAGTTACTGGTTGGAACGCACCCGACCCTTGAGGTCTCCTGCCGTTGATTAATTCCTGCGATGGGATCTTGCCGACGCAACGGCGCCTGCTCCCTGATTGCATGTCTTTCAACCTCAAGGGTCTGGCGGAAGCGTCAGGACGCCCCTCGTGGAGGCTCACGGCGACCTTGATTGCGGGCAGTTTGATGTCCGTTCTATCATCTTCCCATCATTGTCGGCAATCAACCGGCGCGGTATGCTTCTGACAGACACTAGTTGATGTCAGGAGGTGATGCTATGGACCGTGTGTTCCCGCGTCTGTTAGCGTTCAGTCTCGCAACGATGCTGGTCCTCACCGCCTGCGCTTCTTCGTCGCCATCCTCCAGCACGGGTCCCATAACTGCTGCCGCTACTGCCACACCCGCTGTCGAACAAGCACAGTCTCCGGCGACAGTTTCAACGCCAAAGGCGGAGTCGAGCGAGTTGACCGTGCAATGGATACGTCAGCAGTTCGGCGATGCCTGGGATATTGAATACCCGCAGGGCTGGACGATCAACGATGCTGGCGTCTACGCAGGCTCACTGAGCGCGGCAGGGACCTACAATGCTCAGCGCTATGTCGTTTCCTTTGACGTGCCGATTCTTCCTCCCGGCATTTCTCCTTCGGGCGACATTGCGATGCTGGACGCCTGGGTGGCATCCGAGATTGCAGCGCTTCCGCAGGAGCAACAGAAAGCAGTTGCCGTCGAAGAAACCGTCGTTGCTGGCGTCCCTGCCCGACGCGTCTTGAATATGACTGACCCGGCGACAGGAGAGGTGACGCACCGGCTCTACATCTGGCGCAGCGGCTCTGTCAATCCGCGTCTGATTGTTATTCGACCGATAGACCAGGAGACCCCGGACAGGAAGGAAATGCAGGAACTCCTCGACCGGTTCGGCGTTGGCGTGAGGTAATCGCTACACCAGAATCGCCACCTCATCATACCCGGCGTCGTTGATCGCCCGGATGAGATCATCAGCGGTCACCTGCTGGTCGTGATCGACGCGCACACTCTTATCGCCAAGGTTGACGACAACCTGATGCACGCCAGGCAGCGACCTGACGGCTCTGGTGATGGCATTGACGCAGTGTTGACAGGACATCCCCGGCACGCGAAACTGATCGCTGATCATTGATCTGTCCTTCCTGCACGCTCTTTGAAACACGACGCAACTCACACGGCGTAAAAGTATATCCTGTTCATTAGAGAGCGTCAATTTGCACAGTGCTGGTAATAGAACCAATCCGCGCGAATCCGTCTCAATCCGCGTTAATCCGTGTGCTCCCACGAGGCGTCCTCTCGCCTCGTGACGAACCTGTGGGGTTCCTGGAAGCGCACATCCGATGCACTGTGCACTGCCGTGGTATAATATCCCTCCCTTCTCGAAGGGAGGCATGCATGGAGTTAACATACTGTTCTCCGGCATTTCTCGACAAGGTTGACGTGAAGATGTAGAGGCGCAGAGCATCGCGCTCAATACTCCAAACCTTTGCGTCTTCGCGCCTTTGCGTCAGCCTGTTCTGGAACAACGCCAGGGCATACATATTCACGCTCTACTGACGGTGGACGGAGTTCTCCTATGCGCGTAACGGTTACTGCTGGCGATCCACTGACTGCTGCAACCGATCTGCTGACACTTGGTTTGTGGGAAGAGGATCCGCTTCCATCGCCACTGGCTGATCTGATCGAACCAAGCGATTGGTCGGGCAAGACGAAACAGACGCTGCTGATCTACCCGCGCGGCGCGGTCCCTGCGCGCCGGGTGTTGCTGATTGGCCTGGGCAAACGTTCCTCAGCCGACCTCGACCAGGTGCGCGAGGTCGCCGCCATTGCCGCGCAACGGGCGCGTGAATTGAAGGTCGAGCGTTTTGCGTT
>JAUQOW010000105.1 GCA_030550675.1 Chloroflexota bacterium
GTGTAAGTCTTTTGCGCGTTCGTGAAGGGCGCGTGCAATCTACTCAAACACATCATACCTGTCGCCTGGAAAGGAAACGCTATGCTTCAACGATGGTTCTGGATGGCAACGGTGATGATGACGCTCGCAGCATGCGGCGTGCAACCAGCTGCGCAGGCGCCGGTTGAGGTCACGCGCGTGGTGGTGCAGGAAGTGACGCGCGAAGTGGTGCGGGTTGAAACGCGGGTCGTGGTGGTGACAGCGACGCCTGAACCGGTCACTCCGATACCCGAACCGGCAGCGGCGACTGTTCCGCCGACCGCCGTCGCAGCGCCGCAGCCCACGACAGCGCCGACGCCGACGGCGATCAGGGCGCTTGCGCCAGGTGAGTGGGTGAAAGGCGAGATCATTCGCAAGATTCGCATTTATGATATTCCGAATGAATACGAGGGCCGGGAAGTGACGAACGCTGAACCTGGCACACGGGTGCGCGTGCTCTATCGTGGCGGGCAGTGGTACCATATCGAGGGTGAAACCGCATCCGGCATACCGGTGAATGGATGGGTGTACAAAGACTGGATCCGCATCGCACCCGAAGACGAAGCGCGGCTTCAACCGCATCCGCAGGCGCTGCCGGTGATTGTGAGCAAGATTACCCAAACAGTCGGGAGAGATGGGAAGAAATACTGGTCTGGCGTTGTCATGAATATCGGTGCAAAAACGGCATACGATGTGGCGGTTGAGATTTCCATTCGCGGTCAGGTGGGCGATACTGAGACGCTTGCGGCGCGTGGAACCGCGTTTGTTGCAACGCGCCATCTGGAACCGGGTCAGTCGGCAAAGTTCACGGTCCAGACGGCGTGGATTGCGGATCGCAATGTGTTCTACTCGCACGAGGTGCGCTGGACAGAAAAATAGCCAGAACATTGTCGGGCGCCCACAGGGGGGCGCCCCTCCGCGTTGATGCGCCACATTCCTATAGGGCGCGCGTCGGTGCAGCGCTGAGACGTTGCAGTGCAACGTCTCTCCCTGCGACGGTATGGTGCATCGCCGCGACGTTGCGGTGCAACGTCTCTACCGGAAACCCGCACCTGTAACCTGTAACCTTCAACCTTCCCACCTTCAACCCGTCACGTTCCGCACCGCTTCCCCTACCCAATCGAGGTGGAGCAGCCGCATCAATCCGTAATGGTACACATCCATGCTGGCGACGCCGCGTTCACGCAGGAGCGCGACTTTCGGCGCCATCTCAGCGGCGCTGTGGCAGTCCGGCGGCATCGGGCGCACCCCGACGGTCAGACTGACGCCTGCGGGCAACAGGCGCGCATAGGCGTCGAGGTCGGCGCGTATGCGGGCGACATCGCGGGCGTAGGCGAGCACGGCGATGCCGTGACACGCTGCCGCGACCGCCGGAAGGTCGAGACCGTCCTCCCAGGCGCGCACAGGCGCCGGTTCGCCGGTGGGCATGCCGGTGGCATATCCGACGGCGGCGCCCGACATATCCATCGCAATGACCTGCGTGGAACCGACGGCGCTGACGGCATCGGTGATCTCGGCGACGAGCGATGTCACAATGGCGCTGCGCGCGTCGAGCATGGCGCCGAGTTCGCCGTCCGCCAGCGCTCCGATTGCCTGTCGTTCGACAGGAATAGACTCCACGTCACTCGGTTCGCCGTCAAACACCTTCCCCACCTCCGTCTGCACGAAGCGGCGCACATGCTCCACATCGACGCCGCTGGCGCTCAGGCGCGCCGTGCAATGTGCACAGAAGCAGAGTCCAAGCAGAAAACGGATGGCAGGTGAGAGCGGCACAAAGCTGCGCTCGTGATGATACCCGTGATCGAAGGAATGGTAACCGATGGACTCAAGCAGGATGGCCTGCACGCCGCGACTGGCAATGTCGGCGCTGAGGGCGCGCAGATAAGCGCGCGCATCCGGGTTTGCCGGGCAAAGACAGGTGATGTAGGGATCGCCAAAGGCGTTGTGCAACGTGCAATCGGGGTAATGTGAGCCAAGAGCGGTATTGTGCAGGTTGGTCGTCCATGCGCGTACCGCCATGCCGCGTCGCTCGGCTTCTTCGATGCAGCGGCTGAGCGGATCGTGGTCATCGGTCAGGCGGCTGACGATTGGTTGAATCTTGAGGTCGGCATACCGCGACGGATCGGGACGAAAGAAGCACGCTCCGCCTTCGAGGAAGCGCACCTTGCGCCGCGGATTGTGCGGAAAAACATCGCGCGCGTGGTGGTAGCTGCATGCCAGGTTCACTGCGCTGGCGCCAGCGCGTTCGCGCACCGTTTCGAGGACATGCCCGTACCCTTCATCCGCCAGATCATACGCGAACACAAAGATCGACGTCTGCATGACCGACCTCCCTGCTTAATGAAGTATTGACAAATGCTCAGCAGTGTGATAGAGTTACTTTGTCAGTTCACTGAACTAACATAAGTCTCCGTCGCTATTCTAACCCATGTCCAGCGCTTCTGTCGAGAGCCATCGAACCGGCGCCAATGTACGGCGCGCCATCGACTGAGGTCGCTCTCTGATGCGGAACGATTCATGAAGGGCTTTCTGGCAAAAGCCACGCGGCAGCATACGAAAAATCACAATAGCAGGTTAGTGCTCCGCGTCATCTACGAGGATGAAGCGATCAGTCGCGCGGATATTGCGCGCAAGACCGGACTGACGCGCACGACTGTCTCGGCCGTGGTTGGCGAATTGATCGAGCAGGGACTGGTGGAGGAGACCGGCGCTGGTCAATCGTCGGGCGGGCGGTTGCCTGTTCTGTTGCGCGTTGCGCACGAGGCGCACGGCGTTCTGGCGTTGAGTTTCGAGGATACGCAAATCGTCGGGGCGCTGGTCGACATGCGCGGCGGTATTCAGCGGCGGGTCAGTTTGTCGCTGTATGGCTATCGACCGGAGGAGCTGCCCGGCTATCTCTCCCGGTTGATTGACGAGTTGCGCGCCGACGCCCCAACCCACATCCTCGGCATTGGACTGAGCATGCCGGGAATTGTGGATCCGGTGCGCGGGATTGTGCGGCGCGCCGTTAATTTTGGTCTGGTTGACGCGCCACTGCGCCAGACGCTCCAGGAACGCCACCACCTGCCCGTCTATCTGGACAACGCCGCGCATCTGGCGGCGCTGGCGGAGTATATGTTCGGCGACGGCGCTGCCAGCGGCAACCTGGTGGTGATCAGCGTCGGCGTGGGGATCGGCGCCGGGATCGTGTTGAATGGAACCCTGTTCAATGGCGATGGGTTCGGCGCCGGTGAAATCGGTCACGTCGTTGTGGCTGACAACGGTCTGCGCTGCAACTGCGGCAACATCGGCTGTCTCGAAACGGTCGCCAGCGTTCCGGCAATTTTGCGCGCTGTGCGGAGACGGTTCAGCGATCCGTCGTCGCGCCTGCGCACGCTGGCGTCTTCGGCGGCTGCGGTTGATCTCGATGTTGTCCGACAGGCGCTCGAAGCGGGCGATCCGGGCGTCGCCGCGATTGTTGAGGAAGCAGGTCGCTATCTGGGGGTCGCTGTGGCGAATATTGTCGGCCTGCTCAATGTTGAGCGCATTGTTGTGACTGGCGCCATTGCTGCGCTTGGTCCGCCGCTGATCGAAGCGGTGCGGGCATCGCTGGCGCGGCATGCCCTTGAGCCGCTGGCGGCTATGACGCGCGTTGAACTGATCCCGGAACGAAGCGATGCTGTCCTGCTCGGTATTACTGCAATGGTGCTCGATCAGGAGTTGGGGTTGTTGCACTCAGGCATGCGGCTGTCGTAGCGCCATTGTCGGGTTGCGGCTTTGCGCACTCTCTGGCGTTTCTCGAACAATATATCGCTCCCTTGCGTCTTTGCGCCTTCGCGTCAGTTTGTCCGGGAACCCTCCCCGCCAGTCGAGGGGCGCGCTGTGATCATTATCGCGTCGTTGTGACGACGGTTTACCAGTTCAATATCACCACATGCACGAAGGAGGCGTCCAGTGAAGATTCCCCACCAGACAGACCCGAACGGAACCCGACCAACCCTCACTCGCCGGCAGATGCTGCGGTTGCTGGCAAGCGGTGCGGCGACGGCAGCGGGCGGCGCTCTGCTTGCCGCCTGTGGCGGAACGGCGCCGGCGACCCCGCCAGGAAGCGCGCCGGCGCAACCTGCGTCGCGCCCGCTGACGCCAACGTTCTATCAGTGGATCGTCGATCTTCACCCGGCTATCCCTCAGGTCAACAGCTCATTCGAGGGGTTGAATTTCCAGATTGCGCCGGTGCAGGGGTTCGGTATTGAACGCTTCGTGGCGGAGGCGAAAAATAAGGAGAGCACGTGGGATGTGTACGTCGGCATGACGCCGTTCGTCGAGATGAGCCAGTTGATTAAGGCGGATGTGATCGAACCATGGGATGACTATATTCCCAAAGACGTGCTCGACGACATTCTTCCGCCAATCCGTGAGGAGTGCACCGTCAACGGCAAACTCTACAGCTGGCCCTTCCTGCTCGATGTGATCGGCATGGCGTGGAACAGCAACCTGACGGACAAAGCCGGGATTACGACCGTTCCGACAACCTGGGACGAGTATCTGGCAAACGCGAAGCAGGTGGTCGACTCTGGCGCGGCGCCGTATGGCGCGACCTACGACGCGCGCGGTTGGCGTTCGCTGGCGCCGTTCACCCACAGCATGAGCACGAATGTCTACACTCCTGAAGGTCTCTTCGACTTCACCAGCGAACCAGCCGTCGAGGCGCTCATTCTGATGAAGAAGATCAAGGACCTGGCAAATCCCGACATTCTCAATGAAGGCACCACCGACGGCGGCGTGAACAATACGCCGGACGAAGGCGCGTTTGCTGCGCAGCAGGTCGCCTACTACACCAAGTACTTCAACGCGCCGCTCCGCTTCGCGCAGACCGGCGGCTTCTCCGACAAACTGCGGATGGCGGGCTTGCCGCGCTTTGCCAACAGCCAGGGCGGCACTGTCTTCTGGACGACGGGCGCGTGCCTGTTCAAGTATGGGCAAAACAAGGAGAAAGCGGTCGAGTATATGCGCGCGCTGACCTACAATCAGCAGATCTGGAAGGACTCGATCGCCGGATCGCCGACGGCTCATCCAGGTCAGTTGCCGCCCTACAAGTCGATCTATGCGGAGTGGGAGGCGAACAAGCCTGACTGGATGCCATCCTTCGTGGCGCTGGTGCGCGAGCAGTTCGAGCGGGCGCGGGCGATCACCAACCATCCCTTCGGTCTGACGCAATTTGTGATTGGCAAGCCGTATTGGGAGGAATATCTCACTGGCAAAGAGTCAGACCCGCGCGCTGCGCTCCAGAAAGCGAAGGACGCAGTGGCGGCGGAGATCGCCAAAGCGGGGTAGGTGAAGGTGACCATCATCTGATCGCTCAAAGGCGCAGATGCACAGAGAAACCTTCCTCCTTTGCGCCTTCGCGCCTTTGTGTGAGGAACAGTGAGAACGCACACAAAGGTGCAGAGGCGCAGAGAAATCTTCCTCCTTTGCGCCTTTGTGTGAGAACAACAGCGCACACAGGGGCACGGAGGCGCAAAGAAAGAAGAAACGCGCCTTTGTGTGAGCATAACAGCGCACACAAAGGCGCAGCAGCGCAGAAAAGAAACGGCAGGACAGCAGGGTTGACGCGAGAGAGGCGCGTATGGCGACAGTCGCTTCCAGAGTTGCGAGTGCGGCGCGCACGTGGCGTTCCACATATCGTCTGAGTGACTATGCCAATTTTCTCTTTCTTGTTCCGGCGACAGTCTTTTTTGTCGGCTGGCAGATTTATCCGATCATTCGGGTTTTTGTTCTGAGTTTCACCGATTACAAATACCTCGAGCGCAATCCGCCCAACTTCGTCGGGTTGCAAAATTATATCAATGCACTCAATGATCCGCTCTTTCATGTCGGCATGCTGCGCGCCTTTGCATTTACCGTCGCCTTCGTGCCGCTTACCATCCTGATCCCGCTCGTCCTGGCGGTGCTGATTGATCGTGTGACCACGCCCTGGCTCTCGTCGTTCTATCGTATTGTCCTGCTCATTCCGGCGGTTATCCCTGGTCCGCTGGTGTTTGTGCTCTGGAAGTGGCTTTTCGATTTTCAGATCGGTCCGGTCAACACGATTCTGGTCGAGTGGCTGGGATTGTTCACCCGCCAGACAGCGCCGCAGTGGCTGGGAGGCACGCCGCTGTCGCTGCCAGCAGTCGTCATTATGGAGGTCTGGTGGGGGCTTGGGTATCACACCATGTTCTTTCTTGCCGGTCTTGCGGCGATTCCCAAAGACCTTTCGGAGCAGGCGCGCATCGATGGCGCGAATGAGTGGCAACTGTTCTGGCGCGTCACTGTGCCGCGTCTCCTGCCCATTCTTTCCATTCTGGTCGTCCTGCGCTTTGGCACGGCGATGTCGGTAATTGACGAGTATCTGATTTTTGGCGGGTTTCAGCGCACCTCGCCGACGTACACCTGGACGGTGTATATGTACGATCTGGCGTTCCGCATCGGCGACTGGTTGCAGGGGTATGCTGCGGCGATCGGCTGGCTCGGCGCAGCGGTGATGATGGTATTTGTGGTTGGAATGCTCTACGTGTTCCGATCGCGCGACTAGAGGGAGGTGAGTCGTGGCTGTCACGATCCGGCATTATCACCGGCGCCGTTTGCCCACGGGTCTTATCGCCAAACACGCGGTGATCAACCTGGGTGTGGTGATCATTCTGCTGCCGCTGATCTGGGTGCTGCTCATGTCGGTTAAGTCGCTGCCGGAGTCGTACTCAACAAATTTCTGGCCCCGTCAGTTCGATTTCAGCCACTACGGGTTCGTCCTCACCCGCATCCAGACGTTGCCGCAGAACATGTTCAATAGCATCTTCGTGACCCTGGCAACGGTTGCGATCACGACGTTTTGCGCCATTCTCGGCGGCTATGCGCTGGTGCATGTGAAATTGCCCGGACGCATGCTCCTGATCTGGCTCTTGATTGCGTCGCTCTTTTTTCCAACCCGCCTGCTCTCACTGATTTCGATCTACGAAATCCAGCGACAACTTGGCTTGCTCAACACGGTCGTCGGGCTGATCTTTCCTTACGTGACGCTGAACCTGGCGGTCAGCATCCTGATCATGCGGGGCATCTTCGAGCAGTTGCCGCATGAATTGGTCGAAGCCAGTCGCATCGACGGTTGCGGACCCTGGCGCACACTGTTTCTGGTGCTCCTGCCGCTCCTGCTCAATGGCATTGTGGTGGTGTCGATGGTCAATTTCGTCGGGGTATGGGGCGAGTATCTGCTGGCGGTGACGCTCACGAACGACCAGGCGACGCGCACATTGCCGGTGGTGCTGGCGTCGGCGCACTCCGGCATGGGGCAGTGGGCATATCCGCGGATCGCCGCAGTATATGTGATTGCCGTCACTCCTGGTATCATTATCTTCGCCCTCTTCCAGCGTCTCTACTTCAAGGGATTGACAGAGGGCGCGATCAAGCTGTAAGTAAGGAGCAAACCATGCAACTGGTTGAAAATCCGGCTGGCGGATTTGCGTTTTTGCCTGGCGGTCCGCCCTACTCTGCGGGTGTCGTGGCGCTGCCCGGCTTCGAGATTGTGCGCGCAACCCTTCAGCGTCCGCTGCCGTACCGCGAGGGGTTCGCCCGGATTGACCGCCACCTGGAGTCGATTGGACGGCCATCTGCGGCGCTGTGCGCCATCGAATTGCGCTCCCCCAAACCCTGGAGCATGGAAGATTTCGGCGTCTTCAACGCCAGATACCGCGTCGAACTGGAGACGCGCGGCATTCTGCTCGATGGAACGAACCCGGTCGCGCGCACGAATGTTGCGCCTGCCTACGCGCCGCCAGAGGAACCATCGCTCTATGCCTTTTCCTACACGATCCCGTCATCGTCGGCTGGGCGTACATTTGTTATTGCAGGCGCCGGCGATCTCGACGAACGCGGGATTGTGGCGGAGGGTCAGACTTCGCCTGAAGCGATGCGCACCAAGGCGACGTTTGTCATGGACGTGATGATGAGGCGGCTGGCTGCGCTAGGGTGCAGTGTTGATGATGTGACCGCCATGGCGGTCTACTCGGTTCATTCGCCGCTCGATTTTCTGGCGGACGTGTTGCTCGCGCCGCTTGGCGACGTCGCCGTGCATGCGTTTCAGTGGTACTATAGCCGTCCCCCCGTGATCGGCCTGGAGTTCGAGGTCGATATGCGCGGCGTGCGCCAGGAAATGCGCATTTGGTGACAGGAGGGGACTTGATGGATGCGCTTCCTCGTTATCAGGTGTTGCGCGCGCCGACAGGCTGGGCGACCGGGGATGATCCCTTTGCCTGGGACTGGACGCCGTTCCCGGCAATTACGCCATTTATCCTTGCCGATGGCAGCGGACCGGCGCTTCAACAGACGGCGGCGCGCCTGGGGTACGACGCCGACTGCCTGTATGTCCGGTTTGACTGCGAGGACCGCGACATCTGGGGCACGTACCGCGAGCGTGATGAGCCGATCTATGACGAAGAGGCGGTTGAGTTGTTCATCAGCCCTGGCGCAGCGACGCCAGCAGAGTATTTCGAGTTCGAGATCAGTCCCGATGGCGTCTTCTTCGACGCACGGATCAGCAACCTGGATGAGGACCGTACCACGCTGCGCGTCGATCTGGCGTGGAACGCCGATGCGCGCTGGTGGACGCGCCGGGAGGATCATGCTGGTCGCTGGGCCGCAATCCTGGCGCTGCCCTGGCATTGCCTGACATCTGAACCGCTCCCGTCGGTCTGGCGCGCCAATCTGTTTCGGATTGAACGTCCGCGTGACGGCGAGCCTGAGTTCAGTTGCTGGTCGCCGACTTTCACAACGCCCGCCGATTTTCACAAACCTTCCCGCTTCGGGTATCTGATGCTCGCAGAAGAAACAGAGAGGACGCGCAATGCAGCGATTGAAGGATAAAGTTGCGCTGATCACCGGCGCCGCGCGCGGCATCGGTCGGGGAATTGCGCTCTGCATGGCGGAAGAGGGCGCTGATGCGGCGCTTAACGATCTGCCGCCGGATACGCCAGATGTAGTTGATGTGCGCTCGACCGCCGCCGAGATCGAGGCGCTGGGCAGACGGGCGCTGGCGATATATGGTGACGTGGCGGATCGCAATGCGGTCGAGCGCATGTTTGCCGCAGCTATCGAGCACTTCGGACGAATCGATATTGTGGTCGCCAATGCAGCGTTTTCGATCCGGGAACCGGTGGTGGAGGCGCAATGGAAACATGTACTGCGGACGATTGAAGTGACGCAGTTCGGCGTCTTTCATACCTGCCAGGCAGCGGCGCGCCACATGGTCGCGCGCGGCGGTCCGGGCAAAATCATCATTATCGGGTCGATCCTCTCGCAGATCCCCCTGCCGACCAGCGCTGCGTACAACATGGCAAAAGCCGCGGTCAATCACTTTGCATCGACGCTGGCTGCTGAACTGGCGCCCTACCGGATCAATGTCAATGTCATCAATCCAGGGCATATCGACACCCCTGGCGAGCGCAAGTTCGCCACCGAGGAGGAGTTGCAGCGCGCAGCGCGGCAGATCCCGTGGGGACGCCTGGGAACGCCGCGTGACATCGGGCGCGCCGCCGTGTTCCTTGCCAGCGACGACGCCGATTATATGACCGGCAGCGCCATCTACGTCGATGGCGGGTATCGGGTGGGGATGCGGTTGTATCAGTAGAAGCGGAAAAAGACCCTGCCACGTTGGTGGTTCTCTGTCGCGCGATGTGCTATACTCAATTTCAACACATCTCAGGCACGATGGAAGCATGGCTATGTCACTCCTTCCCACAGCCACCGTTCGCGACATTGCGCGTCATAACGGGCAGGTCGTCACCCTTGCCGGGTGGGTCGCTCACAAGACCGAGAAAGGCAAGCTGATCTTTATCCGGCTCCGCGACGGGAGCGGCGTCATTCAGTGCGTGGTGTTTCGCAAGAATGTCTCTGAAGAGACGTTTGCCGCCGCACAGCGATTGACCCTCGAAAGTTCCTGCCGCATCACCGGAACGGTTCGCGCTGATGAACGCGCTCCCGGCGGGTTCGAGCTTGATGTCAGCGGCATCCAGATTATCCAGATCGCGGCGGAGTACCCGATCCAGCCCAAAGAGCACGGCGTCGAGTTCCTGATGGAACACCGGCATCTCTGGGTGCGTTCCTCGAAGCAGCATGCGCTCCTGCGCATTCGCGCCGAAATTATCGCTGCGGCGCAGGAATGGCTCAATGCGCAGGGATTTGTGCGCTTCGACACGCCGATCCTGACGCCGTGCGCCGCAGAGGGCACCACCAACCTTTTTGCCACGACGTACTTCGACCTCGGCACCGCCTACCTTGGTCAGACCGGGCAGCTCTATGTTGAAGCCGGCATGATGAGTTTCGGCAAGGTCTACTGTTTCGGTCCGACCTTCCGCGCCGAGAAGTCGAAAACGCGCCGGCACCTGACCGAATTCTGGATGATCGAACCGGAAGTGGCGTTCGCCCTGCACGACGATAATCTGGCGCTGCAAGAGCAGTTCGTCAGCGCCATCGTTCAGCGCGTGCTCGAGCGCTGTGCAGACGACCTCGCCACCCTTGAGCGCGACACGAAGCCGCTCGAACGGTGTGTGCCGCCGTTCCCGCGCATCACCTACGACGAAGCGCTGCGCCTTATCGCCGAGCGCTACACGGAGGTCGAGGGATGCACGCCGCTAGAGTGGGGCGAAGACCTTGGCGCGCCGCACGAGACGCTCATCGCATCAATGTTCGACCGTCCGGTTTTTGTTGAACGATTTCCCAGCGCCATCAAAGCCTTTTATATGGAACCCGACCCGCAGCGACCGGAAGTGGCGCTGTGCGCCGATCTGCTGGCGCCGGAAGGGTACGGTGAGATCATTGGCGGCTCGCAGCGCATCCACGATGCCGCGCTGCTCGAGCAGCGCATTCGTGAATATGGATTGAATATTGACGATTACCAGTGGTACATCGATCTGCGGCGTTATGGCAGCGTACCGCACAGCGGGTTCGGCATGGGGATCGAACGCGTGACCGCCTGGATCGGCGGGACGCATCACATCCGTGAGACGATACCCTTCCCGCGCATGCTGTATCGCATGTACCCATGACTGATGTGGCGTTTTTTGTGTTCTGCACCCGAAAGCCGGGGCTGAGTTGCGCGCCGGGCGCCGCGTCAGATCCCTGAGAACGCACAAAGATGGACGAGGTCGCGCCATCGCTTCGCGCAGTCGATGGCGCGCGAGCCTGCGACGACCCTGCAAGGGCTTGCCTGACCTGCGCAAGGGCTGACCACGTAAAAAGTCCGGTCTTCCTGGACGATGCAGGCTAACCGGTTGTCTCTTCGTCCGGGCGCTGCTACAATAGCGCATGCATAGACAGAGGGACGTCGCTGGAGGATGTATGTCAGCAGGGTGGCCCGTCTACGATGATGAGTCGCAATATCGCCGCATCGTGGCGTATCTTATGCCAGGCGAAACCCTGTATGCCGTCTATGACTGCAAAGGCATCGGGACCGGTTTCGTCGGCATTACTGATCGGCGCCTGATCTTCTACGACCAGGGCATGCTGGCGAAAAAACGCGCGATGGTTTCTATTCCATATCAAAATATCTCAGCCGTTGCCGTAGCCGACGAGGGAGTGATTTTTCAGAGCGGTGAGATTATCCTTCTGACCTCGTTCGGTCGGTTTTCCTTTGAGTTTCGCGGTCCCGACAGGGCTGATTGGGTCTATCGGTTCATTCTGGGGCAAATTCTGGCGCCGAAGTATCCCAGCCCGGCGCCGGGATACGGATAATGATTCTCGTATCCCAAACAAGCTATGACCATAGCGCGCTCTCCGTCAGATCAACGCCTTTCGACCGGCATTCCAGGTCTGGATGAAATCCTTTCCGGCGGATTCCTTCCTGGTCGCGCGTACCTGGTGCGCGGGGGACCTGGCAGCGGCAAAACGACGCTGGGTATGCACTTCTTGAGCGCAGCCGCGCCCGAAGAAGCGCCGCTGTTCATCACGCTCACCGAACCGGTCGCACAGTTGCAGAACAACGCCGAACGGCTGGGGATCGATATGCGGCACGTTCAGTTCCTCGATCTCAGCCCTTCGCCGCAATTCTTCACTGAAGTCGAGACTTACGACATTTTCTCTCCCGCTGAAGTTGAACGCGCGCCCACTGCCCGAAAAATCACCGAAACGGTCGAGCGTCTCAAGCCGCAGCGCGTGTTTCTCGACGCCATGACACAGTTTCGTTACCTTGCCGGCGATGCTTATCAGTTCCGTCAGCAGGTGCTGTCGTTTCTTCATTTTCTGAAAGAACGCAACACTACGCTCCTCTTCACCTCCGAAGCCAGCCCGGAGACGCCCGATGAGGACCTGCAGTTCATGGCGGACGGCATCATTCATATGCGGGTGGCGGCAGGTATTCGTTTTCTGGAAGTGACCAAGTTCCGCGGTTCAAATTTCGCCAGCGGCGCTCATACCTGCAAGCTCGGCGCGACCGGCATGCAGGTGTTTCCCCGATTGCTGCCGGATGTGATGCGTGAGCGATTGTCCACTGAGCAGATCTCCTCTGGGGTTCCAGAACTGGATGCGCTGTTGCATGGGGGGATCGAACGCGGTACGATCACGATGCTCTGCGGACCAAGCGGCGTAGGAAAAACAACCCTGGGATTGCAGTTCATGAAGGAAGCCGCCGCTCGCGGTGAGCGTTCGGTCGTTTATTCGTTTGAAGAGGAGGTCGACATCATTCTTGAGCGGTGCGAGGCGGTCAACATTCCGGCGCGCAGTATGACGGCGGCGGGAACGTTGCAGATTGTGAAGATTGAGCCGCTCCAGTACACGGCGGATGAGTTTGCGCGCCTCGTGCGACGCGATGTTCAGGAACACGGAACCTGCCTGGTGATGATCGACAGCATTGCCGGCTACCGTCTCTCGCTCCACGGCGAAGACCTGGAGGCTCAGTTGTACGCGCTGAGCAAGTATCTGCAGCATCACAACGTCACCGTCCTGCTGGTCGTGGAGTCGGCGGAAATCACCGGCGATTTTCGAGTGACCGACGCGCATATCAGCTACCTTGGCGATAATATTATCTTTATCCGATATCTGGAGATGCGCGGCGAGATGCGGAAGGCGATTGGAGTTTTGAAGAAGCGTCTCAGCGATTTTGAACGCACTCTGCGCGAGATTGAGATAACATCGCAGGGCATTAAAGTGGGCAAGCCGCTGAGCGATCTCCGGGGCATCCTGAGCGGAACGCCCGAATGGATCACGGAACGACGCAGTGACGGATGAAACGGCGCAACCGGCTCTTATCCTGACTGTGGACGTCAATCAGCGTAATCTGGCGCTGCTCGCTCAAGTGTTGCAGCAGGCAGGGTATCGCACACTGCCCGTTTCGACAATCACAGCGCTCGATCAAGCGCTGGAGGCGCCGATCAGTCTGGCGCTCATCGACATTTCCGGCTTTGGCGCCGATATCTGGCAACGTTGTGAGCGGTTGCATGAGCGCGCTATTCCTCTGCTGGTCATTTCAGCCAGGCAGAGCGCCGCGCTGCGGCAGGCGAGCGCTGCCCACGGAGCGCGCGATATGCTGGTCAAGCCGCTGGTGATTCGCGAGTTGCTGGGATTGATCCGATCGTTGCTGCAATGAACCGCATTCTGCTGCTGCTCGAACATCCGGTCAATCGAAAACTGCTGGCTGAGGTGTTGCAGACGCGCTATGCGGTCGTCAGCGCCGCGCCGACTTCAGCCGCCCTCAACGGCGAGTTTGACCTGGGCATCCTGGACGGTCCCGCCCTTGCTGCGCTCTGGGAAGCGGTCCAGGCGCGCAAAAGGCGGGCGGAACCGCTGTTTCTGCCCTTTTTGCTGGTCACCTCGCGCCAGGACGTAGGCATGGCGACTCGTCATCTCTGGCAGACGATTGATGAAGTGATCACGACGCCGATCGAACAGGTGGAGTTGCAGGCGCGCGTCGCCAGTCTGCTGCACACGCGCTGCATGTCGCAAGAGATCCATCGGGTGGCGCTCCAGGAGTCGCTCCACGCTGTGGTAATCCTCGACGCCAGCGGCGCGATCCAGTTCTGGAATCGCGCTGCAGAACGATTGTTTGGCTGGAGCGAAGCCGAGATGCTTGGCAGACCGCTGTCTGTTGTGGAGACCGATCCCCCGGCGCAGTGGGAAAGCCTGCTGAACGAAACGATTGCCGGCGGCGCCTCTATTCAGCGCGAAGTACGGCTGGCAACCAAAACACGCCGCCATTTCATCGCGGAGGTGTCCTGCACCCCGCTGCGCCTTCAGGGGACCGGGGCGCCAATCACCCATGGGATCCTGACTGCGCGTGACGCGACCGAGCGCAGGCTGGCGTGGGAGGCGCAGCGGCGGCGGCGTCTCGAACTCGAGACGCTGGATCGGCTCACTGCGGCGTTACAGCAGGCGCGTACACCGCGCGAGGCAATGAGAGCAATTCTCGACGAGGCGCTCGCTGTGCTGGAGATTCCGGCTGGCGCGATCTGGCTGTGGCAACGCGAAACGAACGATCTGCGCCTGGCGGCTGCAACAGACTGGCTGCAAGCATTTACTGACGTGTCCGTCAAGCCCGGCGAAGGCGTTGTCGGGCAGACGTTCGCTCAGGGAGAGACGCTGGTTGTGCGCGAGTTGACGCCAGCCGCTTTTGAGCGCTCAGCGGTTGTGGGGCGTGTGCCAGCAAAATGGGGAAGCGTGTGCGTGCCAATTCGCACGTCAGAAAACGTTGTTGGCGTGTTTCTAACCGCCTGCCCGCTGGCGCAACGCCTCCAGCCGGATCGTATGACCATACTTGAGGCGACGGCGCGCGTCGCAGGGATGGCACTGGAGCGTCTACGCTTGATTGACCTGTTCAAAGGCGACCATTCTCCTCCATCAGCACCTGCTGCAAGCGCAACTTAAGTCGCGCAAACGCAGGTTCAGCCGTCATTGCGTAGGATCGCGGACGCGGCAGATCGACTGTCAGTTCCAGCGCAACCTGCGCCGGACGCGGGGTCAGTACATACACGCGATCCGCCAGCAGCAACGCTTCATCAATGTCGTGAGTCACCAGCAGAATCGTCCGGTCGAGCCGGTCCCACAGCCTTAGCAGCCATTGTTGGAGTTGGGCGCGGGTCAGCGCGTCGAGCGCGCCGAACGGCTCGTCGAGCAGCATAATTGGGCGATGCCAGAGAACAGTGCGGAGCAACGCCGCCCGCTGCCGCATGCCGCCGGAGAGCAGAGCGGGTCGGGCATCGCCCCATCCCGTCAGCCCAAAATCGTCGAGCAGCGCACGCGCCTCACGGCGGGCAGCCGCCACGTCACCGTACTGCACGATGGTCGGCAGCACGGCATTCTCGATAACGCTGCGCCAGGGCAGGAGCGCGTCGCGCTGCGGCATGTACGCCACCCGCCCGCGGCGTCCGGTAACGTCGACGCCATCGATCACAATCGCGCCCGAATCAGGCGTTTCCAACCCGGCGATGATGTTGAACAACGTGCTCTTGCCGCTGCCGCTCGGACCGATGATCGCCACGAATTCGCCCGCTTCCGCGCGGATCGTCAACCGGTCGATGACGGTTACTGGTCCGTCGGGCGTCTGAAACGTTTTGCTGATTCCGCGAACGTCGAGCGTTGCCATCGCGCTGTTCCTTTGAGATGTCATGCGTTCATTCACCCGTGCGCGCGCCAGCATCTTTCGGAAAGGTTGACGCGAAGACGCAGAGGCGCAAAGCCTCGCCATCGCTTCACAATCTTTGCGTC
>JAUQOW010000372.1 GCA_030550675.1 Chloroflexota bacterium
TTGCTCAACCGCCTGATCGGGCAGGAACGCAGCGTCGTAAGCGACATTCCCGGCACCACGCGCGACAGCATTGACACGCCGGTGGACATCGACGACGTCAGGGCATTGTTGATCGACACCGCTGGCATCCGACGCCGCGGCAAGATCGAGCGCGGGCTTGAGCGCTACAGCGTGATGCGCGCCCTGCGCGCCATCGAGCGCGCCGATGTCGCCCTGCTTCTGATCGATGCGACCGAAGGCGTGACGGCGCAGGATACGCATATCGCCGGCATGATCCTCGATTCGTTGAAAGGCGTGGCGATCCTGGTCAACAAATGGGACCTGATCGTGAAGGATAACTATACCTTCGACGAATACAGCCGCCATGTCCGCGAGGCGTTCAAGTTCATGCCCTATGCGCCGCTGCTGTTCATCTCGGCAAAAACCGGTCAGCGCGTCGATAAGGTGCTGCCGCTGGCGCTGGAAATTGCGCGCAACCGCCAGCGCCGCGTTCCAACGTCCGAACTCAACGCGCTGCTGCGCCGCGCCGTATATGAACATCCGCCGACGTCCGTTCACAAAGGCTTCCATCTGCGCCTCTACTACGCAACGCAGCCGCAGGTGGCGCCGCCAGTCTTCCTGTTCTTCGCCAATCAGGCGGAGCAGGTGCACTGGGGATATGCGCGCTACCTGGAGAACCGCATCCGTGAGCGATACGACTTCACGGGAACGCCGATAAAGATCGTCTTCCGAAGTCGTGCGAAACGCGAGGATCGCGGGCAACCGTCGGTCATTCGAACGCGCGCCGCTCCTGCAAGCCGCACAACTGGCGCTGCGCCGCCCGAAGAGCGCGTCGAAATCTGGGATCGGGACGATTTCGACGAAGAGGCGGAAACGTACTGGACGAACGAGTAGGCGGCGTCGAAAAGCAATGAACCCTGAGCGTTCGATGAGTCATCATCAACTGAGATCAGTGAGTGCGGCATTTTTGCGTCTTTAGGCTGCCATCGATTGAAATCGCCCCTGAAAGGACAGCGGCCGACTGTCCGCCTGCGCGGACGGGAACGGCAGCGTCCACGCGCGGTGAGCGCGCCGAACTGCGCGGGCGGACGCCTGGCGGAACGCCTGCCCGGCGCGACATCAGTCGCCAGCCAGGGCGCATCGCAGCAGAGACGCGCTTGCTTGCAGCCTGACACATCATGCCTGCACCCGGCGCCGGACTATGTTTGACAGGCGTCGGCGAACGTCGTATTATTCAATCTTAACAACCGATAGCGCCGCGCACGGCGCAGCTAGGGGGGCCAGGTGAGCCTGGCTGAGAGTGCGGCCCGATGATGCCGCTGACCCTTTGAACCTGACCTGGGTTATGCCAGCGTAGGGAATGCCTGGATGGTGCGTGAACCGCCGCTCCCTACTTCTGGGGCGGCGGTTTTGTGTCTGGAGGGATCGATGCCGCCAATTACCGTTAGTTTCGAAGTTCTGCCCGCAGGACTGCCGGACAAAGCCGCAACCTATGCGGCAGTCGATGCTGCGATTGCCGTGGTTGCCGCAAGCGGTCTGCCCTATCGCGTCGGTCCAATGGAAACGACCGTCGAGGGGGAGTACGACGCGATTATGGCGGTGATCCGGCAGGCGCAGGAAGCGGCGCTGCAAGCAGGGGCGACGCGGGTCTTCACGCTGATCAAGGTGGATTACGACCCGCATGGTTCCACCATTGCCGAGAAGCTGGCGAAATATGCGGAGTGAGCAGGCGCACCCTATCGTTCAAGAAGCGTCGCCTGGCAGGAAAATCGGCAGAGCGCGGCGGCGCGTTGCGGAGTTCCTTCCGCCATTCGCGCTTTTGAGCGCCCTGGTCGCTGCCTGGGAACTGATGGTGTGGCAACTGGCGCTGCCCGTCTGGCTTCTGCCGCCGCCGTCGCGCATCCTGTCCACCCTGATCAGCAATCTGCCGGTGCTGGGCGAGCACGTTGCGGCAACCCTCTCAGTGACGGCGCCTGGCTTCGGGCTGGCGCTGGTGAGCGGTTTTACGCTGGGAGTGCTGATCGATGCGTCGCCGCTCCTGCGGCGCGCCGTTTATCCGCTGCTGGTCACATCGCAGACAATTCCGATCGTGGCAATCGCGCCGTTGCTCGTCGTGGGGTTCGGGTTTGGCATGCTGCCCAAGGTGCTGGTCGTCGCGCTGGTGACGTTCTTCCCCATCGTGGTCAACACTGCCGACGGGCTGCAGGCGGCGGACCGCGATCAGCGGCGGCTGCTGGAAGCGATGGGCGCGAATTACTGGCAACTGCTGCGCCTGCTGCGGTTGCCAGCCGCGCTTCCTTCGATCTTTACCGGCATCAAAGTCGCTGTGACCTACAGCATTATTGGTGCAGTGCTGGCGGAATGGATCGGCGCGAGCGCCGGGCTTGGCGTTTATATTGCTCGTTCGCTGCGCGCCTTTCGCACCGATCAGGTGTTCGTAGCGGCGCTGACGACCTCGCTGCTCACGATCGGTCTGTTTGCGCTCGTGACACTGCTGGAACGCTGGGTCATTTCGTGGAGGGATGAACCATGAAACGGACAATCATTGTGGCGCTGGCGGCGTTCATTCTTGCGGCGTGTGGCGGCGCCGCGCCGTCGGCGCCAGGAAGGGATCGAACGCCGGTGCGCGTCGGCCTCGACTGGACGCCCAACACCAACCATACCGGTCTGTACGTTGCGCGCGACAAGGGGTACTACCAGGATCAGGGATTGGATGTTGAGATTCTCGGCGCGCAGGAGGGCGGCGCGGTCGAGCAACTGGTGGCGGCAGGAAAACTCGACTTTGGCATTTCATTCCAGGAAGCCGTCACCCACGCGCGTGTCGAGGGGGCGCCGATTGTGTCGATTGCGGCAATCATTCAGCACAACACCAGCGGCTTCGCCAGCCGCGCCGACGAAGGCATCACCCGCCCGCGCGACTTTGCTGGCAAGAAGTACGGCGCCTTCGGCTCTCCTATTGAACAGGCGACGATCAAAGGATTGATGGAGTGCGACGGCGCTGGCGACCGTTTCAATGAGGTCGAATTTGTTGACATTGGCAGCACCGACTTTTTTGTGGCGACGGAACGCGGCGATGTGGATTTTGTCTGGATCTTCAAGGGATGGACGGGCATTGAAGCCGAGGTGCGCGGCGTTCCGCTCACCATTCTGATGATGAACGACCTCCAGTGCATTCCCGACTACTACACCCCGGTGCTGATTACCAGCGAGCGGATGATCGCTGAGAAACCCGACCTGGTGCGCCGGTTCCTCGCTGCCACAAGCGCCGGGTACCGCTTCGCCATCGAGAAGCCAGACGAAGCCGCCGATATTCTGCTGAAAGCGGCGCCTGAACTTGACGCCACGCTCGTCAGGCGCAGCCAGCAGTACCTGGCGAGCCAGTATCAGGCGGAAGCGCCGCGCTGGGGCGAACAGAAACTTGAGGTCTGGCGCGACTATGCGCAGTGGATGGCGGACCGCGGGTTGATTGCCCGCATGATCGAACCGGAGAAAGCGTTCACGAACGCGTTTCTGCCATAGCGTAAAGACGCAAAGATTGTGAAGCGATGGCGAGGCTTTGCGCCTCTGCGTCTTCGCGTCAACCTTTCCGAAAGATGCTGGCGCGCGCACGGGTGAATGAACGCATGACATCTCAAAGGAACAGCGCGATGGC
>JAUQOW010000106.1 GCA_030550675.1 Chloroflexota bacterium
GCGGCATGTCCACCGGAAAGATGTTCGTGTAGCGCGACCAGGCGAACAGCCCTGGGATGGTGGGATCGAGTTTTTTCAGATTGATGCGAATGGTCAACGGATCCACCACCTCGACGGTATCGAAGTTAGCGAAAAACGCCGCTCCTGGATTGCGCCCATCGGGCGGGTTGATGATCGTATCGAGCGAGTACTTGACATCCTCGGCGGTCAGTTCTTTGCCATTGTGGAACTTCACCCCCGAACGCAGTTTGAAGATATAGGTCGTATCGTTCGGCGTCTCAAATGACTCCGCCAGCGACGGCTGCACCTTCAGCTCGCGATCCCATACGAGCAACGAGTCATACATCGGCTCACGCGCTTCGTAATTGTACTGTCCGGTAATATTGATCCCGTATGGTTCAAGCGACACCGGATCGCCCGTCATCGCCCAGGTGACTTTGCCGGTCGGAGCGGTTGGAGCGGGCGCCGCCGTCGGGACGGCGGGCGCTGCCGTTGGTGTAGCCGGAGCAGGCGCGGCGGTTGGCGCAGCGGGCGCCGCCGTCGGTGCAGCGGGTGCGGCGGTTGGCGCAGCGGGTGTAGCGCCGCCGCCGCATGCCTGCAATGCCAGTGCGCCTCCTCCTGCTGCTACAAGGCGCAGGAATGTGCGTCGATCTAATCGACGCGCCTTCTGTCCTTCCTGATCAGAGCGTGTGTCGTTCATTCGTGTCACTCCTTGGTGCTCAAGCGGCGAATCTGGTGCGGGATCGTCGGGAATGCACCCCCATCCCCGTGTTTCATTGCTGTCGCAAATCAATCCTGGGCGGCCAGGCGATGAACAGGGACAATTGTCTGAAAAACTTCAGACAATATCGGACAAACGGGTGATTATTTCATACTTTAACATAAAGATGTGGTGAATGTCAACAACGAATACAAGGCCTGCCTGAACTCTGAACCGACTTATGGATGACGATCCGCAGGCATCGAGCGCAACACCTGGCGAGCGATCTCCAGCGTGCGATCAATATCAGCGCGGGTGTGCGCCGCGCTCACATGGTTGCGCTTGAGCGCCGTCGGGATCATGAAAACGCCGTGCTCGCACATCGTCTTGCGGAACCACACGTCGCGCGCCGTATGGTTACGGAACAGGTCGGTGTAGGTCTCGATCGGACCAGGTTCCATGAAGTAGGGAACGAAGACCGACCCGAAGCGCGCCACGGTGAGCGGAATGCCCAGTTCTGCGGCGATCTGCGTCAACCCGTCGGCGGCGATCTGCGCCAGCGCGAAGCAGTGGTCGTGGACTGCGCCGCTTTCCAGTTCCGCGATCGTTGCCAGCGCCGCCGCCACGCCGACACTGTGCCCGTTGTAGGTGCCAGCAAAGAGGACGCCTCCGCCCGGAGCGAAGCGATCCATCAACGCCGCGCGCCCTGCAAGCGCAGCGATGGGGAAGCCGTTCGCCATCGCTTTGGCGAACGTCGCCAGGTCAGGCGTCACGCCGACAATCGACTGATACCCGCCGAGGGCATGGCGAAACCCGGTGATCACCTCGTCGAAGATCAGCACCACGCCATATCGATGAGTCAGGTCGCGCAGCGCCTGAAGAAACTCCGGTCGCGGCAACACGCACCCGATGTTGTGCGGGATCACCTCCACAATAATGGCGGCAATCTCCTCGCCCTGGCGTTGCAGCGTCTCGGCGACCGCCTCGGCATCGTTGAACGGCAACACGATGGTCTGATGAATGACCTCGGGGAGCATGCCGAGCGAGAGCGGATCATACTGACCGATTTTCTCCGGCGGGCTGATGACATTCAGAAGGACGGCATCATGCCAGCCGTGGTAGGTTCCCTGGAACTTGATAATTTTATTGCGCCCGGTGACGGCGCGCGCCAGGCGCAGCGCGGCATACGTCGCTTCGGAGCCGGAGTTGGTCAGCAGCACGCGCTCAGCGCAGGGAATGTGACGATTGAGGCGCTCGGCGAGTTCGATTTCCAGATCCGTCACTCCCGCGCCGATGATGTCGATGCGGCGCATCGCTTTGGCGACGGCGGCATTCACGCGCGGATGGTTGTGTCCGAGGATAATCGGACCGAAAGCGGCGTGATAATCGAGATACTGGCGTCCATCGGCATCAAAGAGATATGCGCCTTCAGCGCGCACAAAAGCCATGGGCCAGGGCAGCCCGCGATTGCCGGAGTTCACCCCGCCCGGAATGACCTGCCGCGCCCGCTCGACCAGCATCGCGTTCGTGTGTGTGATGGTCATGCGATTGGCTCCTTCGCCTGTTCATTAAGGGACAGAACGGTATCCTGATCGTCATCGCCAACCAGCGCCGCAAACCGCTCGCGCACCGATTGCAAATGGTAAATCGACAGGCGCGCGGCGGCATCGGGGTCGCGCTGGACGATGGCGCGATAGATGGCGCGATGCTCGCGGTTGGAGGTGCGCATCATCTCGACATCAACCGCTTTGCGATACCCCATGAGAAAGAGATCAACGCGCTCTTCATTGCGCTCAACGAACCGCGCCAGCGTCAGATTCCCTGCGGCGCGTCCGACGCCAGCGTGGAAAAGGCGCCCGGCGCGCAAAAATCCGGCGATGTCGTTGCGTTCGGCGCATGCTTCACCGTCACGGATGGCAGACTCAATCGCCGCAAGCTGCTCAGGGCTGGCATAGTGCGCCGCGCGGCGCGCCAGAAACGGCTCGACTGCTTCATTAGCCGTGAAAAGTTCGATCACATGCTCGCGCGTGAGTTTGCATACAAACAAGCCGCGCCGATAGACCGGCGCGATCAGCCCTTCGTGTTCCAGAATAGCGAGCGCTTCGCGCACCGGGGTGCGGCTGATCTGGAGCATTTCGGCCAGGCGCTCTTCCACAAGCGGCTGTCCTGGCTCCAGCAAGCCGTCCAGGATCGCCTGCTTGATGGCGTGGTACGCCGCTTCGCGAAATGTGGGAGCTTTCTCAAGGGTGAGTTGATCGATAGGTGTGAGCATTGTGTATACCGAAAACTGATAACAGGTCAGATCGAAGCACGGTTCGTATACAATCATACCAGGATCGGGAGTAATGTCAAACAGAAGTCTCACAGGAAGATCAATCTAAACCTGGGCAAACACGCCTGTATCTGTGGAGCGGTCGGCGTTGGCTTCGACAGGCTCAGCCAACGCCGATCATGAGATTGTCCAACGTCTAGTTTCTTCCTATCAGGTCCGCCGCGCCTTCTATGCTTCCCGCTGCTGAAGTGTGGCGACAATTTTCCGCGTCCTGACGCCTTTTTCCTCTTTTCCCCCGCCTCTCAAGAGTAGAGAGGGTGCGAGGGGTGCTTTCCGCATCCTGACGCCTGTTTTTACCCTCACCCCCATCCCCTCCCCCGCAGCGCGGGAGAGGGGAGCGTTTTGGCGTCCTGCTGCCTGAAGCGGACGACCCAGCACGATGGCTGGCCGGGAAACTCTGCACTTGCAAGTCGCCCCCATTCTGCCACGGCGTGGGAGAAGGAGAATTTGGGGAGTCCTGACGCCTCAAGCGGACAATCCAACGCGAGGGCTTGCCGGAAAAATCCACACGTGTGAGCCATACCCTCGCGCCCTCCACGCCGCCTCTTGACTTTATTTAACTTTTCTTCTATAATGAACGTATCGTATACTTGTATACAGGTATACATCAACGGCGCCGCCCCCACACCAAGCGGCGTCTCTTCTGGTCATTCGGTCCTGTCTGGCAACTAAGGAGACTGCTATGGCGCTGCCCCCCTCACTCGCGCGTTTCCGCCCGTTCTTCACCGCCCTATTGCTTGTGTGCTCGCTGATTTTCTCGGCGTGCGGCGCCGCTCCCCAACCGAGCGCTCCGGCGCCGACCCAGACTGGCGGCGGCGCTGCGCCGCCGCCGACCTCCGTTCCGGCGCCGCTTCCCGAAACCGGGCCACAGACGACAAGCCGTTCACGCCTGGTATTCTTTGGCAACCTTGAGCCTGCCAGCATCGACGTCATCACGATGTCGGGCAACGTAAACGAACGTCAGGTCGCGGCGCAGATTTTCGAGACCCTGGTGTACATGGATCAGAGTCAGCAGATCTACCCCGGACTGGCGCGCGAATGGAGTCGTTCAGACGATGCAAAGACATGGACGTTCAAGCTGGTTTCGGGTGTGAAATGGCACGATGGCGCGCCCTTCACCGCTCAATCAGTGGCGGACTATTTCGAGCACATCCGTGATAACCCGGTTGGCAGCGGACCTGGCTCGCTCAAGGCTGTTATTGGCAGCGCCAGAGCGCTTGATGAAACCACAGTAGAACTTGTCCTGACCGCGCCGCGCCCTGACCTGCTGATCGAACTGGCCGATCCGGGGATGGGAATCGGCAATGCCGCTTACGTCAAGCGGGTCGGCGCCGACGCTGGTTTCAACCCGATTGGCACCGGTCCGTTCAAATTCAAGGAGTGGGTGCGCGGCAGCCAGATCGTTCTGGTGCGCAACCCGGAGTGGACCTGGGGCTCGCCTATGTTCAGGATGAGCGGGCCCCCTGTGATTGAAGAAGTGGTCTTTCGTTTCTCGTCTGAAGCGCAGACCCGACTGGCGGCGCTGGAAGCCGGCGAGGTCGATTTCGTCGATCTCCTGCCATTCCAGGATGTCGTGCGCGTTCGCACCGATCCGCGCTTTACGGTGACCGGCGTGCTGCTGCCCGGCATGCCGCAGATGAACTACCTCAACACCAGTCTTCCGCCGACCGATGATCTGAATGTGCGCAAAGCGATCATCTACGCGACGGATAAGCAGGGCATCATCGAGAGCGTCTATTTCAACATGGTTGAACCAGCATACGGACCGCTGTCGCGCGTCTTCCCGGAGTACGAACCGGCGCTGGAGCAGATGTATGAGTACAACCCCGAAAAAGCCATACAATTGCTTGAAGAGGCTGGCTGGCTTCCCGGACCCGACGGTGTTCGCGTCAAGAATGGTCAGCGCCTCGAAGTGACTATTGTCGAGAATAAAGGCTGGAACGATTGGGTCTATGTGCTGCAAGCCAATCTTCAGGCGGTCGGTTTTGACGCAAAAGTGATCACGACCCAGGGTCCGTCGAACACCGAGGCGATTGCTAGCGGTAAGCACCACGTTCCGGCAATGGGGGATGTCTTCGCGTCTGCCAGCCAAATGACTCGTGACTGGCACTCAGAGGGGTACGGAACCTTTCCGTCTGGGCATTTTCTGAAAGGTGAGCAAGGCGCCCGACTGGACGCAATGCTGAAAGATGCCGAGACGGAAATCGATCCAGAGAAGCGCAAGGAAAAGTATCGCGAGATTCAGCGATTCATCATGGAGAATGCGCTGATGGTGCCGATCTTTGAGCTCTACTTCTACGTCGCTCATGCGAACAATCTGAAAGGGTTCGTTGTCGATGGCACCGGCTTCTACAAGTACTTTGCACCAGCGTATTTTGAGTGACCTGCGGCGGGCGAGTGTATGAGCGCGTATCTGGCGCAACGTGTATTGCTGACGATTCCGATCTTGTTCGGAATCGTCATCCTCACCTTTTTTCTGGTGCATCTGATCCCCGGGGACGCGGTGTCCGCGATGCAGGGTCAGTTGAAGATGAGCGCCCAACAGATGGAGCAGATGCGGGAGGCGCTTGGATTGAACGATCCGCTCCATGTGCAGTTGGGACGGTATCTGACGAGACTGGCTCAGGGCGATCTGGGGCGGTCGCTCTTCGGCGGTCAGCCGGTCGCGGTGTTGATCGCCTCGAACATCGGCGCAACTATCCAGTTGACCGTTGCAGCCATGGCGGTAGCGGTCGTTATCGGCGTGCCGCTGGGGATTCTGGCGGCGGTCAAGCGCGGCACGCTCTGGGATGTGACGGCGGTTGTGCTTGCGATGCTTGGCGTTTCAATCCCGTCATTCTGGCTGGGTCTGATGATGATCCAGGTGTTTGCCGTCACGCTGGGATGGCTGCCGATCATCGATCGCAGCGCACGCGGCTTGATTATGCCGGCCGTTGCGCTGGGATTGGCGGAAGCGGCGATTATTGTGCGCCTGACGCGCGCAACAATGGTGGAAATCCTGACCGCCGACTATATTCGAACCGCACGCGCGAAGGGATTGCTGGATCGCGTCGTGCTCTGGCGTCACGCGCTGCGCAATGGACTCCTTCCGCTCATAACGATGATCGGCATGCAATTTGGCACGCTGCTGGGGGGCGCGGTGGTGATCGAAAATGTCTTCGCCCGCCAGGGGCTGGGCACGCTGGTGACACAGGCGGTCATCAACCGCGATTTTCCTGTTGTGCAGGGATGTGTTCTGGTAGCGGCGTCTATGTATGTGCTGGTGAATCTGGCAGTGGACATCTTCTACGTGGTTGTCGATCCGCGGATCCGCTATTCCTGAGGCGTTGTGCATCATGAGTCAGGCAGTGCAACAACCGCTGCGCACCAGCGAGACGCCCGCTTCCGTCGCGCTGCGCGTGCGGCGCTGGCAGCGCTCCTTCTGGCGCCATCGCTCGCTGCTGGTTGGATCGGCGCTGCTGGCTATTATTCTCTTCGGCGTTGCATTTCCTTCGTTGTTCACCACTCGCAATCCGGTGGTGATGAATATCCGGGATCGGTTACAGCCGCCGAATCCGACGTATCCCTTTGGCACCGATCAGTATGGGCGCGATATGCTGGCGCGCGTGTTGTACGGCGGACGCACTTCGCTGGTGATGGGCGTCGTTCCCATCCTGATTGCCGCTGGAGTCGGCGCAGCGCTCGGACTCATCGCTGGCTACTATGGGCGCTGGCTGGACGCGATCATGATGCGCATCATGGATGTCTGGATCGCACTGCCGATTATTCTTCTGGCGCTGGCGATTGTGACTGTGCTCGGGCCCGGGCTGGTCAACATTATGATTGCCATTGGCATTGCGTGGATTCCGTACTATGCTCGCATGGTGCGCGGCATCGTGCTGTCGCTCAGGGAGTATAGCTTCGTCGAAGCGGCGCGTGTGCTCGGATTGAACGACAGGCGCATTCTGGCGCGGCATATTCTGCCCAATACGATTGCGCCGTTGATTGTGATGTCCTCGATGGGCATTGCCGGCGCCATATTGACCGGCGCTTCTCTGAGTTTCATCGGCATGGGACCGCAGGCGCCAACGCCGGAATGGGGCTTGCTTCTTGCTGATGGGCGACAATTCATTCGCCTTGCGTGGTGGATTGGCTTCTTTCCCGGTGCGGCGATTGCGCTCACTGTCCTGGGGGCGAACCTGCTCGGCGATGGGTTGCGCGACTGGCTCGATCCCCGCATGAAACTCTAGCCAATCCTGCGCCGTCGCATGGAATCGCATTAGCGACGCTCAACGGAGTACCTGCATGAAAATCACCCGCGTTTCGACCCTCGTTGTGCATGCACGGATGCGCAACTGGGTCTTTGTCAAGGTTGAAACCGATCAGGACGGTCTCTACGGCTGGGGCGAAGCGACGCTCGAATGGAAGACGAAAGGCGTGGTCGGCGCCGTCGAAGATGTCAGCCGCCTGATCATCGGCGAAGACCCCCGACGCGTCGAACACCTGTATCAGATCATGACGCGCCAGTATTTCTGGCGCGCTGGCATCGAGGGCATGACCGCCATCAGCGGCATCGAGCAGGCGCTGTGGGATATCAAAGGCAAGTGGCTGAACGTTCCGGTCTATGAGTTGCTCGGCGGTCGGGTGCGCGATCGCATCCGGGTGTACAACCATCTCGGCGGCGGCAAGATGGAGCAGATGTACGAGACGACCGATCCCCAACTGTTTGCCGAGCGCGCGCTGGCGGTCAAAGAAGAGGGGTATACGGCGATCAAGTTCATGGCGGTGCCGCGCACCGAACCGATTGAAGGCATGCGCCCGGTGCGCTACGCCGAAAGCCTGGTGCGCGCCGTGCGCGAGGCGGTCGGCGAGAGCGTCGATCTGATGGTCGATCTCCATGCTCGCTGCACGTCTCCGGCAATGGCGCTGCGTTACTGCCGCGCCTTTGAGCCATATGGTCTGCTCTTCTTCGAGGAGCCATGCCCCAGCGAGGATATCGAGGCCACGGCGCAGGTCACCCGCGCATCGAACATTCCCATCGCCACCGGTGAACGCCTGGTGGGACGGCATCAATTCCGCGAGGTGTTCGAGCGACGCGCCTGCCATATTATTCAGCCCGATCTGTCGCACTGCGGCGGCCTGTGGGAGGCGCGCAAGATCGCCGCCATCGCTGAAGCGCACTCGATGGCGGTTGCGCCGCATAACCCGAACGGACCGATTGCAACTGCGGCAGCCGTGCATTTTGCCGCCGCCACGCCAAACTGGGTGATCCAGGAGGCGATCAGCAACGACGTGCCCTGGCGCTACGATGTGGTCGACTCAGAGCATCACGTGAGGGATGGGCATTTTGCTACGCCCTCACGACCCGGACTGGGCATCGAGGTGAATGAGCGCGAAGCGGCGCGTCACCCGTGGCAGCCGGAACTGGTGCAGCGCTATTTCCATCCCGACGGTTCCGTGGCTGATTGGTAAATGCTGTGCGTCATGTTTCGCTCTCAGAAAGGAGCCTGTGATGTACGACATCTACGCCGGTTACCGGCTCGATGGCGCGTTTGATGTGGCGCAGACCGCCCGCCTGGTGGCGCGTTACCACTATGTCGAGGCGCAGTTGATGCGCATTGCAGCCGGAAAACTGGCTGAACTGCCTGAGTGGGAGTTGAAATGCCTGCTGGGTCGCCATCTCTGGCAGGATTCGCTGCACGCCGATGCATGGCTGTCCCGGCTGATCGATCTGCGCTGGCCCCGCCGCGCGCCGCTCAACCCCGGCGAGGCGACCTGCCAGTTGTTGCGGTTGCTCGATGAGGCGCCCGGCAGCGCCGCATTCGTTGCTGCGGTCTATCGGCAGGTGAAGCCGCGCCTGGCAGCGGCGTATGCCGCGCATCGAGCGGCATGCGCGCCGCTGGCTGATGAGCCGACCTGGGATCTGCTTGGGCGGATCCTCGCCGATGAACAGGAGCAGATTCGCCAGGGCGCGGCGCTGCTCGATTCATTCTCGTTCGAGGAGCGCGCCGCTGCGCAGAGCTACGAATCCGCCGTGGCTGAAGCCTGTGATGCGGTCGGCAGTTTCGCCGATCCGGCGACTGCGGCGGAACGGGAAGCCAGCGGCTCCTTCGAGGGTCAACCGGTGCGCCCGGCGCCGCCGATCGCGGCGCGTGATGCGCGCTTCCGCTTCGGTGAGCGAGCTGCCGATCATCCACCCGCCGACGACCACGAGATGGCGCTGATGATGGCGCACCGCGACGCCGATAATGAGATGCACGCCGCCGAATTGCTCGGTCGCAATCTCTATGAGCATCCAGAGATGCCCTGGGAATACCATGTCGATATGGCGCGCCAGCTGTGGGACGAGGTGCGCCATGCCGTCCTCTACCAGCGGTACCTGGAGCATCTGGGCGGCAAACTGGGCGATTTTCCGGTCATCGCTGGCAACTATGCGTACCGGATCAGCCTCGACTTTCCGCACCGGCTCTATGATCTGCATCTGCGCGGCGAAAAACTGGGCATGCCGGATCTGATCCGCTACCGCGAAACTGCCCGCACACGCGGCGACTCGCCGTATGCCCTGCTCAACGATTTTGTTCACGCCGATGAGGTGCCGCATGTGAAGAACGGGCGCTGGCTGCGCTGGCTGCTCAAGGATGATGACGCGGCGTTCCGCAAAATCGAGCGTGAGACGATGCGGCTGCGCGCCGCGTATGAACAGGCGCATGCCGATGATCCGATTGTCACGGCGTATACCGGGATTGTGCCAGCAATCTTGCAACACGAGGAATAACCATGGCGCGGCATCTCCACGCCGGAATCGCGCGCACCGACATCACGCCGCCGCCCGGAATCGCCCATGCCGGGTGGGGCGCTCAGACCCATCAGCGGGCCGCTGGCGTCGATCTGCCGCTCTGGGCGACGGCGCTGGCGCTCTCCGATGGCGTCGAGACGGTGGTGATCGTTGATATTGACCTGATCTACATCTGGGACACGGAGGCGCCAGGCGTGATACGTGCTGTGGAGCAGGCGACCGGTCTGCCGTCCTCGCATATCCGCCTTGCCTACACTCATACCCACTCCGGTCCGATTAATGGCGCTACCTGGAGTTCGTGGGTGAAGGAGGGCGCCGAGATAACGCCTGCCTATGACGCGATTCTGGAACATCATATTGCTGGCGTCGCCCGGCAGGCGCTGCAACGGATGCGCCCGGTGCGCATTGCCGCCGGTTCCGGCGAGGCGCGGATCAATGTCAACCGGCGCTTTCAGCGTCCCGAAGATGGCGCCGTGGTGTGCGGGCGCAACTGGGAGGGTCCGGTGGATCGCCAGGTGCAGGTGGTGCGGCTCGATGATCTGAATGGCGCGCCGCTGGCGGTGATTGTCAACTATGCCTGCCATCCGATCACGGTCGGTCCTGATTGCGACCTGATCACGCCCGACTATCCAGGGGTGATGAAGCGCGTGGTCGAGCAGTCCACCGGCGCGACATGCCTGTTCCTCCAGGGTGCGGCTGGCGATCTCGGACCGATCCGGGGCGTCGCCCGCGGCGGTCTGGCGGAATACCGGCGGCTGGGCAGCATCCTCGGTCACGAAGTGAGCCGGATCTGGTGGGAACTTGAACCGCACCGGCGGCGTGATCGCTATGCCGGTACGCTAGAGTCCGGCGCGCCGCTGGCAATCTACGACGATGAGCGCCTGCCCGACCTCGATGCAACGCTGCGGGTCGGCGTGCGCGAGGCGCACTTGCCGTTGAAGCAGTTCGCCCCGGCTGCCGAGCTGGCTGCGGCGGCTGAACAGCATATCGAACGGCTCAACCGCCTGCGCGCCGAAGGCGGCGATCTGGAGGCGATCCGCACCGAGACGATGCTGGCAAAGCGCGCTGGGATGCGCGCCGATCTCGCGCGCCGCAACGAGGGACGCACCCATCGCAGCGTGACCGTGCAGGTCTTTGCGATCGGCGATCAGATCGCCCTGCCTGCCGTGCCAGGCGAGCCGTTCTGCGAGATTGGCAGGCGCGTGAAGGCTGGCTCGCCCTTTCCGCATACCCTCTTCGCCGGTTACGCGAATAGCGGCTGGGCGTACATTCCTACCGCCGACGCCTATCCGCTGGGCGGCTATGAAGTCGAGATCACGCCGTTCGCGCCCGAAGCCGCCGGCATGCTGGTTGATGCAAGCCTGGCGTTGTTGCATGATGTGGCAGCGGAGCGGCGATAATGAACGTTTACGCGATCATACCTGGCGTCACTGCAATCGAAACGACCATGGGCAACGCGCCGTTGCGCTTCTATCTGCTCTCCGGCGATCGGACACTGCTCGTCGATAGCGGTCTGCGCACCATGCCCGAAACGGTGATCTTCCCGGCGCTGGAGACCGCCGGCCTGCCGGTCCGACTCGACATGCTGGTGAATAGCCACGCCGATGCCGATCATCATGGCGGAAACGCGGGCATTCTCGCTCGCTCGCCCGGAACGCTCATCCTGTGTCACGCCCTTGATGCGCCGCGCGTAGAGTCGCGCGAACGACACCTGCGTGAACGTTACACCATGGCGGTTGCGGCTGATGATGTGACCTACAGCGCCACGACGATGGAGTGGCTGGCGGATGGGATCGGACCCGATACGCCGGTCGATCTGACCCTGCTCGGCGGTGAGCGCATCCGCCTCGGACCTGGCGCCGCCTGGGACGTCATCCATGCTCCTGGACATACCTCTGGTCATCTTGCGCTCTGGAATGCCGACCAGGGCGTGTTAATCGTCCAGGATGCGGCGCTGGGCGGGATGGGCGTTGAGCCGGATGGCGCAATTGGCAGTCCCCCGCCGTATTTCGAGGTTGATGCCTATCTGCGAACGTTAGATCGATTGCGCCAGCTCGATGCACCGTGGTTGTTGACCGCGCACTTTCCGATTTTGAGCGAAACGAAGGCGGTGCGTGCGTTTCTCGATGCGAGCGCGCAATTCGTCGCCGATCTGGACGAACTCGTGTTCGATGTGGTGCGCACCGCCGCCGCGCCGCAAACGCTGGGCGCAGTCTGCGCCGCCGTCGATCAACGCCTGGGACCGAGCAGCACGCCGATTCAATGGATTCCGCCTGTTCGGGCGCATCTTGAACGGCACGCCGTCGCCGGGCGCTTGCATGAAGAACATGCCGCAGGCGCACGCACCTGGTCGGCTTAGGGCAGAGGAGTGATCATATGCGACTACGTGGGAAAACGGCGCTGATCACCGGCGGCGCCACCGGCATCGGCGCCGCCTGCGCGCGGCGCTTCGCCCAGGAGGGGGCGCATGTCGCCATCGCCGACATCAACCAGGACGACGGGATGCGCACCGCAGAAGCGATTGGCGGGCGGTTCATCGGCTGCGATGTTGCGAACGCCGAACAGTGTCGCGCAGCAGTCGCCGAAACCGTCGCCCGCTATGGGCGCCTCGACATTCTGGTCAATGCGGCGGCGCACCTGGGCGGCTACCACGATGCGGCGACGATGACGCCCGACGAGTGGCGCGCCGTGCTTGCCGTCACCCTCGATGGCGTCTTTTACTGCTCGAAGTATGCGGTGCAGGAGATGCTCAAAATCGGCGGCGGCGCGATTGTCACCATCGCGTCAGTGGAGGGCATGATGGGCGCCGCCAATCATGCCGCGTATGTGACTGGCAAGAGTGCGCTGTTCGGCTTGACGCGCTCCATGGCAATCGACTTCGGCAAGCATGGCGTTCGCGTCAATGCTATCAGCCCCGGCATCATCGATTCCGGCCGCCCTGATATTGATCGCCTGAAACTCGACCCGGACATGATGCGCTTCTGGCGCGATATGACGGTGCTGGATCGCATGGGGCGGCCGGACGAGGTTGCAGCCGCGGCGCTCTTTCTGGCTTCCGATGAAGCATCGTACATCACCGGACAGAATCTGGCCGTCGACGGCGGCTGGACGATTGGGCACCCGCCGTTGTTGCGTTCGTTTCAATAAGCCATCTATCGGATGGGTCAAAGGTTCTGATGAACGATCACGCACCGTCAATCCCGCTCTTTCACGAACTGACGCGCGACGATCTGCGCGCTGCCGGTGAGAACGCGCTGCTCATCTTGCCGGTCGCCGCTGTGGAGCAGCATGGACCCCATCTGCCCGTCGGGACGGACTGGATGATTGTTGAGCATGTCGCGCGCACCGCCGCTGCTGCTGCTGCGCGCCACGCATCGATCATCGTTGCGCCGGCGCTGCCGTTTGGCTCATCGGATCATCACCTGCCCTTTGGCGGCACGATGTCGTTCAGTACGACTGTCTACTATCAGGCGCTCGTTGATTTCATCACATCGCTGCATACCAGCGGCTTCCGGCGCATATTCATGCTGAACGGGCATGGCGGCAACCATGAACTCATGCAACTGGCGGCGCGCGACATGGCACTCCGGCATGCGCTGCGGATCGGCGCCGCCAGTTACTGGGAAATTGCGCGGGAGCGACTGATCGCCCTGGGCGCTCATCACGGTCAGCGCCTCCCCGGGCACGCTGGCGGCTTCGAGACGGCGCTGATGCTTGCGTTGCGCCCTGAACTCGTGCGTCTGCCGTTGCCGTCGCGCAGCGGGACGCAGGAGAACGACCCGCCGGGCGCAGCGACGCCGTTCCGCCTGGAAACGCATGGGTTCTGGCAGGCGATCGATGGGTACAGCGACACCCCGGCGCAGGCGACGGCGGAGCGCGGGCGCGTCTGGCTCGATGCCATCGTTGATGCAGTCACGCGCGCTTTTCTGGAGTTCAACAGGGTGACTCGATGAAGATTTCACACATCGAGACCATCCCGGTGCGTGTGCCAATCCACCCGCAACGGGCAATCTATGGCGGTCGCGGCAGCCATACGGAGTCGCCTTTTGTGCTGGTCAAGGTGCACACCGACGAAGGAGTGATCGGGTTGGGCGAGGTGTCATGTACGCCGATCTGGAGCGGGGAAGATCAGACGACGGCGGTTCACTGCATCACCACCTATCTGGCGCCGCTCCTCATCGGCGAAGATCCAACTGCGATTGAGCGTCTCACGCTGCGCATGCAGCGCGCGATCGCCGGGCATCCCTTCACCAAAGCTGGCGTTGAGATGGCGCTCTGGGATGTGCTGGGCAAGATCGCCGGGTTGCCGCTCTATCGCCTGTTTGGCGGTCCGGTGCGCGACGCTGTGCCGACGAAGTTTTCCATCTCCGGGCGCGAACCGGATCGCGCGGCGGAGATCGCGGTCTGGGCGGTTGAGCAGGGCTTTCGCACAATGAAAGTCAAAGTCGGCATTGAACCGGAGCAGGATATGGCGCGGGTGCGCGCCATTCGCGCTGCGGTTGGACCCGACATCCGGCTGGCGATTGATGCGAACGGCGGTTGGTCGCCGCGCATCGCCATTCAGACCATTCAGCGCCTCGCTGATTGCAATCTCATCTTCGCCGAACAACCGGTGGCGCCGTTCGATGTGGCGTGGATGGCTGAGGTGCGGCGGCAGGTGAACATCCCAATTATGGCGGATGAAAGCGTCGCCACGCTCCAGGACGCAATGGCGCTCGTGCGCGGGTCGGCGGCGGATATCCTGTCGGTCTACGTCGGCAAAGGCGGGTTGGGCGTCGCGCGGAAGATCGCAGCGGTCGCCGAAGCAGCGGGGATCGTCTGTACCGTCGGCAGCAACCTGGAACTCGGCGTCGGCAGCGCCGCCATGATCCACCTGGCGCTGGCGACGCCAGCCATTGACGCTGAGACGTTTCCGTGCGACATCATCGGTCCATTCTTCTATGAGTCCGACATTCTGGCTGAACCGCTGCCGATTCAGGCGGGCATCGCCAGCGCGCCGTCGGGACCGGGGTTGGGCGTGGCGCTGGACGAACGCCTGGTCGAGCGGTATCGCACGGATTGAGAGGGGCGAGGCGAGAGGCGAGAGGCGAGAGACGAGAGGCTCACAAGTGTAGAGTTTTCAGGCGCGAGGGGCATTTTCCGCGTCTCGAAGCCTTTTTCTTCCTCACCCCCCTGCCCCCTCTCCAGCATCGCTGGAGAGGGGGAGTTGAGGCGTTCTGATGCCTCAAACGGGTGATGCAACGTAAGGGTTCGCTGGAAAAATCTACACCTGTGAGGAGGGGAGAGGCGAGAGGGGACCACTGGCATAGCCGCTTCACGCCCTTCGCGCCCTTCGTGGATCACAGGAGCGAGGGGCGAGGGGCATCGCCCGATTAAGCCCGCGCAGGCGGGCTTTGCAGCCCGCGGCTTCAGCCGCCGGGCGCCTAGGCGGACGAGCGGAGAGCGGAATATGTCAGGGAGGCATGCCGTGCTGATCGGATATGTCAGCGATGAACGATATATGGCGCTGTGCGACGTGGCGTTAGAGTTTATGGCAAACGGACAGACCGTTGCAGTTGTGCGGTCCACGCCGGGCGGCGCGGTCTATGCCGACATCGCCCCCGGCACGTATCAGGTGACTCTGCAAAAGCCAGGATACGGCGCTAAACGAGTGAATGTCACGGTATCCGCCGAACGCCCATACCATTTTCGCCTGCTTGCTGACCGGCTGCTCGGCTATATGTGGCCCAAATGGGTGCGCTCCGGCGAACGCAGCGAATTCCGCGTCCACTCGACCACGCCATATCGCCTGAGTCTCTGGCGCTACGGGTGGGAGAAGGTCCTGGTACGTCCGCTCGGCTGGTTCGACGAACACGGTCCGCGC
>JAUQOW010000373.1 GCA_030550675.1 Chloroflexota bacterium
ATGCGCGCGAGCGAGTCGCGCAGGACCGCATCAGCGATCGGAACCGGCGCTTCGCCCTTTCGGAGCGTGATCTGCACCGCCTCGATTGCCAGCAGGAGACTCAGGACAGGGCGATAGTCGCGTTCCGCCTGCGCCAGCGCCGCGAGTTGACCAGCGCGCGCGTTGCGCGCCTCTCGTTCGAGCGCTGGCACCAGCGCCTCGGCAGTCCGGCGCGCATACGACTCCTGGGTTGCCGCGAGCGCCGCCTGGGTGCTACGGAGCAGCGCCAGGCTTTCGGCAGCCCTGGCTGTGGCGGCGGCAACCTGCGCCCGGTTCGCGGCGACCCGTGCATTTTCGGCGGCCGTTTGCGCAGTTGCAAGCGCCTGGTTGGAAATGCCGACCTGGGTTGCCAGTTCGGCGGCGGTTGTTCGGAGTTGTGATTGCTGCAATAAGAGCATGACGCCTGAGATAATCGCACCCAGCAGGGCAAACGCCATGGTGATGACGACCAGGCGCAACCGCCGTGCGGAGCGCGCTTCGGCTTCGGCGCGCTTCCCCTGCTCGATAGCCAGTTGTTCGTTTTGTTCAGCCTGAATACGGCGCGCTTCCGCCAGCGCCTGCGCCTGTTCGAGTTCACGGCGGCGTTGCTCCTCTTCCGCACGTCGCGCCTGATCGAGAGCCGCGCGGCTGGCGGCGACCAGATCGAGCAACGCTTCGTCATATCCCAGATACGCGGCTTCGGCGCTGTTCAGCCAGCGTTCGGCTTCCGCCAGTTGCACCTCGTCGAGCAACCCGGCGGCGCCACTGCCGAGCCGCACCCACTCCGCCGCTTTTGCTTCCAGGCGGCGACGGGTAGCGATTGCCGCACGTTCATCCTCGAGCCATTCTACGAGCGTGGGCCAGTTGCGCACAAGCGCTTCATGAGCGACTTCGATCTGCGCACTCTCCGGCGTGTCGCCGGGGGTAAGGCGCACCAGGCGCGCGGCGATCAGACGGTCGAGCACCCGATCCACCCGGTCGCGCGCTTCGCCTGCACGATAGAATTGATCGCGCCGGATGCGGTTGCTGGTAATCTCCAATCCCTCGCCGGGACGCACCATCCGCATCAGGATGCGGCGCGCCGTCACCTGATCCTCCGGGATCAGGCTGTTGTAAAATGCGTCGGCGCTGCGCGCCAGCGCCTGTCGTCCGCCGCCGATCCGCTGGTATGCCTGCCAGGTCACCCGATTGCGATCGCGCGCATCCCACAGTTTGAGCAGCGAGAATTGCAGCAGCGGCAACGCCGCCGGCTCGCCAAGCATGTCGTGCAGCAAGGCGTCAACGACGCCCGGCTCGAATTTGAGACCGACCAACTCCGCCGGACGTTCAATCGCCTCGCGCATTTCGCTGGCGTTGAGCGGCAGCAGTTGCACGCGCGCCCGTTCCATCCACTGCTGAAGTGATGGTTCGAGTGCAATAAAACTTTCAAAATCGCTGCGCATCGTGGCAATGACGATATGACGAGGGGATGGATGTTCCGCGAGGGCGACCATCGCCTCAACGAATGCGCGGCGCTCGGCTTCATCGTTGGTGAGGGTAAACAATTCTTCCAGTTGATCAACCGCCAGCACCGCCGGCTCAGGTCCATCGAACGCCGCAACCGTCTGCTGCGGGTCACGAAACCGTTCCGCCAGAGCCTTATCGCTTGCCGCGTCATCGGGTTGACCGTTCAGACGACGCAGCGCGCGCGCCAGGTGCATGAGCGGTTGTTCCCCCGGCGTCACCACCGGCGCATAGCGCCAGGCGCCGCTGCCGGGCAGCGCATTCTGCTTCAGGGCAGGGATCAGCCCGGCGCGCACCACCGACGATTTACCGGCGCCGGAAGGACCAAGCAGCGCCAGCATACGCTGGTTGCTCAGCCGGTTGACCAGAAACTCTACCAGGCGCCGCCTGCCGAAGAAGCGCGTTGCATCTTCTTCACGGAACGGGTCCAGCCCGACATACGGGCAGTGGGCATCGTCCAGCTCCGGCGCAAGCGACGGGTCGAACTCATCGAGCGTGGCATTGGGCGGCTCATACCCTTTCCGAATGAGGATGGTCGCCCAATAATCGAGCAGACTTTGCGCTGCGTTACGCTCGTCCTCATCGTCGAGCAACACGCCGGTGGCGCTGCCGCGCGCAATGATTTCAGCCGCCAGTCCCAGGACAGACGGCGTCAATCCCTCGTCGCGCTGACGGCGGAGAATATCGGTGTGCGCCGCGCGCAACGCCGCGAATGAAGGATATGCCAGCACATCATGGTCGGGCGTATGTTCCGATGATGGGTGATCGGTCATGGCGTCAGCACCCTGAGGATGGAAGCCAGCGGCTCGCCAACCTTGCGTAATTCATCGCACACTCGTTTGAGTTCGATGTCGACGCGGAAGAAGCGTTCCCCTGCCTGGCGGCGAAAGCGACGGAAGAACTGCCGCGCCCGCGCTGGATCGGCGGCTTCCAGCGCACTGGTCACCTTGTCGGCGTCATTCTTCAAGGCGGCGCCCCAGGCCTCAGCGCTTTCCAGGTAGAGCGGCGCCACCCGTTCGCGCACATCGGGCCACGACAGCTCCAGCTCGGTGATGTCCCGGTCAAGGAACTGATCGATGCGGCGAAGCTCAAGATCGATGATCTGCCAGCGATCATGCTCATCAACGAGGCTGGCGAGGCTGGCGCTGAGAGTTGTCAGCGCAGCGACGCCGAGTTCGATCTGGCTGATCCTGGCGGCGTCATATCCAGCTTTGCCAAGCCAGTCGCGTACGGCGGATATGCCCTGCACGAGCGACGCCAAGCGCAGCGTGCGCGCTGCCGCGTTGAGACGGGCATTGATCAACGTCGGCTGGGTGATCAGCACCCGATTGAGCGGGCGAATCGCTTTTTTCAGCAGCTTCAGGTCGCTGGCTTCAATCGCCTGAGCAACGTCTGTCTGTGCAAGACGCACATCCGCCACCCATAGCAACTCGCTCGCTGGCAGTCGGTTGCGCCCGGTCACCTGCTCCAGGTCGCGTAGAATGCCCTGAAGCGTCACCTCGTAATTGGCGATGCTCTCCCACGCCAGATCATCGTCCGGCAGGCGGCGCATGTCGATGACAATCGGGTTGTAACAGTGGAACTGGAGTGAGTGCAATTGATCATGGACATCTTTGTAATCCGCCAGAATGTCGATCTGATGCACAGCGGCCTGGAAATCGGCGCGAAACGCGATGACCGCCTCACGCACATCACTGCCCGCCTCGATAAGTTCCTCAAGCGCCTGAATGCCGGCGCCGACCGAACGCGCCGAAACCTCCGCCACAGTCGATGGCGTATGAACAGCAGGCGGTTCAAAGAGACGACCATCCTCGGTGCGCGTATAGATCACCGGGATGCCCCAATCGGCGCGACCAAGTCCGGTAATGTTCATCACTGCGCGGCGCCCTTCGGTGACGCAGAAATCGATCGGGAAGGCGTCCGCCAGAGCGCGATAGAATGCTCCGGCAAAGGCGCGGGTGGCTTCCTCCGGCGCCTGAAATTGCATCGCAATGACCGCCGGAATCTGGGCGCGCACCAGAGCTGGCGCTATGCTGCGCATCGGGTCGAGCGCCAGTTGCCCGGTGGCGCAGGCGTCCAGCACGACCAACCGCAGAT
>JAUQOW010000374.1 GCA_030550675.1 Chloroflexota bacterium
GGGAACGCAGCCGCTCGGCGGCGAACGGAACCGCGGGCGCGTCGGTACGATAGATGTAGGAAGGCTCGATCCGGGCGTCTACTACCTGGAGTTGCGCGCATTCGGCGGGCTGGTCGATCGCCAGGTCATGGCGGTTAGCCCATATGCGCTGACGGTCAAGCGCAGCGCGGATCGCCTGTTCGTCTGGGCTGTTGATCTTGCAACCGGACAACCGGTTCCCTATCTGGCGGTGAGCGCCGCGGCGTATCGCTATAACCGCGGTGCGTTGAGCACTGCGGTCGATCTCGGACGCACCGGCTCGGACGGCGTGCTGGTCGCGCCGTTTGATGGGAAGGGATCTGGGACGATCTTTCTCTGGGCGTCTGATGGCGGCAAAATGCTCACATTCACGACCAGCGATTGGGAGTCCGGCATCAGTCCCTGGAACTTTGGGTTGATCGCGGACTATGAGCCGCGCACATTTGCTGGCAGTCTGTACACCGACAAGCCAATCTATCGTCCGGGGCAAACGGTGCATGTGCGCGGCGCGCTTCGCGGCATTGCAGTTGGAACCGGGCAAGGGCAGGCGGAGCGCTATGTGCTGCCTGGCGCGGGGGATCGCGCGTATGTGGAAGTGAGCGATCCTGAAGGGAACACCGTCTTCTCGACGATGCTGACCTTCAGCCCGTTCGGTACGTTCACGCTTGACCTGCCGCTGGCGCAGGGCGCGCCGCTTGGTTCCTACTCGATGATCGCCCGGCTCGGCAATGCGCAGGGTGTCCGAAGCGATGCGCCAGCGGTGTTCGGAAGTTTTCTCGTGGCAGAGTACCGCGTCCCGGCGTTTGAAGTGACCGTCACTCCTTCGACCCCTGACCTGTTGCGCGGCGATCCGCTCAACGCGACAGTGCAGGCGGCGTACTTCGCTGGCGGCGCGCCAGCCAATGCGCCAGTGCGCTGGCGCCTGCTGTCGCAATCGTTCTATTTCTCCAGCGATAGCGCGCCGAACTTCAGTTTTGTCGATTTTGACGACGCCTACGCCTGGTATTCCTTCGAGCAGGGGTTCCTCTTTGGCGATCTGATCGCCGAAGGCGAGGGAGTAACCGATGCACAGGGGCGCTTCACGTTGAGTCTGCCAGCATCGACGTATGATCGTCCGCCTCCGGCGGACGGTCCACGCACCGGCAGCCGGGTGTTGACGCTTGATGTCGAAGTGACCGATATCGACGGACAGGTGATCGCTGCACAGGCAACAATTACCGTCCACGCCGGAGCGTTCTACGTCGGTCTGCGTCCAGAGGGATATGTCGCGCGCGCCGGGCAGCCGCAGCAGGTCTCGATTGTCACCCTGACGCCGCAGGACGCTCCGGCGCCGAATCGTTCCCTCGAAGTGGAGATTTACCAGCGTGAGTGGTACAGTGTGCGCGAACAGGGCGCCGATGGACGCTTCTACTGGACTTCGGCGTACACTGATACGCTGATTGAGACGCGCACTGCGACCACCGACGGGCAGGGACGCGGGCAGTTTCAGTTCACGCCGCCAAAAGGCGGAGTGTACCGCATTGTCGCAAAAGGGAAGGATGACGCCGGGCGCACTGTACAGACAGCCGCCTACACATGGGCGGAGGGCGGCGATGTCTTCTGGGGGATCGACGACAGCAACCGCATTGACCTGATCGCCGACAAACGCCGCTACAAGCCGGGCGACACGGCGACGATTTTGGTGACGGCGCCCTATCCGGATATGACCGCGCTGCTTACCATTGAACGCAGCAGTGTGATTGAGCATCGCACCTTCACCCTCCAGGGAACCACCGGCGTCATCCAGGTTCCGATCCGCGACGAGTATGCGCCGAATGTGTACGCTTCTCTGGTTCTGATCAAAGCGCCAGGAGACGGCAGCGCTCTGGATGCGCCAGTCGCGCCCGACCTGCGCGTCGGTATCGTGAAACTGCCGGTCTCGACCGAGCGCCAGGAATTGACCATTACGCTCACGCCCGACAAAACGCAGGTCGGTCCGCGCGACACGGTGACGTACACGATCAAGGCGACTGACTATACCGGCAAAGGGATGCGCGCCGAGGTGTCGCTGGCGCTGGTCGATAAGGGGGTGCTGACCCTGGCGGATGATCCGAATCCGTCGTTGCGCCAGGCGTTCTACGACCAACGCGCGCTGGGGGTGTTCACCTCCAGCCCGCTGACGGCGCTCGTTGATCGGGTGACCCTGCGGTTGCAACCGGGCGATAAGGGGGGCGGCGGCGGTCTCGAAGCGCCGCTGGACGTGCGACGCGACTTCCCCGATACCGCTTTCTGGAACCCGGCGCTCGTCACCGGCGACGATGGCACGGCGCAGTTCAGCGTGACCCTGCCGGATAACCTGACGACCTGGCGCCTGACGGCGCGCGCCATCACTGCCGACACGCTGGTTGGCGAGCAGACGGTCGATATTGTCGCCAGCAAACCGCTGCTGCTCCGTCCAACGCTGCCGCGCGCCTTGACGGTCGGCGACCGTCCGGTGATCCAGGCGGTGGTGCAGAACACGACGAATGCCGCGATCGATGCGACCGTGCAGGTGACGCCCAATCCGGCGTTGACCATCGAAGGGGCGGTTGAGCAGCGGGTGAATGTTCCGGCGAACGGCACGGCGCTGGTGCGCTGGCGAGCAACCGTCAATCAGCCCCCCGGCGACGCCGATGAAGCGATTCTGACGCTGCGCGCCAGCGGCGGCGGTTTCAGCGATGCGGTCGAGGCGCGCGTCCCGCTGCGCTTCCCGACGACAGCGGAAGCGACTGCCAGTGCCGGGCAGGTGATTGACCAGGTGGTGGAGACGGTCAAACTGCCGCCGGAAAGGGCGACCGCCGATGCGCGCGTCGAACTGGAATTGACCCCGTCGCTGGCAGCGGGCATCGTGCGGGGCATCGAACGACTGACAAAAGCGCCGTATTTCAGCAGCGAAGCGACGGTCAGCAGTTTCATGCCAGCTGCCGCCGCCTATCGTCTGCTCCAGCAGGCTGGTTTTGATGATCCGCAATTGCGAACGACTCTGGAGCGCAGCCTGATGAACGGTGTGCAACGCCTTTTGGCGCTCCAGCGGCTCGATGGCGGTTGGGGATGGTGGAGCAGCGATAACAGTGATCCGTACCTCACTGCCTATGCCGTGCAGGGTCTGATTGAAGCGCAGCGCGCTGGCTTCAGCGTCGATCAGGCAATGCTGGATCGCGCGGTCATCTTTCTGACCGAAGCCCTTGATAAGCCGCCTTCGCCCCGGTTGCGGTTGAGCGACCCGAACACCCGCGCCTATGTGCTGTTCGTCCTCAGCGAAGCGGGCAAATCGGATCGCGGACGGGCGGTCAACCTGTACAACGAACGCAGCACATTGAATGCCGCAGGGAAGGCGTATTTGCTCATGACCCTTCAGGCGGCTGGCAGTGAGGAGAGTCGCGTCCGAACGCTGGTTGCTGAATTGATGGGCGCCGCAGTGCTGTCTGTGTCCGACGCCCACTGGGACGCAGGCGAAATGTCACCCTGGGCGCTTGATACCAATGTGACAGCCACTGGTCTGGCAGTGCGAGCGCTGCTGCGCACCGATCCCCAGAACTTCCTGATTCCGAATGC
>JAUQOW010000005.1 GCA_030550675.1 Chloroflexota bacterium
ATGATGCTTGAAATGGGCAACTCAACGTGCGGGCGTGACGAAACAATCCATCCCTGCGCGCCCTATCTCCCTTGCCAACACCCCTTCCAACTCCCCAACAGCCCCCGGCAGCAGCGGGATGGCGCCGGCGCCGCCGGGGTAGCGTTCGGCGTCGCCTGTGCCCGGATACAGGATCAGCGCAGCGGCGACAGCGGGCACGCTCGATGCGCCAATCGCGCTGGCATACACATATGCCTCCGCCAGGGCATCGGCGGGGACGCCGCGCCCGTCGGCATCCAGGCGGTATTTGGCATCCAGTACAATGACCCGCGGCGGGTGATCGGGTCGAACCAGTTCGATAGCGATGTCCGGGATGCGCATGTGGCGGTCGAGTGAGACCAGGGGAGAGTCATCCGCCGCCTGCGACAGGCTCAGGCGGCGCTCTTGCGGACGTGGATCATCGTTGCGTCCATGTGATATCGGACGATACTGCGGTTGGTAGCGCAACCGCAGCGTCCAGCCATTCCATGTGGCGATCAGCAGCGGCTCATCACGCCGAAGATTGAATGACCAGGCATCAGCGTCGTCTGCGGGAGGAACCAGCAGTGCGCAGGAATGCGCTTCGATGCCCAGGTTCAGCAGCGCCTCGACGACCTGTAACACGCACCAGCGTTCGTACAAAAGCGGGAGATCGACAACCGGCAGATCGAACAGCGCACCCGGATCGACGACCAGCGACTGGCGCAGTGCACGCCACATGCGGTACACCTGGCGATACGCAGGATCGCGCCGGATCAGCGGCGTGACCATAGGAGTCTGGCGCAGCGTCGTCACCTGCTCGAAGAACGTCTCGGCGAGCAGGCTGGCAATGCGACGGGTGCACTGATCGCAGCGCGCAGCGATGGCGCGGGCGCGCGCGGCGCGGGAGGAATCCGGCGCCACGGCAGTGAGACGGGCGATCTCGCGCTGCGCCCGATCTGCACAGCGCCGCGCGCGCCCGCGCAGAAGTTCCAGAGTGCGCTTTAGCAGACGATGTTCAGCCGTGTCATATGCGTCACGGCTGCACTCCTGCACCACAGTTCGCGGCAAGACGCCGCCTTCCGGTCGCACCAGGCGCTGCACGTGCGGCGCTGCGTCCGGCGCTGCCGCTTCCAGGTCGCCCTGCACCGCGCGTTGCAGCGCCGTCGCCGAAAGTTCCCGCGCCTGTCCCAGCGGCACACGTTCATCATCGTGCTGCAGCGCGCTGCGGGGATGCGCCAGAATGCGCTGAACTGCCTGCTCGAACCGGTCGAATGACGAACCAAACAGCGCCATAGCGTCATCAAACCACAAACGCGGTGTACCGTCGCTGCGTCCCAGTTGCGATCCGACAGCAGCGCCTGCCAGAGAACGCACCAGAGCGGGCGCCAGACGTTCGACATCTTCCAGGATTGCAAGATACCGTTCACTATCGATTTTCCCCGGTGCAACCAGCAACCGCCATTGCCGCTCGTCACACCGTGCACCATCGACGAACATTGCCAGGTGCAGCGCATGCATGCCCACAGCCGCGCCAGGGTTCCATGCCCAGCGCCAGCGCATATCGCCGGGGCGGAGGAATGGCGACAATACCAGACCGTCAACCGCCAGTTCCGGCGTCGCTCCGGCTGGCGGGGCGCACACAAACTCAACCGGCTGGTATTCGGCAATCGCTGGCAGATCGCCGTCTATTGCCGGTGAGAGTTCAATTTCCAGAGCAGTTCTCATCGTGCCTGAACCACCTATTCACCATCGTGCATCCAGCGTCGGCTGAGCCTGTCGAAGCCAATGCCTGCCACACCTCTCCAGCGACCGTGCCAGCGCCTCTTCACCTGGCACGCTATGTCGGCTGAGCCTGTCGACGCCGACGCCTGCCGCACTTCTGGCAACAATCAGGGGCGGGCGTAGAACGAACGGCTGAAGCGGGAGAGTCACGGATCGAGCAGCCCTTCATCGAGCCAGCGGCGCAGCACGTCACACGCAGCGCGCGCGGCACTGGCGCGATGGCTGATCTGATTCTTGCGCTCCGGCGGCAATTGCGCCAGGGTCGCATCCTCATCCAGCACGTAGAAAATCGGATCGTATCCGAACCCGTAGTGTCCCTTCGGCTCAAACTCAATGACGCCGTGGAGCACGCCTTCAACAAACTCAATAGGACCGCCGGGCAGCGCCAGCGCAATGACGCAGACGAAGCGCGCCAGCCGCGCGTGGAATGGCACGCCTTCGAGTTTGCGCAGCAGAAAGGCGTTGCGCTCGGCATCGGTCGCCTCAGGACCGGCATAACGCGCCGAGCGAACGCCGGGTTCGCCGCCGAGCGCCGCTACCTCCAGCCCGGAGTCGTCGGCGAGAGTCGGCAATCCGCTGCGCTGCGCGTAGTATTCCGCCTTGATGCGCGCGTTCTCGGCAAAGGTGGCGCCGGTCTCTTCGACATCATCCTGAATGCCCAGATCCGACAGGGTGTAGAGATTAAGCGGCAGATCGGCGAAGATCGCCGCGTATTCCCGCAGCTTGCCAGGGTTGGTTGTGGCTATCAGCAAACGAGGCATGGCAATATCCTGTTCTTTCTGGTTTACTGGCAGAGTAGTCGTAAGATGGTGATATGTCAAGCGTTTGACGGGTGGCGCACGCTCCTCCAGAGAGTTTTCCAAAAAAGGACGCAGAAGCGCAGGGTCGCAAAGATATGGTTAATTGCGCTGCTGCGCCCTTTTGCATCTTTGTGCAACCTCTTCGCAAAATGCTGTAGAATGGTGCAGGTCGTCCTGCATGCATAAGGATGTTAGAAGAAATGGAACGTACCGCCGACATCGAAATAACACGGGCGCGCGGCGGCGCGATGCTCGTCGAACTGTTGCGCGCTATGCGCCCGAAGGAATGGATTAAGAACACATTCGTGTTCGCGGCGATTGTGTTTTCGCAGCAACGACTGTGGACGCAGGTCGATGCCATCGTGACCGTCGTTTCCGCATTCGTTCTCTTCTGTATGGTTGCCAGCGCAATCTACCTGCTCAACGATCTGGTTGACATGGAGAAGGATCGGGCGCATCCGAAGAAGCGCAACCGTCCGCTGGCGTCCGGGCGTCTGAACCCGCGCATCGCGGCTGTCACGGCGGTAGCGCTGGTCGCTATTGCGCTGCCCCTCAGCGTGCTGCTCGATCTGAATTATACGCCTCCTGGCGGCAGTGCAACCTGGTTTGGCTACAACTATGACTTTCCAGTGGCGTTGCTGGCATATGCGCTCATCCAGGGCGTGGCGTATTCCTACTACTTCAAGCACGTCGTGATTATGGACGTTTTTACTATCGCTGCCGGTTTCGTGCTCCGGGCTGTAGCGGGTGCAATGGTGCTCGATATTGATATTACCCCCTGGCTGCTCATCTGTATGGGGTTGCTCTCGCTGTTCCTGGGGCTGGCAAAGCGCCGCGCTGAACTGGTGCTGCTGGAGAACGGCGCGGGCGCGCACCGGCGCATCCTGGACGAGTATTCGCTGCCGCTTCTCGATCAGATGATGTCGATCGTGACCGCAGCCACAATTATCGCGTATACCCTCTTTACCTCGACTGCCGAAACGTTGCCGCACCGACCGTTTCCGGTGATGATGACCACTGTACCATTTGTGGTCTACGCCATTTTCCGCTATCTCTACCTGATCTATAAGCAAGATGGCGGCGGCAGTCCCGCTGACCTGGTATTGAAAGACACTCCGCTGGCGGCGTGCATCATTCTTTGGGGTTTGACATCGGTGGCGATCCTGGCGATGTTTTCGTCATGACCGTATAACAGGCGAGAGGCGAGCAGCGGCGGATTGAAGGCGCCAAGGTTGAAGGCGGAAATGCGTGGCGCGACGGATACGGGAGACAAGAAGCGTGAGATAGACAGGCGCGCAGGAGTATGCAGGGTCTCTGTGTCGTTGCGGTCTGAAAGCGCTCCGGACGAGCATATGATTGCGTTCGTTAAGTTTGGCGGTTCGATTATCACCGATAAAACACAGCAGGAGCGCGCCGATGTCGAGACCGTGCGCCGTCTGGCGGGCGAAGTGCGGCAGGCGCTGGACGCCGCGCCGGAGATGCGGATCATCATCGGGCATGGCAGCGGTTCATTCGGTCACGTGTACGCACAGCGGTACGGCATCCACTGTGGTCTGCCGCCGGACGCTGACTGGATGGGATTCGCGCTGACCTCTGCCGCAGCGCTGCGCCTGAACCGGATTGTAGTCGATGCACTGCTGGCGGCTGGCGTTCCGGCGCTGGCGCTGCAACCCTCGACAACGCTGGTTGCACGCGGCGGACAACTGGCGCGCTGGGACACCGACGCCCTCGAACGCGCGCTGCAACATCGACTGGTTCCCGTCGTTCATGGCGATGTCGCCTTCGATGAAATCCAGGGCAGCGCCATCATTTCGACCGAGCAACTGCTGGCGCATCTGGCGACGCTGCCAGCGCTTCGCCCCACCCGCATCGTTCTGGTTGGCGAATCCGGCGTCTACACCGCTGATCCGCGCAGTCATCCGCATGCAGAACGGATTGCGCGGATTGACCGGCGCAACATCGCTGATGTTCTGGCAGGAACCGGCGGTTCGCACGGCATCGATGTCACCGGCGGCATGCGCAGCAAAGTCGAACTGATGTGGCGCCTGGCGCAGGCGATCCCATCGCTGCAGGTCTATCTGATTGGTCCGGCGCCGGGGTTGTTATGCCGCGCCCTTCTTGGGGAAGCGGTAGAAGAGGGGACGGTGATGGTCGCGGATTGACGGCGGGAAAGCGTCGCTCGACCATTGCACGTTCCGCAGCCCGGCGGCTCTGTATCCCCGAATGTGTAGAGACGGCGACGCGCATCTTGTCCGGTCGAATGCGCGACCGCCCCTGACGGCTACCGCTCCGCACATGCCATCGCCCGCCGCTGCATGGCGGCGGCGGTGTCGGCTGCGGTACGCCTGCCGAGCAGCAACGACGGCAATTCAATTTCAACAGCATCCCAGGCGCAGCGGATGGGACGGGTTGGCGGGATGCCAGGCGCACTGCGGGCATATGTCGCGGCTGCCGCCAGCGCTGGATCGTCGGTGACCACAGGATCGTTCAGAGCGGTGATGGATGCCGGGAGCATGCCCAGATCGCGGGCAATGCGCGCCTGCCATGCCGGTTCGCGGAGGGTCGTCGCCAGCGTCTCCGCCTGCGCCAACCGTTGACCGTCAAGCGCAGCGCCATACATCAGGTAGACGCCGGTGAGCGGCGCGGTCGCCGGTGTGCCGCGATTCGTGAGCGGCAGCGGCGCAATCCCCAGCTCCAGGGTGTCGGTCAATCCACGGTAGCCTTCCAGCGCCCAATCGCCATCGATTGCCAGCGCCGCCCTGCCGCGCCGGAAGAAGCGCGCGCCCTCGTCGTACGTCGAGGGGGGTGTCGGTCCATACCGCCGCACAGTGCGCAGCAGTTCGAGCGCAGCGACAACTGCGGGTGCATCGAGGGAGGGCATGCCATTCGCGTCGAGCATCTCTCCTCCTGTTATGTCGAGCCAGAAGGCAAACCAGCGCGCTTCGGTCCATCCGGCGACCAGTCCGAACCTGCCGCTGCCGGTATTGGCGCGCGCCACGGCGATCAGCGCGTCAATGGTGCGCGGCGGACTCTCCACGAATTTCCGGTTGTAGAGCAGCAGCAGAAACCCCTGTGCGCCGACTGGCGCGCCCCACTGCTGATCATCGGCGGTGGCGCCAGTGATCACGGCGGGCAGTGTATCATCAGCAGGCGTTGGACGCACTGCCTGAATCAGACCCATGGTGCGCAGGATAGCCAGGTCGTTGCCATCACCCCAGATGACGTCCGGCGGCGGTTGTCCATCGATCTGATCAACGCGCAGGCGGGCGATCATGGCGTCGGAAGTGCTGCTGCGGATGCGGATCGGCACGCCCGCGTCGGCGGCGGCATCGGTCAGCAGCCGTGCGAGCGCGTCATGGTGCGCTTCGTCGCCCGCCGCCCACACCGTCAGCGGTTCCGGTTCAGGAGTCTGTGTCGGAGGCGAAGCGGTCGGCGGCGCAGCGGTTGGCGAAGGAAGCGGCGTCCGTGTAGCAGCAGGCGTTGCGGCTGGCTCAGGAGACGGCGTCGGCGCGGCTGCGGGTTGAGAGCAGGCGGTCAGGAGAAGGATAAGGATCAGAACACGCGCATAGAGCGCCATGGTTATAGCGTTTCCTGGAAATATTGACACAAAGACGCAAAGACGCAAAGAGCCTTATGGACGGTCGTCTTGTCAGCCTTCACGGGAAGAACCTCAACCTGGACAATCACGCTTCCGCCTGCGGAGTGGTTGGCGCTGGCTTCGACAGGCTCAACCACCGCCGATCACAAGATCGTCCAACATCAGCTCACGGTCATTTACCTCTTGTTTGAAACCAGAGACGCGCTTCTTCCAGTAGGCGCACGCAGAGTATTGGCGGCGTCGGGATGCCCGCAGCATCAAATGCCAGCAGGACGCTCCCGGCGACTGGCGGCGCCTCCAGCGGCGCCACCCGCGCTTTTAGTGCACATAAATGAACATGTTCAGCCAGGGCATCGACTAACAGCCGACTCTGCGCCCGAAAGACGCCCCCCGCCAGCACTACATCAAACGCTTCGTCTTCGAGCGCGAGTTTGCGCGCAACCGCCGCAGCCGTCTTCCCCAATTCCTCGCCCGCCTGCCGGACGATACGGCAGGCGACCTCATCGCCAGCATCGGCCGCTGCAAACACCAGCGGCGCCAGGCGTCCATCGGGCGGCGGAGCAGCGCCACGCGACACCCGTTCGACCAGATCGGGCACATCAGCCACGCCATATGCCTGCACAAAAGCGGCACTCAGCGCCGTCGCCGGTCCGCGTCCGATCCAGGCATGCCCGATCGCACGGGTCGCTGCCAGCACCAGATCAGTAGCGCCATTGAAATCGCCCCAGTGCGTCCCAAGCCCAAAGGTGCGGAAGGTCGCACCGCTGCGGTTGCGTCCGGCGACGGTCGAGCCGGTTCCGGCGATCACCACCACGCCGCATCCGTCGGCGGAACCGGCGCGGAGCGCTCCGAAGGCGTCGTTGATCAGCACGTAGGGCACAGGCAATCCCAGGCGGACAATCACCGATTCGAGCCGCGCAATGTCGCTTTCCCAGTCGAGACCTGCCAGTGCATACCCGGCGGCGATGATGTCATTGCGCATGATGCCAGCCGCGCGGAGTGCGCAATCAATCGCCTGCGCATATGCGGCGAACGCTCCATCGAGACCAACCACTTCCCAGTTGCCCGGTCCGCTCTCGCCGCCGCCGACGACGCGCCCGTTCCGATCGGCGATCAGGGCATGCGTCTTCGTGCCGCCCGCGTCAATGCCGAGCAGATACCCGTCGCTCATAGCGTTCACCGAAGAAACAATTCGATCACCGGCACAGTCACACGGGGCTTGACTACCGGCAACTCCAGGGTCAGCGTATCGGCTGCGGTCTCAGCAATGCTCCATTCGGCGTGTTTACCTGGTTCGAGCAACCGCACCTCGCTGGCGTCGTGGAGCAGTTGCGCGTACTCCACTCTGCCTGCAAGCCCGTCGAGATGAATGTGACGGAAGGGCCAGGAGAAAATATGGAGGTAAAGTCGCTTCCCATTCTGGGTGAAACGGCAGTCGGTCGGCGCCGTGAATTCGCTCTGAGTACAGCCGTAGATCGAACGGCTGTGCAGGCGCATCCAGTCGGCGTAGACTTTGAGCGCCGCCAGCGCGCGGTCGTCGAACGTCCCGCGCGCTGTCGGACCGACATTCATCAACAGGTTGCCGCCGCACGCCACGGAGTTGATCAGCATCTGGATCAGTTGTTCCGGGCTTTTCCAGGTCATTTCGTCGCGGTGATAGCCCCACGAGCCGCTGAAGGTCTGGCACGTCTCCCACACGACCGGCTCGCCATCAACGTGAACCCACTCGCGCGGCTGGAACTGTTCCGGCGTATGCACATCGGCGAACTCGGTGGGCAGGTCGAGACGGTTATTGACAATAATATCGGGTCTCAGATCGCGCACCAGGCGCAGGAGCGCTTCGCTTTCCCAGTCGGCGCGCCCTTTGCCGGGCAGCCCATTGTACTCGCGGTTCGGGTAGGAAAAATCGAACCAGATGATGTCCACCGGTCCGTAGCTGGTGAGCAGTTCGCGCACCTGATTGCGCATATATGCGGCATATCGACGCATATTACGACGGGCGTTCAATTGCGCGACGTTCGGATGGTCGCGCAGCGGATGGAAGATATCGATCAGAAAATCGGGGTGATGCCAGTCGATAAGCGAATAATAGAACCCGATGCGCAACCCCTCGGCGCGAAACGCCTCGACAAACGGCTTCAGCAGATCACGTTTTGCAGGCGTATTTGGCGCTTTGTAATCGGTGTACTGCGAGTCCCACAGGCAGAACCCTTCGTGATGCTTGGTCGTGACGACCACATACTTCATCCCCGCCTCGCGTGCCGCGCGCGCCCACATGCGCGGGTCATACAGGTCGGGGTCGAAATGGTCGAAGTAGCGCTGGTAGGTTTCATCGTCGATTTTCTCACGGCTCTTGACCCACTCGTGACGCGCGGCGAGGGAATACAACCCCCAGTGAATGAACATGCCAAATCGGTCGTGAACAAACCAGGACGTGTCGCCGCGTGTTGGCGCCGGTGTAAGCATCGTCGTCTCCTGTGCGTCAATGAATACGGTGTGATGTCAGTAACCTGCCGCCTTGTCCACCACATTGAGCAGCGGCTCGCCGTTCAGGTAGCGGCGCAGGTTCTCGAAGAACAAATTGACCGTGCGCTCGCGGGTGCGCGGCGACGAGTAGGAGATATGCGGCGTGATCCAGACATTCGGCGCCTTCCAGAGCGGATGGTCGGGAGGCAATGGCTCGACCGGCAGGGCATCGAGCGCCGCGCCAGCGATTCGCCCGCTGTGCAGCGCCTCCAGGAGCGCATCGGTGTCAACGATTTGCCCGCGTGCGATGTTGATCAGGTACGCGCTCGACTTCATACGCCGGAAAGCGTCGGCGTCGAACATCCCGCGGGTTGCGGCGGTCAGCGGCGTGGCGATGACGACATAATCCGCCTGTGGGAGGAGGTCGCGCCAGCCGTTCTCGCCGACCATCAGATCGACCCCGTCAGTCGGTCGGGGATGGCGGCGGCTGGCGAGGATCCGCATGCCGAAGGCGCGCGCTCGTTTTGCGACTTCGGCGCCAATATTGCCATAGCCGATGATCAGGAGGGTGCGCTCGAACAATTCATCGCACGGAATATCGTCGCCGCGATCCCACTCTTCGGGCGCCAGCGCCTTGAAGTCGAAGGCGCGCTTAGCGTGGTTCAGCATGTACATGAGGACGAACTCAGCAATGGGAATGGCTTGCGCCCCAGCCGAGTTCGTCAGCACAATATCGCGTTCGAGGATCTCAGGGATCAGAAGATGCTCGACGCCAGCGCTCGGCGTATGGATCCAGCGCAGGTTCGGCGCCGCCGCCAGGACGCGGCGCAGCGCGCTGACCGGCGTCCACCAGCGGAGCAGCATCGTCACGTCGCTGACATCACCCTCCGGTTCTCCGGTATCGTCGAAGCGCACCACCTCCAGGTCCGGCGCCATCTCCGCCAGGCGTGGTTCGATCAGGGGTGCGAGAGCCTGCGGAATGAGCAATTTCATGGATGCCTCACAGAAGAGCGACCCCGCCGCTCAACTGACCGACTCGCCCGGTTTCAGGTCGATCACGGTCACATCGACGCCGAAGGCGCTGCAATGCTCGCGGAGCTGATCCGGAGTCCCGCGCAGGATCGGGAAGGTGCCATAGTGCTCCGGGATAGCGAATTTCGGTCGGATCAACTTCAGCGCATAGGCAGCCTGCATCGGATCCATGGTAAAGTGATCGCCAATTGGCAGAATGACCAGTTCGGGGCGATAGAGATCGCCAATAATCTGCATATCCATCGTTACGGCGGTATCGCCAGTATGATAGATGACGAAACCGTTCTCCATGCGCAGCACATAACCGGCTTCCGCGCCCATGGGGACAATCACGCCATTGTCGGTGAAAGTGCTGCTATGGGTCGCGTGGGTCATCGTGGCGCGAATGCCCGCCACTTCGACCGTGCCGCCTTTGTTGAACCCGACCAGTCGGTCCTGACTGACGCCTTTCGACGCGATCCAGCCAGTAATATCAAACTGTCCGACGATCGTGGCGCTCGTTTCATTCGCAAGTGCCAGAATATCAGCGATGTGGTCAAAGTGTCCGTGGGTCAAGAAAATGACATCAATCCCTTCGCTGCGCACCCGCTGCTTCCACTCATCGGGGCAGGAGGGGTTGCCGTCAACCCAGGCGTCGATCAGAACCTTCTTCCCTCCAGGGGTCTGGATATGGAACGTACCGTGCCCGAGCCAACTGATCGTTGTGTCACGACCAATCGTTGCCATCACACTCCTCCTTTCCGTATACGAGGGTAACCTGGGGAGCGCCTGAGACGCCATATTCCGCCTGCGTCGCTGTGCGGCGATTGGCGCAGTTCTGATGTTGCGGCATCCGGCGAAAGTAGTATAGCACAGGTTGAGACGGGGCGCGAGGCACGAGAGGTTCAGGTTGCAGGTGCGAACGTTGCAGGTTGAAGGGTCCTTCGTGTGTGCTTATCTGAGAGGCATTGTCTCTGACCTCATTGGAACTCAAAGGACATTAAGATGGGCACATTACGGGCATTCTTGAGACAGTTGGGCATTAATTGGGATGAGTTCCACAAGCGATAGTCTGACGAAGATATTGGAAGGTGCGAACGTTGAACGTTCAACGTTGAACGTTCAACGTTCCACCCCCCTACGCCGCCATCAGCGCCTCACGCAATTTGCCGACGACCATGCTCTCCGGCGCAGCGCCCTCGATGTGCACCACGTCGTCGATAACCGTGCGCGGCACGCCCATGACCTCGTAGCGCTCGCCAAGGTCGGGGAACTCGGTGACTTCGACAACATCGGCGGTGATCAACGGGCTGGCGTATGCCAGGCGGTGCGCCAGCACCCCGGCGCGCGGGCAGTACGGGCATCCCGGCGTCACAAACACCTGCAGGTGCATCGGTTGCTTCAGTTCGCTCAGAAACTTGCGCGTCGCCGGTTGCAGCTCCACCGTGTCGCTCCCGACCATCCGCAGCGCTTCGAGCAGGGTTACGAACTCGTAACCGCTCGGAATGCCGTAGAAGCGCACGCCGTAGTTCTGCCCCTCTTCGCCGCCAAGAATGACGATGGCAGGCGCCTTATCGACGCCAAGTTCGGCGGCGCGCGCCGCGTCCGCCTGCAAATCATATTTCTCAACCCGCAGCAACGGGTGAATGCCTGCAACCTCTTCGACTAACTCGCCGGTGACATCGCACAGCTCGCAGTTTTCTTTGCTGCTGAAAAATGCCATCGTCACCGGTCGCTTCAACCCTTCGTCAAGTTGCTCGCGGACAATTTTCCGATCCTTATCGTTCAAGAGCGCCATTGGACTCTCCTCCTTTGTGCATGCGGTTATTCTGCGGATATGATGTGCGAAGCTCGGCAAACGTTACATTACCCGTGCAGCGCAGGCAGGAAGACGGTCGGGCTGCGCACGAGCAACGGACTCTGGCTCTTGAACGCTTCGGCATACGCCACGCCGAAGAGCCGCCCGATGTAGGCGTCTTCCGCTTCGTACAGGGTCAACAACCGGTCGCGCCCTCCCTCAACCCTGAAGATCGAGCCGTACTCCGCCAGTGCTGCGCGTTTGCGGTCGTAGGTGGCGCTGACATCCACCGCAAAGGCGAAGTCGCGTCCCCATGGCGGCTCCATCTTGCAATGCGGATAGAACAGGCGCTCGACCGCCCAGGGTTGCGTATCACTGAGCGTCTCCCCTCCCGGCACGCGATCCCAGTGGTCGAGACGCGCATAGAACACTGCGGCGCTCACCAGGCTGCCGACAGCCGCGTGATCCGGGTGCACGCATGCGTCGGTAGTGGCAAAGACGAGGGTCGGGCGATGGATGCGGATCAGGCGAGCGATTTCGAGACGTAGATGGATCGTGTCGGTGATCAGGCGATCCTGACCGTCAAGAAACAGGCGATCGGCGCCCAGGTGCGCCGCGGCGCGCCGCGCCTGTTCAACGCGCACTCCTGGCGCTGCAAAATCGCTAGGCTCGCCATCGCACAGATCGACCAGCAACACCCGTTTTCCCTGTTCCGTCAGCAGCGCGATCGTGCCGCCCATCTGCACTTCAGCATCATCGGGGTGCGCGGAGATGACCATGACATCGTATGACATGGTTCGCCCCTTTCCAGCGCGAGGACTCATCTGGTTATGGATATGATGCAGGAAAGCGGTTCATCGTTACGCTCAAAGGCGTCGGTGGTATAATTGCTGCTCCTGATCCAGCGATGTGTTGAAAGGAGACTGGCGATGGGAGCGTGGTCGGAACTGGACGCGGTGTACCCGCCGGGCGCGCTGACGCCTGGCGCGGCGCTGGTCGTGGCGCTGGCGCACCTGCACGGCGCGACAAGCCTGTACGACGAGCAGGGCAGACTGGCGCGGTTTGTGCCGGATGCGCGGCGCGGTCTGGCGCTGGACCGCGATCTGATCGACCGGATCGAACCGTATCTGGCGCGTGTACCGTTCAATGATTTCGTCTGTGAAGCGCGCGAGCGGCTCAATCATCAGCAATTGCGCTGCCTGGCGCTCAACCTGCTCGACGCCGCGCTCGCTGCTGGCGAACGCCCCGAAGCGCACCCCCGCTACCGTGCGCTGATCGAAGGACTTGGCATCACCGCCGAGATGATTGATCCCTACCGGCATGCCCTCGGGTTGAAGAACGATCTGAGCATCTTCCCGCAATAAATGACCATCACACCGTCGCGGCGCAGCGCGTTTGCCGCAAGGACATTCGCGGCGTTACGTTATCGCAACTATCGTCTCTGGTTCTTCGGGCAGATGGTGTCGCTCTTCGGCTCGTGGATGCAAACCACTGCCCAGGGATTTCTGGTCTTCCAGTTGACCGGTTCGCCCGCGTATCTGGGGTACGTGGGATTTGCCGCTGGCGTGCCCGCGTGGGCGCTGACCCTCTACGGCGGCGTGGTCGCTGACCGCGTGCCGCGCCGCACCCTCTTGATGATCACGCAGACGGCGCAGATGGCGCTGGCGTTCATGCTGGCGGCGCTTGTGTTCACCGGCGTCGTGCAGCCCTGGCATATTGTCGCGCTCTCGTTCCTGCTGGGAGTCGCCAACGCCTTTGACGCACCGGCGCGCCTGGCATTCGTGCGCGAACTGGTGGATAAAGAGGACCTGACGAATGGCATTGCGCTTAATGCGACCATGTTCAATCTGGCTACAACGACTGGACCGGCGATGGCGGGAGTGACCTATAACCTGGCGGGACCGGCGTGGTGTTTCATGCTCAACGGCATCTCGTTCCTGGCGGTGCTCGGCGCACTCTGGCGCATGCGGATCGCGTCGAAGCCAGCGGCGCCGCGCAGTGCATCGGCGTGGCGCGACCTGCGCGAAGGGCTGAGGTACATCCTGCACGAACCGGTGGTGCGCACATTGATAGCGCTGGTTGGGGTGACGAGTTGCTTTGGCATCTCGTTTGCGACGCTCTTCCCGGCGTGGGCAGTGCGCATTCTGGGAGGCGACGCGACCACAACCGGACTCTTGCAGTCGGCGCGCGGTTTGGGGGCGCTGTTGGGCGCGTTGCTGATCGCGTCGCTTGGGCGCTTTCAGTTCAAAGGACGGCTGCTCACCGTTGGCACATTTGCATTCCCGACGCTGCTCATCCTGCTGACGTTCACGAACTGGCTGCCGCTGACGCTCGTGATCCTGGTGGCTTCCGGGCTGGCGGTCATCCTGATTATGAACCTGGCAAACGCGCTGGTGCAGACGCTGACGCCCGATGCGCTGCGCGGTCGGGTGATGGCGGTCTACAGCATGGTGTTCTTCGGGATGATGCCGGTTGGCGCGCTCTGGGTTGGGCTGATCGCTGAGCAGGCAGGCGAACCGACGGCGGTGATCAGTGGGGCGCTGGCGGTGCTTGGCGCTGCGACGCTGATCTTTGTCGCCGTGCCGCAGATACGGGAGTTGCCGTGACGTGATTGACAATTCTCCCTGGCTATGCTACCTTGCAATGGCGTTTATCGCTTTCTGACGGTAGCCGGGGAGAACTATGGCAACCCTCGCAATCAACGGCGGCGCGCCGGTGCGCACCCGTCCCTGGCCCCGCTGGCCTCAGTGGGACGCACGTGAAGAACAACGGGTCCTTGATGTGCTGCGTAGCGACGACTGGGGCGGGTTCGCTCCGGTCGTCGCAGAGTTTGAGCGCGCATTCGCGCAGCGCCATGATGCTGCGTTTGGCATTGCCGCAGTCAACGGCACGCAAACGCTGGTCGCCGCGCTCATGGCGGCGGGCATCGGTCCTGGCGATGAGGTGATCGTCCCCCCTTACACCTTCATTGCCACAGCATCGGCGGTGCGGCTGGTCGGCGCCACGCCGGTGTTCGCCGATATTGAAGCGGATACCTATAACCTCGACCCTGATGCGGCGGAAGCAGCGATTACATCGCGTACACGGGCGATCATTCCGGTTCACTTCGCCGGTCACGCGGCGGATATGGACCGACTGACGGCGCTGGCGCGACGCCATGCGCTGCTGCTGATTGAAGACGCAGCCCACGCGCACGGCGCATCGTGGCGCGGTCGGAAGTGTGGGTCGCTTGGCGATGTCGGGTCGTTCAGTTTTCAGAGCAGCAAGAATATGACGGCGGGCGAAGGCGGCGTCCTGACAACGAACGATCAGGCGCTTGCCGACGCGATCCGCAGCCGCGTGAACCAGGGACGCGCTATCGGCGGCGCCTGGTATGAACACCCGAACCTGGGCACAAACATGCGTCTCTCCGCCTGGCAGGCGGCTGTTCTTCTGGCGCAACTCGAACGTCTCGATGAGCAGACCAACCGACGCATGGCGTGCGCCCGACGCCTGAATGCGTTTTTTGCCGATGTCGAAGGCATTCAGCCGATGCGCTGGGACGAACGCGCTGATCGGCACGCCTTCCATATCTATATGGTGCGCTACGATGAACGCGCTTTCGGCGTGCCGCGCGATCTGTTCGAGCAGGCGCTCGAAGCCGAAGGCATCCCGTGCTCGACGGGATACCCCTTCCCGCTCTACCGTCAGGAGTCGCTCGGTCCGGCAGTCGCGCGCGCTGGCGCCTGCCCGAACGCCGAGCAGGCATGCCGCGAGGCGATCTGGCTGCCGCAGTGGCTGCTGCTCGCCGAGCCTGACGAAATGGACGATGTGGCGGCTGCGATTATCAAAATCCGCGATCATCGGGACGAATTGCGCTATGTGGCTTCCTCCTGATCAGTATCCGAAACTGCGCGCCATCGATATTCGCCAGGTGATGCACGAAGGACAGCCATCGCTGCTGTTGCGCGATCCGCTCCAGATTTCAGACCGCTTCCTGGTGATTTCCCAGGGACTCGGTCCGGCGTTGCTTTTCTGTGATGGAAAGCACCATCGAGCGACAATCGCCGGGAAACTGCGTTCGATGCTCGGCATGCCGGTGGACGTTGCGCTGATTGATCGTCTGGTTGATGCGCTTGATGAAGCGTTCCTGCTGGATAACCTGCGCTTCAGGGCAGAACACGCACGAGCGCTCGCCAGGTATCGCGCGGCGCCGTTCCGTCCGCCGGCGCTGGCGGGGCAGTCGTACCCGGCTGATCCGGCGGAACTCCGGCGATTGCTCGATGGTTTTGTTGCGGCGGTCGGTCCGATCGCCCCCGCGCCGCCAACCGGTCGCGGCGTTCTCAGCCCGCACATCGACTACGCGCGCGGCGGTCGGGTGTATGCGCAGGTCTGGCAACGCGCCGCAGAAATGGTGCGCGCGGCTGAGGTCATTCTTCTGATCGGCACCGACCACTACAGCCCTGAACCGATCACGCTGACGCGCCAGAGGTATGCCACGCCGTTCGGCGTGTTACCGACCGATGAGGCGATTGTTGATGAACTGGCGGCAGCTCTTGGAGAAGAAGCCGCTTTTGCAGGCGAATTGTATCACCGCGTGGAACATTCGCTCGAACTCGTGGCGGTGTGGTTACAGTACATACGCGGACAGGCGCTTTGTCCGGTGATTCCCATCCTGGTCGGATCATTTGCGCGCTACATGAACGGCGGCGATCCGGTGACCGATCCCCGGCTGGAGGCGTTAATCACCGCGCTGCGGCGAGTGACCGCTTCCCGGCGAGCGCTGGTGGTCATCTCCGGCGACATGTCGCACGTCGGTCCGGCATTCGGCGGCGCACCGCTGAACGATGCCGACAAAGAGGCGCTGCGGCACTCCGATGATCTGGTGATCGACCGCATGCGCGCCGGTGACGCCGCCGGGTTCTTCCGCGTCATCGCCGACACCGGCGATCGCCAGAATATCTGCGGGCTGCCGCCGACGTACCTGGCGCTGCGCCTGATGGACGCCGTCGAAGGCGAGCTTGTCGGGTATGCGCAGTGCCCGGCGGACGATGAGGGCGCGTCAGTGGTGTCGATCTGCGGGATGGTGTTTGGGTGAGGGGGTTATCAGGTTGCAGGTTGCAGGTGGGAAGGTAGAAGGTAGAGACGGTGCACCGCACTGTCTCTCCCAGCGGTGCGATGCACCATCTCTCCCAGCGTTGCACCGCACCGTCTCTCCCAGCGTTGCACCGCACCGTCTCTCCCAGCGTTGCACCGCGCTATCGTCGCCAGAATGTCAACGTCGAATGCGGGAAGGTGACACGCAGGGGCGCGTCGCGGGTGCGCCCACAGGAATTTGGAACGTTCGAGAACGTATTCGACCTTTGAGGTCTGCTCCACGCATGTTGCCGCGCCAGAAGTCTTTGCTGGCGGAAAGGCTCGCCTCCCCTGAGTACCCGTCGCCGCGCCCTCAAAGGTCTGCGCCGCGGAACGTTGCAAGCGGAAGGTTGCGAGCAGGAAAGTGGCAGGTGCGAACGCAGGAAGGTTGCAGGTGAAAGGCTCGCCTCCCCTGAATACACGTCGCCGCGACCTCACAGGTCTGCGCCACGCAACGTTGCGAGCGGAAGGTTGCAGGCAGGAAAGTGACGGTTGTGAAGGCAGAAGGTTGAAGAGGAAAGGAGCGCTTTCTCTGAATCCACGTCGCCGCAACCTCACAGGTCTGCGCCATAGAACGTTGCGAGCAGGAAAGCGGCACGTGCGAACTCGGGAAGGTTGCAGGTGAAAGGTTTTGGCAACCCTTAACCCCTGACTGACAGACTGGCGCTATGCTGCATCCACGACACATCATGGGGATCATCGCACTGCTCCTGGCGCTTGCGGGATGCGGCGGCATACCGCTGCCCGGAGTCGGCGGCGCGCCGATGGCGGTCGAGCAACCGACGCTTCCGCCTGGTACCGATACGCCGGTTGTTCCTCCTCCAACCGACACCGCCGCGCCACAGCCCTCGCCAGAGACGACGCCGACCGTAGCAGCGACGCCGACCACAGCAACAACACCGGTCGCTGAAGCGCCCTCGCCCACGGCGCCAGCGCCTGAGCCGACTGCAACCGCTGTACCGACGCCTTCGCCAACCGCAACCGCAGCCGCGCCGACTGACACCCCTGGACCGACCGAAGAACCACTGTACCTGCAACCGTCGCCAATCCCCGGCTTGCCGACTGCGCCTCCGCCGACCAATACGCCCACTCCAAGCGCAACCTCGACCGCGACGCCAGCGGCTTCACCAACGCCGGATGTCAGCGTGCCGCCCACATCGACGCCAACTCCGACCTACCCGCCGGTGCCGATTGTGTCGTCACTGCGTGGAACCGTGGCGAATCCCGGCAATGTGCGCGCTGATCCGAATGTCAGCGCAACCCCTATCGACCGCGTGAACCAGGGTGAAGAGGTGCAACTGCTGGGGCGCAGCGAGAATGGACGCTGGTATCTGGTCTTGACTGTGCGCGGCGTGGCTGGCTGGGTCAGCGCCACGCTCCTGAATGTGCCGCCGGAGACGGCAGCGCTGGTGCCGGTCAACCCCGACATCGCATTGCCGACGCCGCCCGGCGGCGCGCCATAGCAGGCTTCTCATCGGGCGATCAACCAGCGTTGCACACTCTTCACTATGGCGACCATTTCAGGGCTGGCGTTGGCTTCGACAGGCTCAGCCGACGCCAGCTTCGCCTAATGATAGCGTTGTTTATGAGCAACCAGGCTGGCGCTGGCTTCGACAGGCTCAGCCAGCGCCAGCCTCTCCGCATCCTTGATTGTCCAGGTTCAGGTTGATTGCTCTATCAGAGCGACTGACGCAAAGGCGCAAAGACGCAAGGATTCGTCAGTCGGCAAGACTTTGCACTTTTGCGTCTTCGCGCCGCATGTTGGCGCGGCTGCCTGAACGCCTGGCATTACGTCGTCATCGCCAGTTCCGGGCGAACCGTCTCGTACTTTCTGGCGTAGTCGCTCATCCCCTGAGGCGCAATGTCAACGACGTCATTGTACCCCAGACGTTTCAGCAGGCTGGCAACGGCGCTTGCCCGCGTGCCGCTCTCGCAGACGATCACGATGGTGCGATCAGCAGGCAATTCGCGCCATCGCTGCCTGATCTCGCTGAATGAAATCAGACGCACATCGGCGGGATCGCCGGGAATAACCCCTTTTTCCCACTCGAACGGTTCGCGCACATCCAGAATGAGCGCATCGCGGTTGAGGGCGTAGCGATGGAGCATCTCCAGGTCGCCGATGGCGATCCGTTCAACCGGCAAGCCGCCTGTCAACCAAACATTGACCGGTTCCTGCACATACCCGGCGACGGTAAATCCTTCTTCGCTGAACAGGTGCGCGGTTTCCTGCGCCAGCAGCGGAACATCGCTGATAAACATCAGCGGCGCATCGGCGCCGAGCAGCATCCTGGCGCGCTCCACCATGTTGCTCTTATTGAACGCAATGTTGATCGCGCCAGCCGGGTGACCATCAGCGAATGCCAGCGCTGGTCGCAGATCAATCAGGATTGCACCGTTCTGCATCGCGTCATACGCCTGTTGAACAGAGAGCGCCGGTACATCGGCAGACGGGTGGCGATGGTGATGCACAGCCGGATGGGTCGCTTCAGCAGGGAGCGGGAGGACGCCGCGGTTCGCATTGCGGTGGATGAGCACCGATTCAACCGCTTCACGCGGCACGACGCCGCTGAGTTCAACGAATTCCTGCACGCTGCGCGCCTGCAACATCCAGTTGAAGCGTCGCTCGAACCCGATGGTGCTGATCGGCTTGCCGCTCATCTGCTTGCCGCCGCATGCCGAACCGCCATAGTGCGCCGGGTAGATCTCGCAGTAATCCGGCAGTTCCAGCAGTCGCTGAAGGCTGTTGAACATCACCTCAGGTCCGGTCAGCGGCAGGTTGACCAGATCGGTGCGCGCCACATCGTTGATAAAGAGCGAGTCGCCGGTCAGGACCATCCAGGGCTGATCAGAACGCGGCGTATCGATGACAGCATACGCCATGTGCTCCGGCGTGTGTCCGGGAGTATGGATCGCCCGGAGAATGACGTTGCCGATCCGAATCTCGTCGCCGTCGCGCACGCGCGTGTGCGGATAGTGAACCGATGCGCCCGTGATCTCATTCTCGATGTCGTCCCGACTCGGCGCGTAGATCGTCGCGCCGGTCAACGCCGCCAGCGCCCGTCCGGTCGAGAAATAGTCGGCGTGAAAGTGCGTCTCGACAATCGCCGTAATGCGCAGCCCCCTGTCGGCAGCCGCCATCAGATACTCCTCCGGCGGCAGACCCGGATCGACCACCGCGCTCTCGCCGGTTTGCACGCATCCAATCAGGTACGATGCCGCCGAGACCGCCTCATTGAGGAATTGACGAAAGATCATGACGTCCTCCTTGATACCTTACATGCGTCCGCGCAGCATGCCATTCCAGTACATAGCGGGCAAGCCATAGGCTTTCAGCGCATACATGCTGTAGCGCTCACGCGATTGATCGAACGGGAACGACTCTTTCGGCGTCAACTGGTAGTCGAACTCCGCCAGAATCAGACTGCCATAGCCGGTCACCAGCGGGCAGGACGTGTACCCGTCATAAACGGCTTCGAGCGGTCGTCCTTCCATCGCGGCGACAAGATTCTCCGCCACGACCGGCGCCTGCTTGCGGATGGCTGCGCCGGTTTTCGACGTTGGCAGGTTGCTGCAATCGCCAAGGGCGAACACATTCGGGTAGCGGACGTGCTGCAACGAGAATTGATCAACCTCCACCCACCCGGTTGAAGCCGCCAGCTTGCTCTGCTTGATGACATCCGGGCTGCTCATCGGCGGCGTGACGTGGATCATATCATAGTGCACTGTAACCTGTTCGCCGCTGGCAAGATTCTGGAAGACCGCCTCCTTCCGCCGATGGTTGATCTCAATCAGTTCGTGCTGGAAGTGCGCTTCAATCCCTTTGCGCCGGTACACATTCGTCAGAGCGTCAGCATATTTCTTAACCGAGAAGATGGTGGCTGAACCGGAGAAGAACTTGATGGTCGACCGATCACGCACACCAGCGCGGCGGAAGTGATCGTCCGCAAGGTAGGCGATCTTCTGCGGCGCGCCGCCGCACTTGATCGGCGTCGAAGGTTGCGTGAACACCGCCACGCCGCCCCTGAACGAACGGATATTCTCCCATGTGCGATCAACCGTGTCGTACGAATAGTTGCTGCACACGCCATTGCGTTCAGCCAGCGCCTCGCGCAGCCCTTTCACTTTGTCCCAGTCGATCTGAATGCCGAGCGCTACGACCAGATAATCGTAGGTGAGCGCATCGCCGTTCTTGAGCACAACCCGGTTCTGATCCGGCTCGAAGGCGCTGACATACTCTTGAATCCAGGTCACGCCGGGAGGAATGAAATCCGCCTCATTGCGCATGGACTCTTCTTTGGGAAAAACGCCGCCGCCGACGAGAGTCCAGAGCGGCTGATAAAAGTGATAGGCGCTCGGCTCGATTAAGGCAATCCGGGACGGATCGATGGATTTGACCAGATGAGCGGCGACGGTCAGCCCCGCAGTGCCGCCGCCAGCAATCACGACAGGATAATGACGCTGCATTGACGCCTCCTTCAGACGCCGGTTTGACAACGGCCGCCAAACGATTTTGCGAACGCGAGGAAAAATCCAAGGGCGCGCTGCACGTCGGGATCACCCAGGGCGCGCAACAACCCAAACGCCGAAACGGGGCGCGCAGTGCAGGCGCTGTCCGCCAGCGATTGCGCGGCATTGCTGATCACGGCAACCGCCGAGTCTTCGAGCACGTTGGAGTCAATCAGCGCTTTCGCCGCCTTCAGACCCCTGCGCCCCAGATGCTCAATGTCCACGCCTGCCTCGCGCAGACGCATCACCAGGTCGTCGCCGGTATCCACCAGCGTTGCAACCGCGCCCGGCGCCTGTTGAACCAGCGCGCCGAGCGTGGGGAGCATCTTGAGCAGCGCATGGAGCGCCTCCATCGATTGCGGCGCCGTCAATTCGACGAGGAGGCGCAGCGACTCCTTCGCCCGCTCATCGACGTCGATGCCGGATTGTTTCAGATCGTGCATCCATCCGTCGATAGTGTCGGTCATCATCGCCGCCATCGGCAATCCTTGCTGAATAAGCGCCTCATAGCGATCGAGGCGCTGTTCTATTCGCTCCAGCCTGGCGAGAATGAGTGCGAGGATTTCGGTTTTGCCATCGCCGTTTGACGCAGGCAGGGCGCCGTTACCTGGCGGCGCTGTTGCGCCTGTCGTTGGGGAGGTCAAGGTCGTCATCGTTCGTATGCTCCTTCGCGTGATTGACGGACCATCATCGCTTCAGCCGCGCCAGGACGCGGCGCGCCAGCAGCGCCGCAGTCGCTCGCATCCGCTGCTCCCGGCGCCGCCTGGCGCACATGGATTGGACGATCCCCGCTGCAACACACTCGCATGGCGGGCAGGGACGGTGACAGAACCGGGTCGCAGCCGCTCGACAGTCAGGGATCAATCTGGCAGATCGTTTGTCCATGGCTCTGTGTGCGGCGGGATTATGGTGAAGGACAGCACAAAAAATATACTGGAAACCCTCGTTCTCTGGTATACTTCCTTTAATATCGCCGCCATAATTTGAACTTATGCCATGCTGACCCTGCACAAACTTGAACTGTTTGTCTATGTGGCGCAGGCGGGCAGCATCAGCAAGGCTGCCGACCATTTCCTGATGTCGCAGCCGAATGTGAGCCAGCATATCCAGGACCTGGAAGCCGAGTTTGGCGAGCAATTGCTGATCCGCAAGCACCGCGGGATCGAGTTGACGCCTGCCGGGAAAACACTCCTCCAGTATGCGCAGGAGATTATCAGGCTGGCAGCGGAGGCGAAACTGGCGATCACCAATGTGTCACGCCTGAGCGCAGGCAGCCTGGCGCTCGCAGCGACGCCTGGGGTCGGCATTTATGTGCTACCGGAATGCGTCGAACAGTTCCGCATCCGCTACCCGCAATTCACCATCTCGATCAAGACGAGCACCACGTCCGAGGTTATCGACCTGGTCGCTGATCGCCGGTGCGACGTTGGTTTTATCGAGGGAGAGTTGAACGGCATTCGCCTGCCGCCGCGACTTGGCGTGCTGATTCTGGAAGATGTGCGGCAATATGTGGTTGTCAGCCAGGCGCACCCCTGGTGGAACGCAACCTCATTGAGCATTCGGGCGCTCGATGACCAGCCGGTGATCCTGCGGCAGATCGGCAGCCAGAGTCGCGCCTGGCTCGACCGGATTCTAAAGGATCACAACGTTCGTCTCCGGTATGTGGGTGAGTTCGACAACCCCGAGACAATCAAGCGCGCGTTGCTGGCAGGCGGCGCCTTCGCCATCCTGCCCGCCTACGTGGTGCGCCATGAAGTGGAGTTGGGGATATTGCGCCTGCTGCCGGTGAGCGATTGCGACCTGCAGCGCCAGTTGAAATTGATCTGGAACAAAGAATGGCCTCTTTCGCCCATTGCCTATGCGTTTTTGCAGCATCTGGCGCACGAATATCCAGCCATTCGCGCTTTGCTCGACTCTGCTGGTCGCCGCATAACGAAGGCTGAATCATCTACACTCCGAATGCCTGCTGCTTCCGGGGAGTAATCAGGCGGATTCGGGCATGAATCGTCAGGCGACAACCCGACGCTGAACTGTCGGGCTGATCGCAGAAAAGGCGCTCTCGCGCCCTTCCTCTTCATGCAGTCCCGCTGATGCAGGGCTTCGAGCGTTCTACTCCGCTCTCCGCCTATCCGCCCGGCGGTTGATGAGGATCAAGACATACATCCGGCATACTCGTGCTGACCGGTCGCGTATTCTTGAGGCTGCGGGTTACGGGAAGATTAATCCTCATCAGCCCTGGCAGAAATCGTGCCAGCCCCGGAGGGGTTTCAATGGACTCAGCAAGGGCTTTAGCCCGCAGCCTAAAGAACGCGCGACCTGACAGCGCAGGCATCCCGGACTTCTACGCTACATTCGCTGCTCGCGTCTCCGACGCAGCAGCAGAATGCCCAGCAATCCCAGCAGACCGCCGATTTTGAGCAGTTTGAATATGGCATCGAGCAGCGTGAGGCCGCCTATCACCGCGATAAAACCGCCAAACCCCATCACAATTGTCGAAGGCAGCCAGATCATCCACGAGTCGATCATTGCCGACTGCGGCGTTTGCGGATCGTACAGCACCTCGACTGTATCACCAACGCGGTAAGCTGACGGGTTGCTGCCCGCGTCGTTCTCGAAGCGAATCGCCTCGCCGTTCGCCGTGCGAAATTCCACAATCGGGTAGAAAAGCGTTCTGCGTTCTCCATCCCGGAGTTTTGTGCGTGCAACCACTTCCACGACCGTGCCCTGCGTCTTGACCATTGCAGCGATCTGCTGTTGCGTGTGCGTACGCCACTGCTGCCCCAGGTACAGAACGCCCAACCCGATAGCCAGCGCAATGAGACCCGACACGAACGCCGAAAAAGGATTCCAGTGGCGTACTCGAACGTTCATAGATGTGCTTTCTCCTTCAGTTTTTTTTCCAGGAATGAGCGATGGCGGAGATGCGGGAGAGACGTTGATTAACAACATCTCTCCCATGGATACCGTTCCAGCCCGCGCTGCGTTGCGCCAACGCCTGTCAGATCACTCAAAACTCCCACCAGACCCAGTGGTACGACGTGACCGGCGTCGGGCGCGGCGGCATCGGCTGACCCGGCTTCGGCAGTTTGTCGTTCGCAGGATTGGCGCTGGCGCTGCGCGCGTAGATGAAGGCGGGACTGCCAGCGCCTAACTGGAACGTTGTATTGACCCAGGCCTGCGCGATCGTTTGCTGCACCCAGGGAAACTCGATGCCCAGGAATGAGGGAACGCGCATATTGTCCACCAACCGACCGCCGAACGCGACGTCTGCCATATCACTGTTGAAGCCGAGCAGCATATGCGCACCCTGGAAGGCGTCGAACCACCGGCGGATTGGTTCGCGTCCTGGCGGGAAACCCTGCACCCGCAGCGTCTGGCACGACGCGAAACCGACCCAGCGCAACGTCTGGAAGCGGGCGTTTTGCGCGAGGAACCAGCGGTTGTCGCTGGAAGAGGCGAACAGAATGCCAGCCGCGCCGCCGTGACCGGCGAAGTAGACGAAATCCGCCCGATCCACGCCTCCTGTACAGTCGATGCCTCCCAGAGCGCAATCGCGCCAGTCGCGTTCCCACGCCAGACCTTCGTTCCAGGAGAAACGCCGGGTGTACCCGTAGCGGATCATCCCTTCGCGGAAGCCGCTGGCATCGGGGATAACGCCAGGAAGGTCGCCAGGCAGATTCAGCACGCCGGTTGGCGGATAGTCCGAGACTGACTCAATGCCAAAGCTATGTCCGGTCGATTGCGGCGCTACCAGGATGTCTATGACTCGCTCGCTCACGCGCTCATTGCCATGGCTGCTCGTCGCCGCACCTGCGCCGCCGCGCGTGATCAGCGGAAGATGGAGTATGTTGAAGGGGATTAGCGTGATCCGATCCTGGCGAACAGCCCCCTCATTGTCGGTCACGCGCAACGTTACCGTCGTCGGTCCTGGCATCCCATCCCGGTTCTCGGCAGGGAGGTTATTCGTCGTCACCGTCACCTCGCCGGGAGTGTTGAGAGTCGCGGACTGGATCGTTTCGCCCTCCCCGTTGAGCCATTCGACGCGGTAGGGCGCTGCGCCATCGCGCACCTCGCCGCGCAGCGTGATGCTGGCGCCAGGCGCAAAGCGTGAGCCGTTGGAAGGTGAGATAATGCGCACCGACGGACCAAACCCGCCTGATCCGCCTTCGAGCAGCGGCAGAGTAATACCGCGCAACACCACCGTCTCGCCGCCGATCGTCACCTCGATGCCGTTGAATTCGAGCACCGGTTCCAGAACGCGCTGCTCGACAGCGGCATCAGCTACGTAGTAAACGAGACTGGGATCAGGCACATTAATGGTGCTGGCATCGGGGTACGCCGCGCGCACCTGCTGGCGCACCTGATTGAGCAACGCATTCGGGTCTTGAATGGCCACATCGCGTATGCGCGTCAGTTCGCGACTGAAGAACGGCATCGCAATCGCTGTCAATCCCGGTACGGCATTATCGAGACTAAAGCCGTTATCAGGAACAGTCGCCGTGAACATCAGCGAAACATGTCCACCTGGTCCGCCTAGCGGCACGGCGCTGGCAGCCGATCCCGGCGGCAGCGGGATCGTCATCGGCACATCAACGACCACGCCGACAATCTGCTCCGTCGCTGGCGCGCCCGGCGCGCTGGCAGAAACGGTCGCAGCCTTGATCAGGCGCGTCGGGTAACGCGGCTTATTCGGATCGGGGGTGAACTGGCATCCCTGCGGATCAGGGGTTGCAACCCCCTGTGGCGCCTGCGTTTCGAGCAACAGAGCGCCCTGACCATCCATGAATCCGTTCTGGAGCAGAAACTGACAGGCAAGGAGTTCGGCGACGCCGCGATCAATCGTTCCGCGTGGCGTCTCCCGTCCCAGATCGTTGAGATTGAAGGCGTAAAAGCCGCCGCTGGCGCTGTAACGGATCAGGAGCGACCTGGTGTCAGTATTTGGAACGGTAAACCGCATCCGACCCACATACTCGTCTTGCACTGCAGCTTGATTACCGATCCCGCTCAAACGTTGCGCCAGGTTCTGCGTTGCAGCGCCGGTGACATTGGGGACGCTCAACCGGAAGACTGGCAGTGTCTGACCCTGCTGCAACACAATATTGTTTGTCGTCACAAAGGAGAATGGAGCGGAACGTACTGTCAGGACGCCGCCAGACGCCGGAATAATCGCCAGCGCCAGCAGCAGAACGCGAATCGCTCCACGGAGCGTGTGGGCAAACATAGAGCCTCCAATCGTATGATGATCGAACCGAAGATCACTTGCTGATACGCTCTCCGGTTGTCGTGCATCGTACACGGCAGGCGTCCACACAGCGTCTACATCCGGATGACGGCAGGGCGTCAGTACGACAGTCCATCGCACGAAGCGCCGTTGCATCGCAACGGCGCCATTGTCATCGCACAAGCAGAGAGCCGTTGCAATGCAACGGCTCTCTGCACGCCGCTGTAGAATGCCATCAGACGAGCATCGGCGGGTCGGGCCAGATGTCTTCGGCGGCTGCCCGGAGGATTGCACGGTTGAAGGCGAACGCAGCGCAGTAGCGTTCGCGTTGCGGCGGAGGCTGTTGTTGTTCAGCGCGACGCAGACAGTCCACGGCGGATGCCAGAGCGTCTCTGGCTTCGTCCAGCCGTCCCAAGGCGCGGAGCGTCTGCGCGCGGGCGAACCATACCTGTTGCGGGTTTTCGACCTGCGGCGCGCGTTGCAGATCGTCCAGGGCGCGCGCACTCTGGACATCTGCGGCTTCGAAATCCCCCTGGCGCAGGCAGGCGATCGCAAGAAAAGCGCGGTCGATGCTCACATCGATATGCCCTTGCGCCTCACGCAATGCCAGCCCCTGTTCCATCGCCTGGCGCGCTTCGGCAGGGCGCCCCTGTTGCAACAGGGCAGCCCCCAGGTTCGCCAGCGCCGCCGCCTGTTGCGCTGGCAAATTGAGCGCCCCGGCGCGCTCGCAGGACTCGCGCAGCCAGACTTCGGCTTCGGCGCCACGCCCCATCCAGACCTGCGCCGCGCCGATGTTGCTGGCAGCCACGCACATGCCGCGCACGTCGTTGATTGAGCGGAACAGATCATAGGCTTCCTGCGCTATGCGGACGCCCTGCTCGAACTCCCCCATGCGCAGCGCCAGGGTGCATGCATTCACGCGGCTGGCGGCCATCCCCTGCCGCAGATCAAGCGCAGCATACCCCGCATAGGCGGACTGGTACGCCGCCAGCGCCTCCTCCAGACGCCCCAGACGCGCAAGCATGCGCGCCGCCAGAACGCCGGCAGACGCCTCGCTGTCGGGCAGACCGCGCTGTGCAAACAATCGCCGCGCTTCCTGAGCATACATCAGGGCGCTGTCAAAATCGTTGCGCACCCCGGTCAGGTTGCCCAGCGCCAGCAGCAGGTGCGGCAACATTGGCGATGCATGCCCTGCCAGATGCACAGCCTGTTTCAGCGCGTTCTCGGCAGCGTCGAAGCGTTCACGCGCCTGCTCGACATCCGCGCACGTCAGCCAACCGCGCACCAGCGCATCGCGGTCGTTCCGTTGCTGCGCCAGCGCCAGGGCGCGTTGCACGGCGTCACTGGCTTCGTTCCATTGCTGCGCATGCATCAACGCACGGGCAAGCAGACACAGTATCTCATCATTTTGGTGCAACGTGAGCGCCGCTGCCCGTCGCAAGGCATCCACTGCCTCCCCCCACGCATTGCGCGCCAGTGCGTATCGTCCGCGTCTGCGGTAGACTTCGGCGCGCCATTCAGGACGATCAGGCGACTGCTCAATCAGTCCTTCAAGGGCAGCCAGCGCCGTCTCCTGTTCCGCACGCAACCCATGGTCGTGCAAGATCGCCTCTTGTTCGCTCAACAGGTCGAACTGCGTCCGCCGATCAGTCGCCAGACGCAAACCGTGCTGAACGGCGACCAGGGCTGCGTCGCGGGCGTAGAGCGATCGCGCGCGGCGGGCTGCCTGAAGCCACATTGCCGCCGCCTCGTCCGGCTGATCGGCGGCATCCAGGTGATACGCAATGCGGGCGGGATCGGCGTTGTGCTGGCGCAGCAACGCGGCTGCCTGACGATGCAGCCGCTGACGACGCACCAGGCTCAGGTTCTCCAACACTGCGGCGTGCACTTCTGGATGGGCGATGGCATACCACGCGCCGACCATGGTAAGCCAGTCGTGGTCGATCAGTCGTTCGCAGGCATGCTCCACCTCTTCTCCAGCGCGTCCGCTGACGTGCTGAATCCACAGCGCACTGCCGCCTGTCAGCACCGCAACGGCTTCCAGAACCTGGCGCGCGGTCGAATCAAGCGACTGAAGGTGCGTCAGAAGCGCCTCGTGCAGCGAGGACGGAATGCGCGACTCGCCGGCAGGTCCGGCGGACAGCGTGGCAGCGTACAGCATCTCGCGGGTCGCCAGCGGCGCTCCATGCGCCCGGCGCCAGATCGCTTCCCCCAGCGTCGCGGGCAGACCGGCGTTCTCCGCCAGTTGCAGAACCATTCCCTGATCAAAGGCAGGGATGGTCTGCATCCGCAACACACCCCGTGTGCGCAACTGATCCAGCATCTCCGCCAGCGCACCGTCGGTGGTGCGACAGGTGATCACCAGCGCCAGATGCGTGTCTGGCAGAGCGTTCATCAGCCAGCCAGTCGCCTCGATCGAGAGCGGATCGGTCTGATCCAGGTCCTCCAGGACGATGATTGTCGGATCATCGCCTTGCAGGGCATGCAGCGCACGCGGCAACGCCTGCAACAACCGCCGGCGCGCCAGTTGCTGCGGGGCGGACTCGTGGCCGCTTTGCGACTGAAGCGGCAGCAAATGCGGAAAAACAGCGCGCAATTCCGGCAACAGGCGCAGCGCCTCGGTCATCCGCAGATCAACCGGAAGCGCATCGCTCCTTGCCTGACCGCGAGGGCGATTCAAGCGCTCACGAAGTGCGGCGTCGAACAGATCCGCCATCAGTCCAAAGGGGAGCGCATGCCCGGTTTTACGCGCGCCAGCAGACCAGACCAGGACATCCGGCAATGTCTGTCGAATACGCTCCAGCGCCTCGCGAACGAGCCGACTCTTGCCAGCGCCGGCAGGTCCCTGGATGCAGGCAACCAGCGTTGCGCCGGTCAATGCCTGATGCATGGCTGCGACCAGTTCATCGCAAAGAGGCGCACGATCGGGCGGGCGCAGGATTGCCAGCGTGCCGCGTGCGGCGGAAAGGGCAATGGATGATGGCGCTTCAGAGGGGTGCGCTCTGAACGCCAGTGATTGCGCTTCATCGACGCGGTCATCGAGAATCGCGCGGTACAGCGCTGCGGTGTCGGCATCCGGCTCGATTCCCAGTTCGCGATCCAGGAGCGAAGCGCAGTGAGCAAACTGCCGAACGGCATCGCCGCGCCGTCCCGTCTTCGCATACAGCCACATCGCTTTGCGGTGCAGCTCTTCGGAGAGAGCATCCATTGACAGCACACGTTCGATAGCGGCGATCGCGCGAGTAAAGTCTCTGATGTACGTATACCCATCGACGATGCGACGCCACATATCGAGTTGAATGCGCTCAAAACGCTCACGCTGTTGGAACAGCCAGTGATCGAACTCTGGCGATGTATCGAGCTCCAGCCCGCTCAGCAAGGGCGCTGTATAGAGACGGGTCGCCTGTTCGGCGGCGCGCAGTCCGTCAGGATTCGGCGCTTCACGCGCGCGCGTTGACAGATGCAAAAACGTGCGCGCATCGACGCGACATGCATTCGGATCAAAACGCAGAAGATGACCGCTCGTCCCCACACTGGTCAGCAACCGATCCGCCCATGGTTCGACTGACTGCCGCAATTGCGAAAGCGAACGGCGCAAACGCTGCCGCCCCACCCCCTGTGGCGCGTCGGGCCATAGCAGATAGGTCAGTTCGTCACGGTTGACAGGACGCTCACTGAGCGCCAGCACAGCCATAATCGCCAACGGTTGACGGCGTTGAAACGGGACTTCGCGCTGGTCAAGCAACAGACGCGGCGCGCCGAAGAGCTTGAGTTCGAACGATGGATGGGGAAGAATGAACATCTGGCATTCCGGTCTCATCACAGTGACAGAACAGCCGGATTCCTGGAGGCAGTGGTATTATACCCATATCGAGCCAGACGCACAGGAACGCTTATGATCGACATCTACACCGACGGCGCCTGTCGCGGCAACCCCGGACCCGGCGGGTGGGCGGCGATCATTGTTCGCAATGGCGACGTGATCGAGATTGGCGGCGCTGAAGAACAGACGACCAACAACCGGATGGAACTGCGCGCAGCGGTTGAGGCGCTGCGCCGCGTTCCCGCTGATGCGCCTGTGCGCCTGACCACCGACAGCGCCTATCTGCTGCACGGCGCGACCCGCTGGCTGCCGTTGTGGAAACAGCGCAACTGGCTCACTGCCGACGAAACACCGGTCGAGCACCGCGACCTCTGGGAGGAACTCGATGCGCTCGCCGGGCAGCGCGTGACCTGGAATTATGTGCGCGGGCACAGCGGCGATCCGTGGAACGAACGCGCCAATCTGCTTGCCCAGGCGTATGCCGATAGTCGCACAGGAACATCATCCAGCGCACCAACCCGCCGACGCATCTCCTACCTGAGCCTGGTACAGGGCGAACTGGCGCGCCATGCCACATGGGAAGAGTGTCGCGCGCGGGTTCACGGAGTTTCCGGCGCGCGCTGGAAAAAATGCACCTCTCCAGAAGAAGAACGAGCCACAGTCATCAATTGGGGCATGCCAGCCGAAGCGCTCGCGGCGCTGGACGCCGAAGACGACCAGGACACCAGCGTTGTCTGATAGGACGATCAACCAGATATTGGACAATCTCGTGATCGGCTTTGGCTTCGACAGGCTCAGCCAGCGCAGGTTGAGCCTGTCGAAACCGACGTCAACCGCTCCTCAGGTGCAGGCGTGATTGCCCAGGTTTTAGAGGTTGACGCAAAGACGCAAAGGCGCAAAGCGTTGCGATCAATACCTCACACTTTTGCGGGTGCAGGCATGAATTGTCAGGCGGCAAGCAAGCACGTTTTTGAGGCATGCGCCCTGGCTGGCGCCTGAAGTCGCGCCGGGCAGACGTTCCGCCGAGCGTCCACCTGCGCGGTTCGACACGCTCACTGCGCGTGGACGCCGCCGTTCCCGTCCGCGCAGGCGGACGGTCGGCCGCAGGCCCGCCAGGAGCGATTTCAATCGCTGGCAGCCGGAGCGTCGTTTCCTGACACATCATGCCTGCACCCCGCCTTCGCGCCTTTGCGTCAGTTCGGCTGAACAACCCTCCAGGATCGTCTGATGCGCTTCCGGTGATGGAGCGTCCCTCAAATCGTCGGCATCACCCGCAGGTCCATCATATCCTCAACTGGCGACGGCTCGCGTTCCGCCGCTTTTGCAGCGCGCACCTTTTCGGCGTGCATCGCGCTGAGCCACTGCTGCAAGCCGCTCAACGCTTCCTGATCGTCGGGGTGATCAAGCAGGCGCGCCAGGTCCTGGAGCGTCTGTTTGTTCATGCGCAACAGGATCGCGTTGAGGCGCGCTGTCGTCTCTTCATCGAGACCGCTCCACAGGGTGTAGAGCGCAATCAAAGCCTCGATGCGTCGCGCAAAGAGCGCGCGTTCTTCGGGATTGCCAAGGTAATACGGCGGGCAAACCGGCAGATGGTCGTTCGTCAGCGCTTCGCGCAAAAATGATGGGTAATCCGCCTGAACATCGTCGTAGGCAGCGCGCATGTCACGGAGTTGCTGATCGATCTCTGAGAGGAGCGTCACCAACCGCACCCAGCGATGATCGTCGAAACGAAAGCCGCCGCGTCTTCGTCCAGCCGCTTCCGGTTCCTGCGGCAGCAATGCGCGTCCGGCAAGCCGCCCCTTGCGCACGATCTCGGCGACGATCCGGGGCGGCATGCGCAGGTTGAGACCGCCTTCCTCCGGTCGCAGCCGCACCCGCACCACCCGCTCGTTGTATCCCGGCAGCCGCGCCTGCGCTGCATCGCGGTAGTTCTGCGCCGTGCCGAAGATCGACCAGAAGAACGCTGGAAGACTGGCAATCGCCTTCCACTCGATGTAATCTTCACCCGGTCCGGCGGGCGGCAGATAGACCTCACCCTGCGGGTCGCCGAACGGCGCCACGGCGCGGGAAGGCGGAGGCGGCTGCGGCGCTGCGGCGCGAAAGTTAGCGCGCCCCAGATACGCCTGCTTGACAATCACGCCGGGCTTCAGCGCCTCAGCCGACGCCCTGGTTCCATCGTCCGTCAGCAATGTTTGGAGGAACTGATCATTGTCGATCTCGTTGGCAGGCAACTGCACCAGGTTAATGCCGAAGGTCGGATGGGTCGGCAGCCAGCGGTCGAAAAAGTGGATCGGAAAATTGCTGGCAATCCCGCCATCACTGAATAGATGGCGCTGAATATGCTCTGCGCGCAGCGTTCTCCCGGCGCTCGCTTCGCGCTGCCCGGCGACGCTGATCGTGTACAGCGGCACGGCGGCGATCAGCAGCGGAAAACTCAGGCTGAGGCGCGCACCGACAATCACTGGAAGATCGCGCCATGCGGGGAGGGGGAGCAGCGTGCGCACCGCGCCGCGTTCATCCTTGACCTGGTACGCTGCGCCTGCGCTTCGCACTCGCATATGTTCAACGACGATCTCCGGAAACAAACGCTCAAACTCGGTCGGATCGAAGAGGAAGCGACCCAGGTCTTTGGGCAGCACATACGGCATATGCTCACTCAGATTGCTGGTCATCATGCGCAGTGAGATGGTTCGACCATCCGGCGCGTCCGCCAGTTCGCCGAACGTCAGCGGCGGCTCGCAGGCATCGCGCCCCGCCAGCCCATTAATCACCGCGTGGAGCCAGTCGGTCAACGCTGGCGGCCTGCCGCGCCCTTCAGCATCTCCCAGCGTCGGCGGCCACCCCTGCGGCGTCGCGCCTGCCGTATGACCGCTGCACAACCCAAACAGACTGCGCGGCAGTTCCGCAGCAGCAATCCACGCAAGGTGCGCTACCCCCGCTACCACGCCGATAATCAGACCGACCAGGATCGACAACGCTGCCCGCCCGACGACGATCAGCGGTTGCACAGGAGGGTTGCTCAGGAGGGAGGGGAACATCCAGATCGCTGCAATCATCAGCGCTGCCGCCACGCCGACTCCCAGCGTCACTGCTGTGTTGTGCTGTATCAGCAATCGGGCAGCGCGGGCGAAGAGCAAAAGCGCACGCCAGACGAAGCGGAGCGCGGCGCCAGGAACGCGAAGCGCAGATGGCAGGCGGAGAGGCGCAGAGGTGCGTCCTGGCGGCGGCGACGTTCTGGAAGCGATCACGAGGTCGAGCAGCGTGTGAAACAATGGCTTCAGTTCAGGGGAAGGCTGAAACAATCCTGCCAGATTGCCTTCGCTCGCACCAAGCCAGACGCGCAGCCGGTCGAGTCGCTGGAAGCCGCTGCGGCTCCCGGCGTAGGGGATGGCGCGTCCATACTCCGCCGCTGCCGCCGCCGCCGCTGCAATCGCCCCTGCCGATGTGCCGCCGATGTTGACAAACCGATAGCGGGTTGCCAGTTCGATGATCGCAGGCGGGTAGACCACGCCGCTGGCGATGCCGCCCTTCATCACCAGATCACAGCGCCGCAGGTCATCTTTGATGAAATCGGCGTCAGTGTAGATGGGATCGCTGTCGTGACTCATAGGTTGCCTTTGCTTCCCGAACGCACGACCTTCCACCTGTAACCTTCAACTTTTCCGCCTTTCTCGCCCCTTGCCTCTCGCCTCCAACTCCGCCAGTCTACCACAATCTGGTACAATGTTCAGTATGTTGACTGAACTGTTTTTGATCCGACACGCTGAACCAGACCGCACGACCGGTCTGCCGTATGCCGTAATGCCAGGACCGCCATTGACGCTGCGCGGCGAAGAAGAGGCGGTGCAGGCGGGTCACTGGCTGCGCGAGCGCGGCATCGAACGGCTGCTCTCGTCGCCGTTTACCCGCGCCCGTGCGACTGCCGCGACCATCGGGCAACTGATAGGATTGGAACCGACCCTGATAGAGACGCTGCGCGAAGTTGCGCCAGGGGAAACGCATCCCGAGGTGCGGGCGCGCATTGCTGATCTTCTCAGCCAGCTTGACGATTCGCCGCTGCAGCGTGTGGCGCTTGTCACCCACGGCAGTTGCATTCTTGCGGCGTTGCAGCACACAACGAACGATCGTATTGACCTGAGCGGGCATCGCTACGACTTTGGGAATCACACGCCGACGGCTGGCGTCTGGCACGGCGTCCGCACCGAACATGGCTGGCGCTGGTCGCTGGCGTTTCATCCGCGCATGTCGGCGGAGAGTTGATCGGCAAGGTCGGAAAGGTTTCACATTGAACGTTGCAGGCAGGAAGGTGAAAGGTACGTCAGCAGCACCAGGACGCCGCAGGCTGAAGCCCTGGCTGAGATCATGACACCCCTTCGGGGCTTCCACGTCCTGAGCGAGGGCTTATGCAAACCTTCGGCACACGCTATTGCCCGTACCCTGAGCTCTGAGCCTGTCGAGGGGGCGAAGGGCGAGCGGCGGCGCGCCCCCTTCGACAGGCTCAGGGGGCGCGCCGCCTCATGTCCTACTTCCAGTACCTCAACGGGACTGAAGCGCGGAGTCTTTGCGCCTTTGCGCCTTGGTGTGAGCTTATTTGAAAGGTATTGGTCCTCAATCCCCACCAACCCGCAGCAAGACGGCGACTCCTGCCAGGACTGCATCCGCAGCGCTTGCCACTTCTCTTGCGCCGTCGTAAAATACGATGCACCATAGTAGATACCAGTCACGCCTGCCATCAGATCGAGCACTCTATGAACCACACGCTCTGTTCCCGCCCCTGCCCCGCAGTTGCCGCCACGCGCCACGATTTCACTGCATTGCGCGACCACCTTGCCGCCGGTCATCGCTGCGTCGACGCCTGGCTGGCGCTGGCGGACCTGGTGACTGTGCCAGCGCATCGGCTCGACTGCCTGGCGCGCGCCAGCGCGCTCGCGCCGGATGATATCGAACTGGAAATCGCATACCTGGAACAGCGTCTCGTCATCGATCCCGGTGACACTGAAGCGTCAGGAGCGTTACGCGCAGCGCGCGCGCGGCGGGTGCTGATGGGACACAAGCCGCGCATCTTCAAGCAGATGGATGCCTCCCCAACCCTGGGTTCGATCCTGGTCGAGATGGGCGCCCTTACCGCACAGGAACTGGAGTGGCTGCTGGAAGAGCAGGCGGCTGTCCGGCGACGCGGAGATCAGATGATGTTCGGCGATGTGGCGGTGTCGCGCGGCAAGGTGACGCCGGAAACGCTGGCGCGTGCGCTGATGATGCAGATCCAGCGCCGGGTCAGCAACGACGCGGCGCCCCGCGCCCTGGGCGAATATCTGATCGCAAACGGTTTGCCGCCGGAACGCCTCGAACAGGCGCTCACCGAACAGATCTACCTGCGACGTGTCGGGCGGCGCGAAACGCTCGGCGAAATCCTTCTGCGACGGCGCTGGGTCACGCGCGATCAGCTTGAACGCGCACTGGCGCAGCAGCGCCAGGATGCGATGTCGCTGTTCCGTTGAACGTGGCGCACCGCCAACGAAGCGGACATCCGCCGCATCCCAAGCAGTGAGCAGCGCATTTACGGTGATCAATAAAGGATCGTCGCAGACCGGGCTGATTGCAGCGCGGATTGCGCGCCAGGCAATGGTGGACGCACGCTTCGATGATCAGCGCATGAAACTGAGCGAAGAAGAAAGCAGCGTTCCCGTTCGTTTCAACGGCTCGATGAACGTGGAAGTTTTCTCTGGCAGTCGTCGCTATTGCAGGAAGAAATGGCGCCAGTGCGCGTTCGATCAGACGTTGCACTGTATCATACGGCGCACGAAGAAAGTCGAACCCTGGCGCGAGATCGAGGCGCGCAAATAAGCGGCGCGCATAGGAGTCGACCACAAACACGGGCAATCCGCCGCCATAGAGCATGATTGTGTCCGCCGTCTCGCGCCCGATGCGCGGCAGCGCCAGCAACCGCGCGCGCACCTCGTCGCGTTCGCCGCAGAACAAGCGGGTTGTGTCGCCGTCATACCGCTGAACGATCTCGCGGCAGATAGCCTGGACGCCAGCGGATTTCTGCGCGTGAAATGCACAGGGACGAATCAGCGCCGCCAGGGTGTCGGCATTAATCGTCGCCAGCGCCATTGGCGACATCAATCCGGCGTCACGCAACCGGACAATCGCCGCCTCGACGGTCTCCCAGCGCGTCTGCTGGACAAGCACGGCGCCGATCAGCACCTCGAACGGCGGATCATCAGTGATGACGGGCCACCAGTGGGGTTCGTGCCCGAAATGCTCGTCGAGAGCGGCGAAGCACGCGAGCAGTCGCTCTCCCAGTGTCGAGTCGCCAGTCACACCAGTTCCAGAGCAAAATCCACTTCAAACAGGCGGCCCCACGGTAGGCGCGTGCTACCCGGCGTGATGCGCCAGTGACCTGCGAAACCGGGAAGTGCGCCAATGCGTGCATTCAGGTGAGTTTCGATCCAGCGGCAGATCGCACCGATGGTTGTATCGTCCGGCTCGCGCGCTCCGGTCATACGTTCGAGCATAGCGCGCGCAGCGCGACGCACGACGTGCTGGTACCCCCAATCCTCGACAAAACGGTGGAGCAGGAAACGCAGGTGAGCAATCTGCTGGGCGGGGGTTTTCGCCAGGAGGGCCGCGCACCCCTGCGCCAGCGCCGTGCCGATGGTATTGCCCGCTGTGTTCCACGCGCCAAATCCGGCAAGCCGGAGAAGATCGACCTTCTCGATCAACAGTTCCATCAGCACCGGATCAGCGCCGTTGGGGTAGGCGACATCCGCCACGACCACCTGCTGCCCGTTCTCCTGTAGCTCGCTCACGCGCTCGACCAGAGCATCGAGATGATCGTACCGCTCATCACGTTCTTCGGCTGCAAACGTCTCGTCCCACTCAGTGCGACGCGGCGACGGCGTGTTGACTGCCAGCCACAGATCGGGGCTGGCATCATCCGGCGCAACCGTTCCGCCAATGGCGTGGATCTGTCGTTCGACCGTCAACCGGACGGGACCATCCTCATAAGGCGCGACAATCTCCTCATCGCCGGGAATAGCGTAAAGCGGCGCAATGCGCGGCGCACGACCAGCGCGCTGATTGATAATCCGCGCCAGCAGCGCGCACCCCACCTCGTCAGCGCCGGGATACATGAGCAACACGCCGGATGCACGCCCAGTCGTTTCCTGCCCATCGCCCGCCAGGGGAGTTTGCCCCAGCGCCAGCAGATCCGCCCACCCCGCGAGCCAGCGTTTTTCGCGTGATCCCAACCCGAAAGGACTCGTGTCGTCCGAACTGAGCGCCAGCAGATCGATCGCGCCTGAGTTGAGCAGATGGAGTGATGCCAGATTGACGATATGATTACGCAGCCGGCGACGCAGCATGTCGCGCAGCACATCGGGAGGAATCTCGGCGCGCAGCGCGGCAATTTCATCGGTCAGCGGCTCACCCTGCGCGGCGCGGTCGAGCAGTTGCGACAGCCGATAGAGGCGCGTGCCGTAAGTTGACCAGTAGAGCGGTTCTTCAGTGTTGTCATCCGCATTCGATATGCGTGTAATCACGTTGAACGCCAGGATGGGAAGATCGGGCAGTTCGTGTTTGATTGCGCGCAGAACATCCAGGCGGCTTAACGCCGCTCCTGGCGGGTCATCGCTGATGCGCGACGCGATCAATCCGCCGAACGTCAGCATCTCGACATCAACAATCAGAGCATCAAGCGCGGGGGCAATCGTGCGCAGCCAGGCAGCGAGATCATCGCAGCGCGCCGGTTCGCGCAGACGGCTCAACAGATCGTCGGGCGGCAGCGCCAGTTCGATCCCGGCGATCGCCGCGATCATCGCCGGATACCGGGTATTCACGGGCCGCTCATCGAGCGGAAGCAAACCAACCCTCATGACGTCGGCATCTCCCCTGGTGTGGATGGATAACAAGAAAACCGCACGATGGCAGCCATCATGCGGCTTCGGGACGCAACGACACGCGACACGGCATTACTTGGTTTCGCGATACAGCACGTGACGGCGCAGGATCGGGTCGTAGCGACGCAACTCAAGCCGGTTCGGGTCGTTCTTGCGATTCTTCGTCGTCGTATAGGTATGCGCGCTCTCAGTGCTGCGCAGTTTGATGATAATTCGGTTGCCCTTTTTGCTCGCCATAGTTCGTCTCTGCCTCTGAGGTCATCTGTTATCGTATAACATCTTTTGGTATTGTACCAGTAAGCGGCGGGGTTGGCAAGAGAAATGATTGACAGCATCGGTTAACAACACGTATAATTTCTCCAACTCCCCACTCTGCGCTCGAAGTGAATCGGACGTTGATGTTCATCAAAGGAGGGACTCGATGCTGAATCTCGCCATCATTCTGGAGGAGAGCGCTCGCCGTTCGCCCGCGAAAACCGCCGTCATTCTCGACAGCATCCGCCTGAATTACGCCGAACTGAACGGCGCCGCCAACAAGATCGCCAACGGACTGACCCGTCTCGGCGTGCGTCCAGGCGACAAAGTGGCGATGATGATCCCGAATACGCCGCACTTCCCGATGTGCTACTTCGGCATCCTCAAGGCTGGCGCGACGGTCGTTCCGCTCAATGTGCTGTTCAAGCGCGATGAGGTCCGGTACCATCTGGAAGACAGCGACTCGGTGGCGCTGATTGTCTGGGAAGGCTTCCTCGACGAAGCCGCTTCTGGCTTTCGCATGGTCGACGCCTGCCGTCATCTGATTGTTGCACAGGCGCCTGGCTCGACGGCGACGCTCCCTGATGGCGCGATTCCGCTCGGCAGCCTCCTCGCCGAACATCCTCCGGTCTTCGATACAGTCCAGACGATGCCGGACGACACGGCGGTCATTCTCTACACCAGCGGCACGACGGGTCGTCCGAAAGGCGCAGAGTTGACCCATGCCAACATGTTTCTCAACGCAACCATCTGCACCGATAAGCTGCTGAATGTCACCTCGGAAACGGTAGGGCTGGCAGTGCTGCCGTTGTTCCACAGTTTTGGGCAGACTTGCGTGATGAACAGCCTGATTTACGCGGGCGGGACGATCACGATGCTGCCGCGCTTCGAGCCGCAGAAGGCGCTGGAGGTGATGGCGCGCGACCGGGTGACCTATTTTGCTGGCGTGCCGACAATGTATTTCTATCTGCTCAACTTCCCCGGCGCGGATCAGTACGATCTGTCGGCGCTCAAGTTCTGCGTCTCAGGCGGCGCCGCTATGCCGGTCGAAGTCATGCATGCGTTCAACCGCAAATATAACGTTACCATCCTGGAGGGATACGGTCTCTCCGAAACATCTCCGGTCGCGTCGTTCAATCACCTCGACCGCGAACCGAAGCCGGGGTCGATTGGCGTGCCCATCTGGGGCATCGAGATGCGCGTGGTGGACGACCAGGGGCGCGAGGTTCCCAATGGCGAACTCGGCGAAATCGTCATCCGCGGGCACAACGTGATGAAGGGATACTACAAGCGCCCCAAGGCGACCGCCGAGGCGATCCGCAACGGCTGGTTCCACAGCGGCGACATCGCTTATCGTGACGATGACGGCTTCTTCTTCATCAAGGATCGCGTGAAGGATATGATCATCCGCGGCGGCTTCAACGTCTATCCGCGCGAGATCGAGGAAGTGCTCTACGGGCATCCCGCTATCGCCGAAGCCGCCGTTATCGGCGTGCCTGATCAGGCGCTCGGCGAGGAGGTCAAGGCGGTGGTGGCGCTCAAACCAGGGCACACTGCGACCGAAACCGAGATCATCGAGTACTGCAAGGAGCGTCTGGCTGCCTACAAGTATCCGCGCATCGTCGAAATCCGCGATACGTTGCCCAAGACGGCGACCGGCAAAATCCTCAAACGCGAACTGCGCCAGGTGGACGCTGGCGTGCGTCAGATGGAGATGACCGCGTCGTAGGGGCAAGGCGCCCTATGCATGGGCAAGGCGCTGCCGTGCATGGGCAAGGCGCCGCCTTGCCCCCACCATACGACCACCAGACGCATCACGCTGCCGAACCTCCGACGTGCCGCGCCAGCGCCTGCCGCAACACCGGATACGGTTGCGCGCCGACCAATCGTTCCACCACCCGTCCATTCTTGAAGACGTAGAGCGACGGGATGCTGCGGATGCCGAATCGCTGCGCTGTGCGCGGGTTCTCGTCCACATTCAGTTTGGCGACCACGGCGCGTCCGGCGAACTCCTGCGCCAGGCGCTCGACCGATGGCGCCACCGCGCGACACGGACCGCACCACGGCGCCCAGAAGTCGACCAGCACCGGCTGCGTGCTGGCGCCGACGATCTGATCGAACGTCGCGTCGCTGAGCGTCACCGGGGGCGAACCTGCCGCGCCATTCGCCGCTGTCTGGTGCGTCGCCGACGGTTCGGGCGTTGGACGAGGCGCCTGACGCGCCAGCGGCACGCTCGGACCCTGCGGCAGAGGCGGCGGTACGCCGCCGTCGGTCAGATGGGTCAGCCAGGCGCGCAACGCTTCCTCAGCGACAACGCCGCTTGTTCGCGCCACAGGTGCGCCGTTCTTCACGAAAACCAGCCCAGGGAGCGCGGCAATGCCGTATTTTTGCACCAGCGCCGGATTGTCGTCAGCATCCACCCGCGCCAGCAGCGCGCGCCCGGCGAATGCCGCCGCCAGTCGTTCGAGTGATGGATCGAGTTGCTGGCATGTCGGACATCCCTTTCGGTCGAATATCAACAGCACCGGCAGACCAGCGCGCAACACGCGATCAATGCTTTGCTCGCCTGTGCGAATAGGTGTTGAAAATGTCATAATCGTCCTCACAAGAGTGATCGTGTGCACTGATGTGAGTCTACCGCACGTCTGTTGGTTTTGCAGTAGCGGCGCATTAGCAGGACGTTAGTATCGCGGTTGCTGTCCAACTGACGCCTTCAGCGCGATGAGCCTGACATTTCCCAGGGCAATGCTGTCGTCTCGCCCCACCCAACCCTGACCTGTTGACCGTTGACGGTAACCGTTGCGTGCTGAGGGTGCGCTTCAATGAGGATCCGCGCCTGCGCGCCGCGCCAGTGCAGACGCACGCCGTATGCGCGACCTTCGACGCGCCAGGCGGGCGGCAGGTTAGGACGGATGACGAGTCGCTCGCGCTCCGGCGTGAGGCCAACCAGCACATGGAGCAACAGGTGAGTTGTGAACGCGCCCCAACCATACCCTTCGCCGCCGCAACGTCCATCAAGGGGCCAGTATTCGCACGCCACCCCTGGCAACGTGCGATCAGGATGCGCCTGACGCGCATCCCAGAACGTGTATGCCCGCTCAATCACCGCTCCAGCCAGCTCTGCAGCGTGGTCAGTCAACCCGACACGCAAAGCGGCTTCAGTCGCCGTCCACGCAAACATGGGCCATGTCAGCGTGTCAGGGTCAATCTGTGCAATCGCCGAGCGAAGCATGTCACACCGCTCTGGTCGGGCGACGCCCAGCGCAACCGGCGCCAGCAGCATCACATCATCGACATCGGTCGATCTGCCAGTGCGCGCGTCATAGTCGGCATAGCGATGAAGGGCGTCATGCCATAGCGCATCGGTGCGGGTTACATACTCTTCGGCGAGCGCCAACCACTCATGAGCGTCGGCGGGGCGTCCAAGCTCCCGTGCAATATCGCTCATCACCCGGCAGGCATGGGCAAAGGCCGCCTGTAGATCGACGGGGCGCACGTGGCGCACCGGGTGACCGCCGCCAAGCGGCTGATCGCCAAAACGCGGCGAGTCGTCCTGCCCCGACTCCCAGCTGCAGGCGTACACCAGCCATCCCTCTGCATCGCGTCGGTTCTCCAGCCACCAGTGCAGGTACGCAGTCAACGCCGGATAGATATTCGCCAGCCACTCGCGGCTGGGTTGCAGGCGAGCAAGCCAGTCTACCACGAGCCAGGGATAGCCCCACTCCGGCGCTGTGCCGCAGACTGTGCCATCGGCGGCGACCATGTTGTAACTGCCATCTTCACGTGAACAGGGAACATTCGGTTCAGGCGCATCGAGAAACGTGCCGAGCAGCAGATGTTGAGCGAGGGCAGGATCGGCATAAGCGATCAACAGCGCATCGATCGCTGCCTCAGCGAGCACGACGCGCGGCGCCTGAATCTGCATCGCATCCCAGATATGACGATAAATGCCAGCAGGCGCGCGGACCATCATCCGCAGCGTTTCGAGGTCGTACACCAACCCGCGGCGCCAGTGATCGGGCCAGTCGCCTTCCAGGATCGGCGCGCGCGCCCAGAACGCATCGTCTTCCGCCTGCTTGCGAGCGCGGTCCGCCGCTGCCATGCGCCGTGCGGCGCGCTGCCGGTGTTGCGCCATGCGCAGCGTCTTGCCGCGCGTCATGTACAGGTCAACCTGTTCGCACGGCGTCGCAAATCCGAGCGTGGCGAAGAGCGCCACGGTCTCGCCGCGCCGACCAGTGACCGTCACAAATCCTTCTCCAGGCAATCCTGGCGCCTGCGCCGCTGCCCAGGCGGCGGCGCGCGCCGGATCGGTCGTAATGCCGATGTCGGCAAACGACTGCGATGCATGCACGACGAAGGCATCGCCATCCTCAAAACTTTGAAGCACCAGATCGCCATCGACGATCCGACCGACCAGTCCCGACTCGCCCCACTCGCCGCTGGCGGCGATAGTGCGCGTGTACTCAACAACAACGGCGACGCGCGCTTCTCCCCGAATGGTCGCCGATGCGCAGAGGGCATGCTCGCCAGCCAGGTGGAACGTCGTATGGAGCGTCGCACCGCTATGCGAGAGGTCGAGCGTGAACAGGTTCATCGAGTGGTATGGACTGGAGACGACATCAAACTCGGACAGTTCGAGCGCCCCTCCCAAAGCGAAGCGAAAGCCAGCGCGGTAGATTTCGCGCCTGCCGCCGTACATGCCCGCATGCGCCGGGTAGTGCCAGCGAAACCCGGCGCCGCATGAGCGCAGCACCCCGCGCGGCGAGAGGTTGCGCGTGTGCGTCGGCGTATTCAGATACCCGTGCGGCGTGTAGTCGTCGATTGGAAATGGCATAACGCCAGTATAGCACATTGAGAACTGAGAACCAAGAACTGAGAACCAAGAACTGAGAACCGAGAACTGAGAACCAAGAACTGAGAACCGAGAACTGAGAACTGGCGCTGCCCGGTCGCACGTCTTTTGGACCAGGGAGTCTGTCCACACGAACGTTCAAGCGCGCCACCGCCTTGTCGGAGCTCGACCGCAGTAAAATCTTGACTGCCGTGGCCGAAACGCCGGACGTGGACGACTCAACCGTGGCTATCTGGCAGAACGGATACCGCACCGATGGCTTAACCTTCCAAAGCGCTACAGTCAGGCCGCCCGATCACGATCGACGGCGGCGGTTGGTCAACAAGGGCGTGGAAGCCGGGTTCTGCGAGTCGATGTCGCATACCCATGTCGGCAACACCCTCAAAAACACGACCTGAAGCTGCATTTGACCCAGACATGGCGCCGGGACGATTGATGCCGCGTTTCTGACAGTGATGGAACCGGTGTTGGCGGTGTACGCTCCGCCCTCCGAATTCCTGCCTACCCGGTGGTCTGTTGTGATAAATGGCCGTGTTGCTTGATTGGCAACGAGCGTTCGCCGCTGCCGAGGCGGCCTGAACAGGAAAAAAGGAAGATTACGCCTCTACGAAGCACGGGTTGTGCGCATTGCTGGCCGCTATTGAACCGCGAACCGGACGCCGGATTGGGATGGCGACGCCCCAGCGCACGATGGCGGAGTATACCTGGTTCTGTCAGGCGCTCGCCGCCCAAGATCCCGATGCGGTGAAGATCCGGGTCGTGCACGACCACCGGAACTTCTATCACTCGCGCGCATTTCCCGCCCATTCGCCCGCTGATGAGGCCGTTGCGCTGGCGCAGCGGTTCGCGTTCATTGATGCGCCGAAAGGGGCGAGCTGGCTGACCATGATCGCGCGCGAGTTCGCGCCGATTGCGCGCCAATGTCTGAACCGCCGCGCTTCGACGGACGATGACGTGCGGACGCAGATCCTTGCGCTGCTGGATGAGCGGCAGGCGCAGCAGACCGTGATCGATTGGCAGTTCTCCTTGACCAGAGCGCACGCCTTGTTGAGTCGGCGCTATCGGAACGTCTACGCAGCGAACGAGAAATGCCAGGAAACTCAGTTTACTGACCTGATTATTAGCCCGCAGCTCAGCGGGCGTGCGACATGGCGGCGCGGGTTTGTCGGATTTGTTGAGTTGCGTTCATTAGCCGCGATCGTTGATATGATATACTGGTGACATGACAACCGAAGCCATTCAGAGCAGCCCTGCCGTAGCGGACGCCAATTCGTTCCGTTACGGCTGGCGCCTCGCGCTGCGCCTGAATCCCGATAATCTTCATCCCATCGAACAGGTTCCGCTTACCTGGAAAAGGAGGAGCGCTCTGCACAGACCGGAGTAGCACAGGATGCGACTGAAGCCAAAGCTCGTTTGCGCGCGCTGAGGAATGAACTGCGCCGTCTGCGCGGCGAGGAAGAGGGACGATGAACGCAATGCTGCCCGTTGAGTCACTCGTTGCCTGGTGCAAAACGCATGACATTGCGCTCTGCGTACTGTTTGGCTCGCGGGCGCGAGGAACGGCGCGACCTGAGAGCGACTATGATCTGGCGCTCAAGACGGTGCATGCGCCAGCGCCGCTCGACCGTCTCGCCTGGCAGGTCGAACTCGAGGATCTGCTGGGTGCGAATGTCAGCGTAGTGCTGCTGACTCCTGTCACCGATCCGGTGCTGGGGTGGGAGATTGCGCGCGACGGGCAACTGATCTACGAGCGTGATCGCGGGTTATGGATGCGGGAACGGGCGCGTCTCTGGCATCTGTACAACGATGCGCTTCCATTCCGCCGCGCCCTCGCCGAGTCGCTGCGGCGCTACGCCAATGAGGTGTTGCGTGGCTCGTGA
>JAUQOW010000375.1 GCA_030550675.1 Chloroflexota bacterium
TACTCGGGTTTGGCTTCGGCCGGCACACCCTGGGTGGGCTGCGCCGGCCGAAGCCAACGCCAACCGCGCCACAGGTGCAGGCGTGTTTGCCCGGGTTTAGATAGATCTTCCTGTCAGACGAGATCAAACGTTCGCGCCCGCGGACCACGGTCGCTTGCCTCAACTGTCACTGAGATCTGGTCACCTTCCCGGATCGACCGGCGCACCTGGTTGAAGAGCGACCCGTGGACATACACGTCGAACCGCGGATTATCGACACGAGCGAAGAGAAAGCGCCCGGCGGGATCGATCCGTACAATTGTAGCGCTCACTGGACCCGATGGCAGCGGACCGGTGTACGGCTCGCGGTCGCGTCGAACGTGGTCGCCTGACCAGCCGCGCGACTCGCCAAGCGGACGATCAGACGACCGTGACCAGTCATCTGAACGACGTGAACGCGCCACGCTGCCAGCTTCGATTGCTTCGTCTGTGATGCGCCCCTTGCCGGAGACATCATTCGGGCAGACACGCCCGCCAGCGATGTCGAGCAAACTCCTGCCTTCCTTCCGCGCCCGACGTCCTGCCGGGCAGCGGGTTGGATCGTTGGTGAACCCCTTCTGCGCGTAGAACTCCTGCTCGCCCGCCGTGAAGATGAACTCGCCGCCGCAATCCTTGCAGGGAATGCGCCTGTCCTTGAAACTCATAGCCGGTGTCCTTACTGTCTCCTGATGGTGTTGATGCGCCCGGATGCGGTTGTTCCCGTGTGCGACGAGCAGAGGAGAAGATGGGTGCGCCTGTCTGCAACCAGTGGAGAACCGATGCCGGGTTGCAAATGATCTTGTCTATCAGTTGCAGATTGCATGATACCGTATCGGGTAAGCGTCTGTCAAGGATGTTCTCGAAACGAGCGCGGGTTATGATCTTTCAGGGAGCGCTGGATTGCTGCGAGCTGTTGAGGTCGGCGGACCTGCGCCGCCGGGTCGTGCATGCGGTGAGCTGCGGGCTGAAGCCCTTGCTCAGGGGATTGAAGCCCCTGGGGGACTTTTCCGATGGCGGTGAGCTGCGGGCTGAAGCCCTTGCTCAGGGGATTGAAGCCCCTGGGGGACTTTTCCGATGGCGGTGAGCTGCGGGCTAAAGCCCTCGCTCAGTGGATTGAAGCCCTGCAGGGGCTTTCATGATCTCAGCGAGGGCTTCAGCCCGCAGCGCGACGGCAGTTCCAGACTAATCGCGCGCGACCCCGCGTGATCTCAGCCGGGGCTCAAAAGCACGGTAGACCCGTGCCGTCCGGTCGCGTGTTCTATGAGAGTGAGATCAAATAAAACCTGAACCACTGGACCTGCACTTTGGAGCGGTTGGCGTTGGTTTCGACAGGCTCAGCCTGCGTTGGCTGAGCCTGTCGAAGCCAACGCCGATTACGAGGACTGTCCCATATCCGATTGATCTTCCTATGAGCGGCGGGCGAACGCGCTCGCTCAAGGTCTGGAAGCCCCTGCGGGGCTTTCACGATCTCAGCAAGGGCTTCAGCAGCGATTCGGTTAATCATCATCAACCCGCAGTATCAGGCAACGCACCGCTATTTGAGCATCAACGTCGTATACAGTCCCACCAAAATAAAGAAGGCGAACCAGGCGCCCAGCATGCCGGTTGCAATCGAACCGAACCGCTCCACTCGCGGCGAAACCTGGGTATCGCGTTTCGTTCCGCCCGACTGGTACAACACCAGCGCCAGGTAGGTCACCACTGCCACGCCGACCACCGTCGTCACGCCAAACAGCAGGATCGAACCCCAATCCATGATGTACGGGTAATTGGAAACGCTGTACCCGAAGCGCGCCAGGGAGACAGCGCGGATGGCTTCGCGCACAACGCCGACGGTGAGCAGGGAAACAATCCAGACCAGCAATGTGCGCGGCGCCTGCTGCATCGGTTGTTTCAGCAAGAAGAAGTAGCCGGTCAGCGCCAATCCGATCGTCGCAAGCGCAATTCCAACTGGTACGCCAATGCCGAACTCGACCCCTTCGGTCGCTGCCCAGAGCAGGCCGGCAACTGCGTACAGCGGGCTGACCGCCAGCCCCAGCCATCGCCCCCGATCAGCAACCCAGTTCATGAAGGGCGCGTCCTCCTCGATGCGCCGGAAATACCAGGCGAACAACGTCAGCACTACCGCCAGACTCAACCCTGCCTGGAGCGGCAGGAGGAAGACCAGGCGCGGGATGTTCCAGGAATGGAACTCAACGCCGCGTGTGTCGATCACCCCATTGGGGGCGTACCACTCCATCCAGCGCTCCGGGCGGATCGACACTGACGCCAGGACATGCATCACCCAACCGGCAAAGAAGAGCAGCACGAACGATGCCACTGCGGACCAGAGCAACTTCCCATCCGCGCTCCCTTTCAGGTAGAACAGATATGCCAGGCTATAGCCGCCCATCACCACGAAGATAAAACTCACCGACCAGAACCCAGTCAGGGTATTGCTCGCATACCAGATCGGATCGTAGATCGTTTGCACGAAGAGCAGCGGCGCAATGCCGGTGACGATGCCAAGACCGACGGCGTTGGGCGTCAGGCGTGCTGCGACGCGCGCCAGGCGCAGGCGATACTCATTCGGTCGCAGGAAGCCGAGGATCGAGTATGCGCTCGATCCAAGCGCCAGGGTGACGAAGAAGATATGGAACACCCACGTAACAACCAGCAAGACCTGCAATGCTGGAGGATAAAACGGCGCACCCAGCGGGTCGCGCATGCGTTCGAGCATATCACCGATATCCATGGTTTACCTCCTGGCTTGCGCCTGTGGCTGCGGCGCGCGCTGTTGCTGAATAAAGTGCTCCAGATACAACGCCATTGCCGCCCGCTCTTCGGGCGTGCCGATGACAGGATGCATATATGGGAACGCCCCGATACCCTTCAGATAGGTCTCGATCTTTGGCGCGGTCGTCATCTTGCGCCGTTCAAGCAACTGCGCCAGCGAACGTAATGCGAGGCGCTGATCGAACACGGTGATTGCCGTCTGATTGCTGACGTTGTGACAGGCAGCGCACTGCTGAATGACCAGCACCCGTCCCATGGCGATCTGATGACTGACGTCGCCCGTCGCTGCGACCGAAATCTGCTCTGGACGCGGCAGGAACGGCAGCGAGCCGAGCATGCCGGTCTCGTTCAACTGCTGTTCCTCGCGCTGAATGCCGCGGGCGGGGATATCGTTGAACACCAGTTGGTTCGACGACATGTAGCCAGCGATAATGTCGGGCTTGCGAATGACTTCGCGCGTGCGCTCGGCGCCGAAGATCGCAGCGAATAGCACTAGCATCGCGCCCAGCGCGATCATCTGATGCTGACGGCGCGGCATAAGCAGCGCAAACAGCAGCCCCAGGAATGTCGCAATCAGGCCGCCGATGATGACAGTGAACGTGATTGGCGGAATGGCTGGAGAGCGCAGAATCGTCTTCGCGTGAGCCGGCAGCGCGGGATAGTACCAGAAGAACCAGATGCCCAGCGCAATAGCCAGCCCGCCCAGCCCCATCGCCGCCGCTGTGCGAATAATTCGCTCACGCGCGAAATA
>JAUQOW010000107.1 GCA_030550675.1 Chloroflexota bacterium
TACAAAGCGCATCAGATCGCCGTCGAAAGCGCATCAGGCGCGCTGGTGACCGATGTGGACGGCAACACATTCATCGATTTCATCGGCGGTATCGGCGTCCTGAACGCCGGTCACTGTCCGCCGTCGGTGGTGGCTGCCATCCAGGATCAGGCGGCGAAGCTGATTCACTTCTCGGCGCTCGTTGGGACGTATGAGCCGTACATTGCGCTCTGCGAACATCTCAATGCAATCGCGCCGATCAGCGGTCCCTGCAAAACGATCCTGTCGAACAGCGGCGCTGAAGGGGTCGAGAACGCCATCAAAATCGCCCGCGCCGCGACCGGTCGTCAGGCGATTATCGCGTTTGAAGGGGCGTACCACGGGCGCACGTTGCTGACCCTCACTCTCACCAGCAAGTATTCGTTCAAAAAGACGTTCGGACCGTTCGCTCCCGAAGTGTACCGCGCGCCGTTCCCTTCCGCCTATCGGATGGGGGTGAGCGAGGACGAGGCGGTTGAACGCTGCTGGGAAGCGTTCGAGCGCATGCTGGTGGCGCATGTGGGTCCAGAGGCGATTGCGGCGGTCATCATCGAGCCAGTCCAGGGCGAAGGCGGATTCATCCCGACGCCGCGCGAGTTCATGCGGCGCCTGCGCGATTTCTGCACTCGGAATGGCAGCGTCCTGATCGCCGATGAGGTACAGTGCGGCTTTGGGCGCACCGGAACGCTGTTCGCCATGGAGCAGATGGGGGTTGAGCCGGATATTCTGATCAGTGCCAAGTCAATCGCTGCCGGGATGCCGCTCGCGGCGACGACCGGACGCGCAGAGATCATGGACAGGGCGCACGTGGGCGGCATTGGCGGCACCTACGGCGGCAATCCGCTGTCGTGCGTCGCAGCGCTCGAAGTGTTGAAGATGTTCGACGACGGCGAACTGCTGCGCCGGGCGCATCAGATCGGCGCAATCGTGCGCGAGCGCGGCGCGATCTGGCTGCGCGACATCCCGCTGGTTGGCGATGTGCGCGGGTTGGGCGCAATGCTGGCGATTGAACTGGTCAAAGACCGCGCCACCCGCGAACCGGCGCCCGATGAAGTGCTGGAGGTGGTGCAGTACTGCGCCGAACATGGGGTGCTGACCATGCGCGCCGGTTTGTACGCCAACTGCATCCGCCTGCTTATGCCGCTGGTCATTACCGATGATCAGTTGCACGAAGGTCTCGACGTGATGGACGAGGCGCTGCGCGTGGTTGGACAACGGAAAGGAGGAGGGCATGGCTGAGGTAATAACGGCGCCAGCCGTTATTGAATACCCGGAAAGTGATGGCAAACCCGTGGGTGAGACCGATGTCCATCGCCGCGAAATCTTGCACATTGTCGAAACGCTGGATCGGCATTTTCGTCATGTGCCAGATATCTACGTGAGCGGCAATCTGATGTTCTACTATGAGGAAGGCAACCCCTCGGCAGTCGTGTCACCAGACGTATTCGTGGTCAAGGGGGTGCGCAAAGGGCTGCGTCGCACCTACAAACTGTGGGAAGAAGGCGTTGCTCCCTGCGTTGTTATCGAGATGACCTCTCGCTCGACTCGTCTGGAAGACAAGGGTAATAAACGCGCCCTGTACGCGATGCTCGGCGAGCGCGAGTACTTCCTGTTCGATCCGTTAGGTGAGTATCTGAAACCGCCGCTTCAGGGGTTTACCCTGGTCGACGGCGAGTATGCGGCGCTGCCATTCGAGGCTGACGGCGGCATTATCAGCCGCGAATTGGGGCTGAAACTGTACCGTGACGATACGATGCTGCGCCTGATCGACCTGGCGACAGGGCGGGAAGTCGTGCGCACCGAGCACCTGAGCGATGCGTTGCAGGATGCGCTCGCCAGGGCGCAACAGGCGCAGGAACAGGCGCGCCTCGCCGAAGAACAGGCGCGCCTCGCCGAAGAACAGGCGCGTCTCGCCGAAGAACAGGCGCGCCTCGCCGAAGAACAGGTGCGCCTCGCCGAAGAACATGCGCGCCGTGAGGCGGAAGCGCGGCGCGTCGCTGAAGCGGAACTCGAACGGCTTCGCGCCGAGTTGCAACGGTTACGCGGTGAGGACGTATGAACGAGATCGTGATTGTCAATACGCGCCCTGAGCATATTGACCAACTGGTGCAGCATCAGCGCATCTGTTTCCCGACGCTCGCCGATCACGAACTGATGCGACGCGAGCATTTCGAGTCGCAGTTGCGCATTTTTCCTGAAGGTCAGCATGTTGCGCTCGATCGGGATCGAGTCGTCGGGCAGAGCAGCACATTTCGCATCAGCGGCGCCATTGCATTCGCACCGCATACGTACCATTGGATCGTTGCCGGCAACTTTTTCACCAATCACGATCCAGAAGGGGAATGGCTCTACGGCGCTGATATGAGTGTACATCCCGACTATCGAGGGCGCGGCATTTCGCGTATGCTCTACAATGCGCGTAAGGACCTGGTGCGTCGCCTGGGGTTGCGCGGGATGGTTGGCGGCGGTATGATACCGGGGTATGTGCGTTATCGGGATCGGATGAGTCCGATGGAATATGCGCAGGCAGTCGCTGCCGGGATTCTGACCGACCCGACGCTGACGCCGCAACTGCGCGCAGGCTTTGAACTGCGCGGCATTCTGCCCAACTACATTGAGGCAGGCGAGCTCGGCAACGACTCGACGCTGATCGTCTGGGAAAATCGGGAATGAGACAGGAAATTCTTCCCTGGCGCAGCGCTCTGCGGTGCAGTACTGTTATAAATAGGCGTAACGCAATGGAGCGTTGCACCAGGAGGCTCGGAGGGCGGCGCGCCCTCCGAAATGCAACATTGACGGAAGTGCAGTGACCAGGATGGCGGATGAAACGAGTTTGGGCGTCAATAGCTGGACCGGTGAAGATCGCACGCCGCATTATAGGCGCGCTCCTGTTGCTTATCGGCATTCTTGGTCTGTTGTTGCCAGTGCTGCCGGGCTGGTCGCTGATTATCCCTGGCGTGGCGCTGCTTGGGCGGCGTGACCCGCTGGTGCGCCTGAGTCACCTGGCAATTCGCTATACATTGCGCTGGATGCGGCGCAGTCGTCAACCCCATGTGCGAGCGCTGGGACGGCGTCTGACGACGGAGTATGGGCGTACCCGACGTATGGTGCTTCCCGCTATTGTTGCAACTGAACGCGCTGTCGCCCGTGCGCTGGCGTGGAGTTAGGGGTTATCAGGGGTCGGGGTTACAGTGTTTATCGCAAAAGTTGACGCAAGGACGCAACGGCGCAAAATCTCGCAATCAATCACAACACAGCCTCGTTCAGCCTTTCCGCGAAAAATCTCCGCGCCTCATTATTATTAGTTGCACCTTTTGTGTTTGCGTCTGCGCATCTCTCGCATCTCCCGCCTTTTTTCCGGTATCATACATAGTGAAGCAAGGCGGACGCTCTTTCTGAAGATGCCCTCCCTTGCAGAGCGATTAGACTCTGCTCAACATTGCCGCCTGATTGCCAACCGAAAAGCAATCGCGTGACTCTCATCATCCGGGATGTCATACACGTAGAGCAATATGAAGGGCAGAGTCGCCGCCTTGCATACAAAGGCATAGCTAGTGCTCGTCACTTATCACTCATCATTCACCACTCGTCACCCGACATGCAAGGAGTCGTCATGAGATTCGTTGTTCTTCTGCTTGCTCTTGCTGCGCTCGTCGGCTGCGGCGGACGCCCGAATACCTCCCCCGTCGGCGAAAGACCGGCTGGAACATTGATCCCGACGTCGGTGACGACGCCGGTTCCGGTAGCGCCAGTTGCAACTGCGACTGCGTCCCCTCCCGCAGCGCAGATGACCCCGGAAAGCGTCTCCACGCCACCCGCTGCTGCGCCGGAGCATGCTGCCGGACGACCGACCGCCGCGCCAGAACGCGCGCCGACTCAACCGCCAGCGACACTGCAACCGACTGCCGCGCCAGAACGCGCGCCAACCCAACCGCCGACGACGTTGCAACCGACCGCCGCGCCTGCCCAGCCAGAGACGCAATCGACGCCACAAATTCCACAGATTGCGCTCAGGCAGATTGCCGATGGCTTCGATCGTCCGCTCCACATCACGCACGCTGGCGACGGCAGCGGACGATTGTTCGTCGTCGAAAAAGTCGGACGCATTAGAATCGTGCGCGACGGGCAGGTGTTGTCTGAGCCGTTCCTGGATATTACTGATCGGGTCGGGTCGCGCGCCAATGAGCAGGGACTGTTAAGCGTCGCGTTCCATCCCCGCTACCGCGATAACGGATGGCTCTTCGTCAACTACACCGACAACGATGGCGATACGGTCGTCTCACGGTTCAGCGCCGCCGGCGACCGCGCCGATCCCTCCAGCGAGGAAGTGGTGCTGACCATCGAACAACCATTTGCCAACCACAACGGCGGTCAGGTTGTCTTCGGACCGGATGGCATGCTCTATATCGGCATGGGAGATGGCGGCGGCGCTGGCGATCCGCTGGGCGCCGGGCAGGATCGCTGGACGCTCCTGGGGAAAATACTGCGTATCAATGTAGAAACGCTTCCCTACACTATTCCCCCCGATAACCCGTGGGCGGATGGCAGCGGCGGACGTCAGGAGATCTGGGTGTTCGGCGTGCGAAATCCGTGGCGTTTTTCATTTGATCGGTCCACTGGCGATCTCTTCGTTGCCGACGTCGGGCAGAATCGGCTGGAAGAGGTGCATATGTTGCCTGCTGGACGGAGCGCAGGCGCTAACCTGGGCTGGAATGTTATGGAAGGGAATGAGTGCTTTCGTCGAAACGACTGTGACCGCAGCGCGTTTGATCTTCCCATCGACGTCTATCCGCACAGCCTGGGATGTTCCGTGACCGGCGGGCACGTCTATCGCGGCGCAGCATACCCTGTCCTGCAGGGGGTCTACGTGTTTGGCGACTTTTGCAGCGGGCGCATCTGGGGGCTTCGCCAATCCGCTGGCGGCTGGGAGCGCGCCGAACTGCTGCAAACCAGGTTGCAGATCGCCGCATTTGGCGAGGATGAGTCGGGCGAACTCTACGTCGCAGGGTATAATAATGGCGTCCTGTACCGGATCGTTGTAGAATAGACCCAAAGATCTTAAGACAGCGATAATCTTTGAGGTCCGGCAAACGACGGGTTCGAGGTTGATCCATGCCCCCTGTGACCGTTCAGGATGTTCTGCGTCTGGCGCTGCCCGAAGGCGTGGTGGTTGCTGCGGGCAGCGCCGGTCTCAATCACCAGGTAAGCTGGGTGGCGACGCCGCGCGCGACGCCGCCAGCCTTTACCAACCTGCGCGGCGGCGAGTTTGTTCTGGTGGCGACCAGCGCGCTGCGAGCGCTCGATGAGCGGTTAACGCTTGCCAATCTGGCGGAACGACTGGCGCAGGTGCCAATCGCCGCCATCGCAGTGCAGGGCGAGATCCCCGATCAGGCGCGCGCAACCGCCGAGACGCTGCGCCTGCCGCTCCTTCATCTCCCTGACGCCAGTGACATCCGCGAGGTCGAGCGGGAAGTGCAGCGCCTGATCAGCGATTACGACGCGCAGATTGAGCGGCGCGCCGCGCAACTTGGCCACGTGCTGACACAGCGGTCGCTGGCAGGTGCGGGGGTCAATGGATTGCTCGAAACTCTCGCCGAGCGCACCGGACGCAGCCTGGCATTCTACAGTCCGACCGGTGAAGTCCGTGCGCTGCGGGCGCGCGGACCGGCGCGCGTGGCGTTGCAGACGCTCCAGCCGCGCAATACCGGCGCAGTGACCCACCTGGGTCAGCAAATCTGGGTGCAGCAGATTGGGCAGATGGCGTCGGGCGACGCCGCCGGGCGCAACTTTGGCTATCTGGCGCTCTGCGGCGACACGCTCGATGACTGGGACCGCCTGGCGGCGCAGCAGGGCGCGTCGGCGCTGGCGCTGGAACTGGCGAAGGAACAGGCGGTGCTGGCTGCCGAGGAGCGGTTGCGCGGCGATTTCGTGCAGGCAGTGCTGGTCGGCGCCGCAGCAGACGACAAGACGCTGGTGCAGCGCGGGCGCGAGTTGGGGTACGACCTGCGTCAACCGCACGTCGCAATGCTCTGTGGCGTCACCGATGGCAATGATCGCGCGATCGCCCGATTGTCCGGCGCTCTCAGCGCCGCGCTCAAGGCGCTTGGCATTGCAGCGCCGACGATGCGCCGCATTGATGACGTGCTCTGCTACATTCCGATGAGCCACGGTCGGCGCGCGCACGACATTGCGGAACAATTGCGCGCACGCCTGTCTGAGGATATTCCTGGCGTGCTGGTGGCGATCGGACGGGAAGCGCCGACCCTTACTCACTGGTCGCGTTCGCTGCGTGAAGCGGAACAGGCGTTGCTCATCGGGCGGGAGTTGCTGGGGAACGGGCGCGTGCTCGACTTTGGCGACCTGGGGGTGTACCGGTTGCTCCTCCTGCTGCGCGAGTCGCCGGAACTGTGGGAGTTCTACCGCAGCACCCTCGCAACGCTGGTCGACTACGACCGCGATCAGCACGGCGAACTCCTGAAAACCCTCGAAGCCTTCTTTGAGCATAACGGCAATCTGGCGCGCACTGCTGAAGCGCTGCACATTCACCGCAATACGCTTCTCTATCGTCTGATGCGCATCAAGGAGATCAGCGGGCGCGACCTGGACGTGGCGGAGGACCGATTAGCGCTGTGGCTGGCGCTTAAGGCGCATCGGGTGCTCAAAACGATTAGCGAACCGGTGACGTAGGCGTCTCACTCCTCAGCGCGCTGGAGGTTGGCGAAACTCGCCAGCAGACGTTTGACCCCTGTGCCAACGAAGGCGACAGTCACTTCCTCATCGCCTTCGACCAGTTTTGAACTGACGACGATCCCTTCACCGAAGTGTGCGTGCCGCACTTTCTGCCCGGCGAAAAAGGACACTTCACGCGGTCCATCAGGCTCAGAGCGACGTCCTGTCGCTGAAGGCGCCTGATCGCGCCTGGGATTGCGCAGCGCCGCTGCACGGCTGGTGAACATCGACGCCTGCTGTGCGGCGGCATATCCGCGTTTCGGCGCGCGTTGCAGCAGATCGGCGGGGATGTCATGCAGAAAACGCGACGGGGTGGCGACTTCGGCGCGCCCGTACGCGGCGCGGCGGAAAGCGTGGAGCAGGTAGAGACGCTCTTTGGCACGAGTGGCGCCGACATAAAACAACCGCCGCTCCTCGTCCAGCGCATCACGGTCATCAGTCGAGCGCGAATGCGGCAGCAGTCCCTCTTCGAGACCAACCAGGAAGACAACCGGGAACTCCAGCCCTTTCGCCTGATGGAGCGTGATGCAGGTGACGGCGTTGCGCTCTTCCTGAAGGGTGTCGACATCTGAGATCAGCGCAACTTCTTCGAGGAACGTCGGCAACTGGTTTTCGCGCGGCAGCATGGCATAGTTTTCGGCGACGTTGCGCAGTTCCATCACGTTATTCCAGCGGTCGTCGCCTTCCTCGTCGCCGTACTCGCGCAGCAGCGCCTCGCGCAACCCCACCCGCTCGAACAGCCAGTCCATCAGCGCGCCAAGGGGAAGCGTCCGCCGCTTATCAATGGCTTCATCGATCAGCGCCAGGAAGCCGAGCAGCGCATTGCGCGCCCGCGATGACATCTCATCGGCGCGCGCAGGCGCGGGAGGCGTCGCCTGATCTGCGGCTTCGGCATCGGCAGCGAGCATCTGCAACACCACATAGAGCGGCACAGCCGCCGCGCCCGCGCGCCGCTCCAGATCCTCCTGCGTGCGCTGCCCGATGCCGCGCGGGGGCCAGTTCAGCACCCGGATCAGGCTGATGTCGTCGAACGGGTTGAGCGCCAGGCGCAGATAGGCGAGCGCGTCTTTGATCTCCTTCCGCTCGTAGAAGCGCGTGCCGCCGACAATAATGTACGGCGTCTGGCGTGCAATCAGCGCCTCTTCAATTGCACGAGACTGCGCATTCGTGCGGTACATAATGGCGATGTCACCCGGCTGATACGCGCCGCTGGCGATCAACCGCGCAATCTCCCCGGCGACCAGTTGCGCTTCTTCGTCCTGGTCGTACCCCTCGATGACCTGCACCTTTGCGCCCTTGCCATTGCGCGTCCAGAGACGTTTTTCTCGGCGACGCTGCGCGCTGCGGTTGATGACCGCCTGCGCAACATCGAGGATCGCCTGGGTGCTGCGATAATTCTGCTCCAGCAGAATGACCTGCGCCTGGGGATAGTCGCGCTCGAACGACAGAATGTTGCGAATGTCGGCGCCGCGAAACGCATAGATCGACTGGTCCTCGTCGCCGACAACGAAAATGTTGTGATGGCGGGATGCCAGTTGCTTCAGCAGCACATACTGCGCCCGATTCGTATCCTGGTACTCGTCCGCCAGGAGAAAGGCATAGCGCTCCTGGTAGCGTTCGAGCACCGCTGGATGCTGCTCGAAGAGGCGCACTGTTTCGACCAGCAGATCATCGAAGTCGAGCGCATTGGCGTCGCGCAACAATTCCTGGTAGCGCGCAAAGCAGCGTGCGACGACCTCCTCGAAGTACGTTCGCGCGTGGCGGCTGTAGGCGGCAGGGTCGATCAGCTCGTTTTTGGCGCGTGAAATAGCGGCATGGATGGCGCGGGGCGCGTGCTTTTTCTCGTCGAGGTTCAGATCGCGCAGCACGCGCTTTACCACGCGCAACTGATCATCAGCGTCGTAGATTGCAAAATCGCGCTCACGCCCAAGGTGAACGATGTCGCGGCGCAGGAAGCGCGCGCAGATGCTGTGGAAGGTGCCGACGGTCAGCGCCGCTGCTTCGCCAGGACCGAGCAACGCATCGAGGCGGTCGCGCATCTCGCGCGCGGCTTTGTTAGTGAATGTGACCGCGAGAATATGGTGCGGATCGACGCCATGCACGCCGATTAGATACGCCACGCGGCGAGTCAGCACGCGCGTCTTTCCGCTGCCGGGACCGGCAAGCACCAACACCGGACCCGGCGCAGCCGTGACTGCCTGCTGCTGCGCCGGGTTCAGCCCATCAAGGATCGTTGAGACATCGGTCATCACAAACTCGCGTCACACCAGCGCACGCACGACCTCGATGCCGTTCAGCGCCATGTGGTGGAGAAACAGCACATGGTGCAGATCGCCGTCGTGCGCCTTAACACGCAGTTCACGCGCCGCCGACACCGGCGTATCAAACGTATCGACCGCATTGGCAGGCACGATCACGCGGCGGCGGATGCCGAAGGCATTCGCCTCAAGACGCAGGTGCATCGCCCCCTGATACGTGCAGAGGTCGGTGCAGTCGCCAACAACGATGAAGCGGTCAACCTGCGGACGCGCGCTGATCCATTCGCCCAGACCGGTGCCGATCATCGAGCTGATTGAATTCTTCGGAAAGACGGCAATCTCGCTGAAGAACGGCAGCGACGTCAGTTCCTCCACAGCCTCGCTCTCGGCGCTGCCAGCGATGCAGTGAGGCGGATACGCCTCGAACTCTGGCGTCTGCGGATCGTGCGCATCCTGCGTCAGCGCGAAGTTGCGCACCCCCAGAGCGTAGGCGCGCTCGAACAGATCGGCGACCGGACGCGCAATCCGCCCGACGCGCTCACTCGCCAGCGGACCGCTCTTGCAAAAGCCGTTGATGACATCGATCGACAGCACCGCAACCCGTTCCGGCTCGCCAGCGACGACGTCCGCCAGCGGCACATCGGTCAACGAACCGAACCACTCATCGAGGTATGTCAGGAAGGGACGCGCGTGATCAGCAAGATTCATGCGGGCAGGCATTGCTTCCTCCTTTGGGCGATGCACTCATTCCCGGCTGCGACGACTCTCGCAGCGCAGACTATATCATAACCTACAAAGATGAGAGATCGCGCTCCTGCGACTCCCCGGCATCGATACGCGCTTCGCGCCAGCGGAAGACGAACTGCCCGTCGCCGCGATCACGGCGGAAACGGTAGAGTCGAGTCGGGCGACCGCGCCCTTCGCGCAGCAGACCGGTCTCCTCCAGCACGCCAGCATCCTTTATTTTACGATAGAAATTGCCTTTGTCCAGTTTCTCGCCGAAAATCTGTTCGTAGATGTGTTTCAATTCCAGAATTGAGAAGACTTCCGGCAGCAGTTCGAACGCCAGCGTCGTGTATTCCAGTTTCGAGCGCAGCCGCGCAAGCGCCGTCGCCAGAATGCGATCATGGTCGAAGGCAAGCGGCGATGGCACGGCGCGCACCGGGAACCAGCGCACATCAAGGTTCTCGTCCGACACGCGCAGGCGCTGCCGGTCGGCGCGAACCAGGGCAAAATAGGCGACGCTGATCACGCGGGTGCGCGGATCGCGGTCCGGGTCGCCAAAGGTATACAACTGCTCAATGTAGATGTCGCGCACGCCGGTTTCTTCTTCGAGTTCGCGGCGTGCCGCCTCCTCAAGCGACTCATGCATCTGCACAAAGCCGCCAGGGATCGCCCAGTATCCCTCAAAGGGCCAGCGCTTGCGGCGCACAAGCAGAACGTGGAGTTCGCGGTCGATCAGCGTGAAGATCACCACATCAACAGTGACAGAGGGGCGTTCGTAGCGCGATGGATCGTAGGTCTCGGCGGTTTCTTCCATGTCGGTCATCACCGCACCTCGATGACGGGGTTGCGCAGTTATCGTAAACTCTCACGGACCCCCGCCAATTAGTGTCATTACAACAATAAATATACCGGAAGGCGGATGATTTGTCAAGGCGCGCTCAACGAATGCTCTCTGTGGTAGAATACAGGCGTAGTCGTCTCCCAGAGACGCGCTAGCACGGAATGAGGCAGAGCATGTCATCCAGATGAGGTTCCCGTGCTGACACCTGGAACGACCCTGCAAGATCGCTATCTCGTCGAACAACTCCTTGATCGCAGTTCCTTCGGCGATCTGTATCTAGCGCGCGATCAACGCACGCTGCAACTTGTTGACATCAAAGCCATCACCCGGACAGAACCGGAAGTTGACGCTCTGTTCGCGCGTGAAGCCGCGGCGCTCGTCTCGCTGCGGCACGCAGCGCTTCCCGCCATTGTCGATGTGTTTGCCGCGCCGCTCGGACGCTTCATCGTTTTCGACCACATTCCAGGTCTGTCGCTGGAAGACGTGCGCGCGCGATCCCCTGAGGGGCGGCTTGATGCCGATGCTGCAATTCGGCTTATGCAGCCCGTGCTCGATGCGCTCGATCAGATGCATCGACATCAGACGCGACTCGCGCATCGTGATGTGCGCCTGGCAAACATTCGGGTCACAACTTCCGGACAGGTTTATCTTATCAATCCTGGCGTCGCCGGGCGATCTGGCGCTCCTTTCGATGGGAACGACCTGCACGCCGATCTGTACGGCATCGGCGCAGCGCTCTACACGCTTCTGTCCGGTATCACGCCGCCGCCCCCCGCTCGGCGGGCGCAGAATGACACACTGCGTCCGGTGAATCAGGTCCGCCCCGAACTCTCTCCTGAGCTGGGACGGGTCATTCAGCGGTTGCTGTCACTCAACCCGACGCAACAGTATGCATCGGTCGCTGATGCGCATCGGGCGCTGACCGAATCCGCGCCCGACATGATCTGTTCGCGTTGCTCGAAACCGAACCGCGCCAGCGCGCGTTTCTGCCGTTCGTGCGGCGCGTCGTTGCCAGCCTCCACTCCTCGCAACGCGATTCGCGCACTTATCGAGCAACTCCCGTCACAACCGGTCACGACGTCTCCCGCTGATACGACGTCGGTTATCAACACCTTCGACTTTCCGCCTTCCACTGCGCCGACTGTCATCACCCCCCCTCATGCCGCCGGTGCGCCGAAATCTGCTGTTTCCGCATTCCCGCCCGCCAACGCGCCGACGGTCACCACCCCGCCGACCGACGCCTCGCCGCCGCGCGGGACCCCTGCTTTCCCGCCCGCCAACGCGCCGACGGTCACTACCCCGCCGACCGACGCCCCGCCGCCGCGCGGGACCCCTGTTCTTCCGTCGAGAGGCGGTCCAGACGTCATCCAGCCGCCAGGTGATGCGGCGACTGTTGTCTCCTCCCCTGACAAACCTTCCCTGGAAGCGACAGCCGCAGCGCCCGCCGCCCCAATTCCGGCGCCGCCGCCAACTGGCGCGCCTCCATCTGCGCCGGTTGGCGGCGCGCAACGACAACGCAGCAGGCTGATTGGCGGGATTGTCGCTGCGCTTATCCTCCTGATAGCCTGTGCAGGCGGCGGTTACTTTGTGTTAGGAGCAGCGGGGCTGCTGCCAGGCGGAGCGACCGCCGTCTCCGGCGTCTCGCCAGTTCCCCCAGAGACCCGGACGCCAGCAACCGGCGGGAGCGCCGCGACTGCCGAGGCGCGGCAAAATGCAACCGCCACAGCTATCGCGGCAGCGCAACGGGCGACCGCCACAGCGCGCACTGAAGGGCAGACGGCAACCGCCCAGGCGGGACAGCTCGCCGAATTTCAGACAGCGACTGCCATTGCGCGTCAGACAGTCGCTGCGGCGGCGCAGCAGACGGCAGCCGCTATTGCCGCCGCGACCCAGACTGCTGCCGTGCCAACCGCCACACCCACGCCGCAGTCGCTCGTTCCGCAACCGGGTACGCTCGCATTAGCGGACTATCAGGCGCAGACGCGCGGATTGCGACAGCTTCTATTTGAGACGTTTGACCGGGGAGAACGAACCAAGGCGATCTGGACCCAGGTGAATGACGAACGGCGTCAGGCGGCGCTCCGCGACAACCTCTACTATCTGACGGTCAAAACGCCAAACCTTACTACCTCCTATTCCTGGCAGCGCGACCTGGGGAACACCTACAACATCGAATTGAGCGTTGCGTTTAAGACCGTCAGAGCGCCAGCAGCAGTCGGGATCGTCTTCGATGCGCAATCCGATGCGAACAGCGGGCTATTTTTCGAGATCACGAACGATAAACGCTGGCTCTTCACCACTGTCATCAATGGCGAAATCATACCGGAACGCAGCACGGACCTCATCCCCGAAGATGTGATTGTCGACGGCGTCGGCACAAACACTCTCTGGGTCATGCGCACGCCGAATGAGATCCAGCTCTGGATTAACAGCAAACACGTGGCAACGCTTCCGCCGAGTCCCTTCCCTGGCGGAAGGGCGGGCGTCTGCGCGTCGTCCTTCAGTGAACTGCGAGAACCGGCAACGATGATGGTGGACAACTTCCGGGCAAGGGCGCCGTGATCCCCTAACTAAAGCCTCGATCTGGGATCCAGCGCGTCGCGCAGCCCATCGCCCATGAAGTTGATGCTCAGCACCGTCAGGAAGATCAGCGCGCCCGGAATGAGCGCCAGCCACGGCGCCGCCTGCAGATACTGGCTGCCATCGGTCACCAGGCGTCCCCAGGTTGGCGTATCGGGCGGGAAGCCGACGCCGAGGAACGAAAGGGTTGACTCGGCAATGATCGCGCTGCCGATCTCCAGCGTAGCGGCGACAATAATCGGGCTGATAGCGTTCGGCAAGATGTGGCGGAACATAATCGCCGTCTGACTGACCCCCAGACAGCGCGCCGCTTCAACGAACTCCTTCTCCTTGAGCGAAAGGAACGTCGCCCGCACAACACGCGCCGTTTGCATCCACGCCAGTGCGCCGATCACCGTCACCACAATCACGAAGATGCCCGCCTCCGGCGAACCCATCGCCTGAATGACCGGCTCGCGGAAGAGATAGACTGTCAACAGAATGAGCGGCACTGAGGGAAGCGATAGAAACAGATCGGTCAGGCGCATCAACGCCTGATCGACCGCGCCGCCAAAGAAGCCAGCCGTAGCGCCAATAATCGTCCCCAGCGAAATAGCGATCAGCATCGCCACAAAGCCGACCGCCAGCGACACGCGCCCGCCATAGATGCAGCGCGCCAGCAGATCGCGCCCCAGGTCGTCGGTGCCGAAAGGGTGGACGTGGGTCGGCGGCGACAATAATGCCAGAAAATCGAGATGATCGATCAGCACGCGAAGATCATAAGGGTTCTCCGCCGTTACCGGAATGCCCGACTGCGCCAGTTGATCCACCAGATAGCGTTCATACCACCAGGCGCCAACCGTTACTGCCAGCGTCATAAAAATGAGAATGCCAGCGCCAATCATCGCCAGGGTATGGCGGCGAAAACGCCGCCAGGCATCTCCCAGCAGCGTGCGCGGTTTGGAGGAGACGCCGAGTTGCAACTGGCGGATCGTGGCAGCAGCATCGGTTACGGAAGAAGAGCGGGTCATTGTCTGGTCTGCTTCGGACATCTACACCTCGCCTGATGTCATGGACTAGCTGTAACGCACACGAGGATCGAGCACGCCGTATAGAATATCGGCAATCAGATTGAACAAGACGGTAAGGCAGGCAAAAATGAACGTTATTGCCATCACAACCGGCGTGTCGGAGTTCTGGATCGAGGTGATCAACAACTGACCAATGCCATTGACCCGGAACAGGTTCTCAGTAATGATCGCGCCGGCAAAGATCGTCGGAATGCCCAGCGCAATCAGAGTCACCACCGGAATCATGCTATTGCGCAACACATGGCGGATGATCACCATCCGATCCGCCAGACCTTTGGCGCGCGCAGTGCGCACATAGTCCAGCGGCAGATTATCGAGCATCGATGAGCGCATAAAGCGGGTCAACGCCGCCGTCTGCTGCACCACCAGCACCGTGACTGGCAGCGCCATCTGGCGCACCTGCTCAACGATGCCCTCCCAACCCGCCAGGTTGAGCGTCGAGTTGTACACGATCGGAAACCATTTCAGATTGATGGCAAACACCAGCATCAACGCCAGCCCGGTGAAAAACGACGGCACAGAAAAGCCAATGAAGGCGATGAACGTTGCAACCTGATCAAACAGGGAATACTGCTTCACCGCCGAGATGACGCCGATCGGAATGGCAATCAGCACAGCGATCACATACGCAGTTCCGACCACAATTAATGTCTGCGGCAGACGTTGCCAGATCAGATCAATCACCGGACCGCGCGTACTGAACGAGAACCCCCAATCGCCGCGCGCCAGCGCAGTCAGCCATTTGACATAGCGCACATACCAGGGTTGATCAAGTCCAAACTGAATACGTATCAACTCGCGGGTCGATTCCGGGATCGCAGGGTTGAGCGCAAACTGCGCCAGCGGATCGCCAGGCGCGAGCGCCAGAATCGCAAAAATCACAAAACTGATGATCAGTAGCGTGGGAATAGATACCAATACCCGTCGCAGGATATATTGAGCCATACGCTGCCCTTACGCCCGCTCGATAATGATAAACCAGGGACAGGCTTTGGACCTGCCCCTGGCATTAACCATAAACCTACTTGCTCCAGGTGGCGATATTCCAGATGCTCGAGTCGAAGGTGTTGAAGGTCGGACCCTTGAGCGCCTTCACCTTAGCGTTCGGCGTCTGGCGGTTGATCAGCGGGATGACGGCG
>JAUQOW010000376.1 GCA_030550675.1 Chloroflexota bacterium
CGATCTGCGTCTGGGTCTGTTTGCGCTCCCCTGGCGGCTGACCGACCACAACGCCGCCATTCGCACGATTGTCGGGCAGGACGTGGCGTTGCTCGGCAGGCGTGTCGATATCATCAGTCCGATGGTTTACCATCGTCTCTGCGGTCAATCATCCGAATGGATCGCTGACGTTGTGGGAGAGATCCACGCGCGGAGTTGCGCAGACATCCTGCCCATCATCCAGACCATCGACGCGCCCGGATCGCTGTCGGCAGCGGAACTCCGGCGCGCCCTGGAGATCGCGCGCGCCGTGTCGGATCAGGGGGTGCTGCTCTTCGACCTGAGCGCCATCGTCCGCGACCCTGACAAACTGGCGGTGGTGCGCGAGGCGTTTGAAGGCGGGAAGGTTACATGTCGAAGGTAGGGGCAAGGCGCTGCCTTGCCCACACGGTGCATGGCGCAGGTCGCATGGATGGGCGTGGCGCTGCTGCGTCCGCCGACAATGCCGCGCCCGCATGTGTCAATGCCTTAACATCCTCTATCTCCCTCCACACGTACTACAACTTGCCACCCCGCCATCAGTCGATGTACTGATGCACGATAGGATGTTTCACCTATAGACGGCAGGCTGGCGCGCTGCTATACTTCCCGCAGAAGAACCGCAGCACGGCGCTCTACCGATGCTCATCCTGAAGGAGGAACCCGCTATGACGGCACTGCTCATCGCTTCCGCAATTGCTCTGGTTATTTTCGCATCCCGCCGCGCCGCGCTGCGCCTCCAGGAACGCCCTGTTCCCGTGCGGGTCATCGCGCGCCCCCGTCGCTGAAGGTTTGCCCGATAACCAGTTTCGCATGACTGCGAGCGAAGCGATCTCCCCAAGCTGCGAGGAGATTGCTTCGTGGTGTGTGATGGCGTTGAGCGGCGCAGTATCGATGGGTAAACGCTTGAGCCAGAGGGGTTCAGCGTAGATGAACGTCGTACCGTGGGGCTATGCCGGGCGACGACGCGCTGCAAGCGCGAGACGGACGCGCTGCCGCAGATATGCCAGACCACTGCGCTGATACACCAGCCACTCGATGATCACCACTAGGATCGCCGCAGCCGCCAGCCAGCGCCAGATTTCCTGCCGCCCCACCTGCTCGCGGGTCACCGCCTGTTGTAACCCGCTGATCTGCGGCACCCGCAGCTCGCTCGCCGGTGCGATGCGCGACTCTTCAGGCGTAAACAGGTTGATAGCGAAACGGCGTTGCTCAACGACCTGATTATTGCGCACCTGCTCAATCAGGTAGGGTCCAAGCGCGTCGGTATCAGCATAAATTGCCTGCCCGCCCTGGATTTGCGCCGCATCGACGCGCCCATCCGGTCGAACGACGCGCACTGCGGTCACAGCCGGATCGACCGCCACAGCTATTGGCTGTCCGGGAGCGATCTGCGATGAGTCCAGACCGCTCCCCGGCGCCAGATACCCGATGATGTTCGAGATCAGCAGCGGAAACGCGACCTGAAGCGGCAGATCGGAATCCTGAAGCGCAAACGCCAGGATCACAATGCGACGCCCTTCACGCTCCCCAGCCAGCAGCATCGGGCTGCCATCTCCTTCGACCAGCGTGCGCGCCCATATTCCCGTCTCAATACGCATCGCGCGCAGCACGTTCACTTCACTCACACTGACGTTGCGCAGCAGCGGCGGCGCCTGACCTTCGAGAACAATCGGCGCCGGGCGCAGGAGCGGAAACTCGACGACGCCAGTAACGGAAAAGAGATCGGTCGAGCGCATGGGCGCGATAAACACCAGATTGCCGGTCGGCAGCGTGTCCGGCACGACACGGTCGAAGATCGTGATCTGCGGTGCAGCGTCGCCGGAAACTGTGGGAGTTGTCGCTTTTGTGGCGGTAATGCCGGGCAGCAGGGAGAGCGCCGTTTCGAGGAAGCGATTGCCAGGACCAACAACGCGCACTTCGACGCCTGAGCCTGCTGCGCTTACCGCCCACGCCCGATCGTCAGAGGTCAGGAAGTCTGATGTGGGCGCTGGACTGAGACGCGCCTCAGCCACGCGCACCTGCGCAGGAACATCGGCGATCACCGTCTGGATGGCGTCTGGAGCGCCGTCAGGACCGAGGTTGAGTTCATACGCATTGAAGAGAGCGCCATCAAGATAGAGGTCGAGTCGTCGCGCGACGGATGCCGGACCGTAATTTGTCGCCTGCACGAACAGCGTCTGTCCGGCAGGGCCCGGTTGTATCGCCATGGCGCTGATCGCCACATTTTCTGCGCGTTGCCCGATTGGAAAATAGCGCACCGTCGCCGGAACGCGAATATCAGCGGGGATTTCGACATTCCCATCGGAAATGATGGCAACCTCACTATCCGGTTCGCGCGCTGCGAGGGCTGTGGCGAGCGCCAGCGCCTGCGACAGATCGCCGCGACCGCCGACGTCGAGCGTGATCGAGCGAATGGCGTCGTACAACTGGCGGCGATCAGTAGTGGAGGCTGCCACCACTTCCATCCGCCCGCCGACGGCGATAACCGTCGCGCGCCCGCCTTCAGGCAGTTGGTCGACAAGCGTCTGCGCCTGGCGACGCGCCGCTTCGAGCCGTGAGGGAGAAACATCCGTCGCCGCCATGCTTGCCGAGCGGTCGATGATAATAATCAGGTTGCGCCCGCTGATGCCGGTCGTGAGAAAGAACGGACGCGCCAGCGCAACCGCCAGCAGCAGCAGAAGGAGCAATTGCAGGAAGAGCAGCCAGTTGCGTCGCAGGCGCTGCCAGGGCGCATTCGCCTCCACATCGCGCACCATACGTTGCCAGAGGAAGGTCGAGGAGACGCGCCGTTCCTCGCGGCGAAGTTTCAGCAGATACATCGCCACGATCAGCGGACCCACAATCAGTGCACTGATCAACGCAAGCGGCGTCAGCAACGACATACGACACCCATCATTAGCGAAACACTCCGCGCCGTCGCAACATCGTCAGAATGAACTCCTCGACCGGTTGCGCCGTATCGACCTGCACATACGTGATGCCTCGCCCATGGCAGAAGCGTTCAATCGCCTCCTGCCATTCACGTAGATGATCCTGATAGCGTTGCAATGTTTCCAGGTCGGCGGTAATCTCGACCGCCTCGCCGGTCTCAGCGTCCAGCAGGCGGAAATCGCCGTCAAGTTGCGGGCGCAATTCCTGCGGCGCCAGAATATGGAGCAGCGTAATCTCAAACGGGCGTGATCCAAGCGCGCGAAGGGCGTCCTCCCAGCGCGGATCGAGCAGATCGGAACAGAGAATGAGCGGACCGGGATTGATCGCGGTGCGCGCATAGCGTTTGCAGGCGCCAGCCAGGTCGCCAGCGCCGCCGGGTTGCAGTTTCTGAAGGAACGCGAAGAGCGGCAGCGCCCCCGCCTTGCCGCGCACCCCGCGGAGTTGCGCGCCAGCGCCGGCAGCAAACGCCGTCACCGTCACCCGGTCGAGCGTCGAAAGCGCCACATACCCGAAGGCTGCCGCCAGGCGCCGGGCATAGGTCAGTTTATGCGGATCGCCCCAATCCATCGAGGCGCTGTTATCCA
>JAUQOW010000377.1 GCA_030550675.1 Chloroflexota bacterium
GCGCCAGTCGACGAGCCGCGCGCCGCACGTCGCAATCTCTTGCGCGATCAGCGCCGGTTCCGCGCAGTTGAGCCACCAGACCCCTCCAGCGAAGTATGCGCCGTACCGGTGGGCGAATTCTGCCGCCGGCGTCGTCTTGCCGACGCCGCCAATGCCGCAGATCGCCACAGTCGGCGTGGCGGTCGCGCCGCGCAGCAGCGCGGCGGCAATGCGCTGCAATTCGTTGTCACGACCAGTAAAGAGTTTGTTCGCAGGATAGATGATGCGTGACGGGTCGGGAAGCGGCGCAACGGGCGGAACCCGGTCGAGCGGCAGCGCCGCCAGGCGAGCGTTGGCGGCGTCGAGGTCAATCGCTGGCGGCGGGGCGTAGCAGTTGACTGTCCCACCCTCCATGTAGCCAATCGTCAACCCGTGGAAGGTCCCGCCAGAAATGCCGCGGCGCTGGTCGACCTGCGCGCCGATGACCGTTCCGCCAGACTCAACCGTGCCGATCTGCTGGTTCACCTGAACGGCGGGGAGACCTGGCGCCACGGGCGCGCTGCAGGTGGAGCAGGTTCGATCAGTGTTGGATAGAGTGCGACCGCAGTCTGGACAGAATCATGGGGCGACTCTTACTCCCGGTTTCTGGCGGCTGTCACTTTTCAGCGATATGCTGACGAATCCACGCTCCGAGTTCCTTCTCAGGCAACTCACCGCTGGCGACTGCCAGCATGACCCGAACAACATCTGGCTCTGGCGCCTCCAGAATCCAGCCATTCAGATCCAGAAACACCGCCATCGCCACAAAGCCGGTGCGTTTGTTGCCATCCACATAGCCATGCCCGCGTGTGAGACCATAGCAATATGCAGCCGCCAGGGCTGCCATATCGGTTTCATCCTCATAAATCCACAGATGACGAGGACGCGCCAGCGCCGACTCAATGGCGCCTTCGTCTCGGATGCCGTAGCTGCCGCCAAAGCGTCGCAATTGCTGAAAATGGATGGCATCCACCCAAATCCGCTTCAGCCAGATCGGTTCAGTCATTGAGCCAGTTCACGCAACGCATTTTGATAACGTTTGCTGATACGCGCTTCCGCTTCCATCGCGCGCAGAAAGTCGGGATCGTAGGGCGTCAAGAGGATGCCATGCTCGGTCTCGACAGCAAACACTTTATCACCGGCAGACAGGTTGAGGCGATCAGTCATCGCTTTCGGCAACGTCGTCCCGAGCGAACCGCCATAGAGACGAAGGGTGACTTCTCTGATCATAATGCCCTCCTCGCAAAGATGACAACAAAAGTATATATGTCTTCTGACGCATCGTCAACGTTCGGGGCATCATTGTAGTGCGGGCATGAAATGTCGGACGGTGTCCTGGCGCGGCGGGCTGAAGCCCTGGCTGAGATCGCGCCAGCCCCGACGGGGCTTCAACGTCTTGAGCGAGGGTTGTAGCCCGCAGCTCACAGAACGTGCGGCTCGGCAGCACAGGTATGCCGGATTCTTTTCTTGACTCTCATCAGCCCGCAGCGATGCTTCGATATGTGTGTGATCCCAGGCATCGCAGGCGGCGCTTTTCCTGCGCGCGCTGGTCGCACCCCGGTGGTATAATGTCGCTATGACCTCCCTGTCACTGGCTCGTGAACGCCACCTCGCAGCGCTGGAGCGCACCCTGAACGCGCTGGTCGCTCAACTGAGCGCCATGCCAGCGGTGCATCAGGTAATCCTGTTCGGCTCGTATGCTGCCGGTCGCCGCGATCTGCTCACCGACCTGGACCTCCTGGTTGTTATGGAAACGCCGCTGGACTTTGTATCGCGCACGGTCGATCTGATGCAGCGCCTTCATATCGAGGCGCCGGTCGATCTGCTGGTCTATACGCCCGAAGAGATGGAGCGCATGCGCGATCGTCCATTTCTCCGCCACGCCCTGGCGACAGGCAAGGTGCTCTATGAGAGAAGATCCGAAAGCTGAAGGCGCGCGCTGGCTCCAGCAAGCCCAGATCGATCTTCACTGGTGTCGCCATCTGCGCGATCAGGGCGCCTGGTATCTCGCCTGCTTTCTCGCACAACAGGTTGCTGAAAAGGCGCTTAAGGCATTCCTCTACGCTCAGGGGGAAGAGTTGGTGATTGGCCATTCGGTGCGTCAGCTCTGCGCTCGCGCCGGGGCATACGATCCGGACTTTCAGCACGCCCTGTCCCGCTGGGGCGTCCTCGACGGTTACTATATTCCTACACGCTATCCAAACGGTCTCCCAGGCGATATTCCGGCCAACGTGTACAACCAGGAAGCCGCCGACAGCGCGGTGCGACTCGCAGAGGAGGTTGTTTTGGCAGTGGAAGCGCACTTTCCGTGAGAAGCGCCTTTCCTGCCTATTGCCGATGCCCCATCGGCAGAGTGATCGGTCCTGCGACGGGAGGCGGCAGTTGCGCCCACGGCAACCCCAGGAACGGGAAGAATTGCGGGCGCGTGCCGGCTGCCAGCAATCGTTCGCGGGTGAAGATGCGCTCCAGCGTCTGATCGTCGTGCACCAGGCGCATCGCCTGGTACCAGCTCAACCCATCGCGGCGCTCGAAGTGCCAGTATTCGAGCGCCAGCGGCTGGGTGCGCCAGTCGAAGGTTTCGCGTTCCTGCGCCGCGATCCGGCTCCAGCCGTGCGCGGCGGCGAGCGCCGTGAAATCGACGAAATATCCCGTCGGCGGCGGCAACAACCGCCGGTTCTGCACATCGAACACCGGCGCCGCCAGCGGCTCCCCCATGCTCCCATCCTGTCGCGCAGCGCGCAAATAGAGGCGCCAGAAGAGCCGACCGGCGCGCCATTCGGGGGAAATATAGAGGATCTGCTGCCCGTTGATCTGGTAATCCCAGCGTGTGTCGAAGGCCCGCCCGGCTTTGTGCCAGCTGGTGAACGACGATGTGCCGTTCTGAAAATCGACCGCGCGCGACGCTTCGCTCAACTGACCCAGAAAATCGTACCCGCTGGCGTCGATTACGTCCCGCCGCAGCGCGTCGAACGAAGGCTTGACCGCCGCAGCCAGCATCGGAATCCCGCCAGCGCGCACATCGCCGAGCGCGACCATGCCGCGCGGGAGCGTCGCCGCATCGACCGGCGGCGCGGTTGCGCTGAATGAGCGACCCTCCTGCCAGCGTTCGTCCGGCAGAAGCGGCGTGACCGCGCGATTATTCCAGGATGGCTTTGCGTACCCGTGCAGGCTGGCAACCACGAACGTGCCGCCCTGTATGCCGGGACTGAACAGCGCCACTCCCTGCCGTGAAAAGAAGCGTCGCCCCCCCAGCGCCCACGGCGCCACCGCCATCAAGCCGCCGCCAGGCGTCCACGCTGGATCGCGCAACCCCAGATTGTCGGGTCCAGCCCGCAGCTCTTCGCCGGTGATCAGATCGCGAATGTGGAGATTGCCGCCGCCGTCGCAGTCCGAAATGAACGCAATGCGCCGTCCGTCCGGCGACCACGCCGGGCTGTGATCCGGCGCAGGGTGATTGGTCAGATTGACGACTGCGCCGTTTTCCGCTTCGGCGATATAAATCTCCTGGTTGCCG
>JAUQOW010000378.1 GCA_030550675.1 Chloroflexota bacterium
ACACCCCTCGCACCCCAAAAACTCTGCACTTGTGAGACCCCCCTTCTCCCCTTGTGGGAGAAGGGGGCAGGGGGGATGAGGGGAAAAAGGCGTCAGGACGCAGAAAACACCCTCGCACCCTCAAAACTCTACCCTTGAGAGAGAGGGGCGGGGGGTGAGAGCAAAAGAGGCATCAGGACGAGACAAACACCCCTCGCGCTCTAACGACGCCCATGAGCAAGGAGGCGGAAGCGGAAAACCCTGCCCCAGGAAAAAGCCTCACATCCCCTTACCGCACCGCCAGCATAGACATTGCTCCCACTCAGTATGATGGCGCTGACCCACCGGTTCAACCTGCCGCGCTGCCCGTCGCTCTGGATGAATTGTTGCCCGATGACGAGGTCCAGGGAGCGCCGGTTTAGCGGCAGGTGCGCGCAGCAGTTGCGAGAGAAGATCAACGGCGCCCGACCACATGCTGGCGTTTTACCGCGGCTTTTATGCTGAAGACGCCAACTGAGCGGCGCTCGCCATGGCAGACGCAGTGCGCCGCCTCGATCAGGCGCGCCTGATCTTCGACCGGCAGCGGGCGGAATTTCGCTTGTCATTGCATCATACGTTCAGGTAAGTGATAAGAGCGTCGGCTCAATTGGACGGGGTGCGCCTTTTTCCCGCTTATCCGTCGCCAATCCGGGAACAGGTGACATGCCTTCCAGGAGCACGGACGCGCTCACGAGACTCGTATGTAAAGCTGTGCAGTTTGCAGATGGCTAAGGAACTGATAATGCTTCTGGTTAAGCGTATGCAGGGGAACGTCCAGCGCCAGGGCGGTCTGGGCAATCAACACGTCCAGCAGCCCGGCGCCATGACTCAGGCGGTATTTCAGGAAAATCTCCAGGGCGCGATCACAGTCTTTCGGCAGAGGCCAAACTACCCCATATGGCGCTATAGCACGCTGCAACTGCTCCTGCTCCGCTTTATTTCTGCACCCCTGTATCAATTCCATTACCACAAATCCGGGCAGTGCGATCTCCTCCTCCTCGTCCAGCGAGTCGAACCAGGTAATGGCAGGAGGATACCCCCGCAACAGGTCGATCATCACGTCAGAGTCCAGCAGGATCATCTCGTCTCTCCGCGCTGCTGCGCCTGTTCGCGCAACCACCGCGCGTACGCGCTGCTATCCTCGATGTCCGTCCGATCCTGCCACAGTCCGATCAGCCCGGAACGACGCAACTGACCTGCGGTCAGTCGCGGACGCGGCTCAGTTTCACGACCCTGCGGCAAGATGATGATCTCCACCCGATCGCCCCGCTTGTAAGGCAAATTGGTGAGCCGAAGCTGACCATCTTTTACAATCACTTCTTCACGCCTTATCGCTTCCATACTCATTGCTCCTTTGATGATTCGCAGGTTGGCGCATCAATTAACTGACGTATTTCAATGCTCAGTCAGATGTGCTAACTTTGCTAAGGCGGCGCGCTTCTATTATATCCCGACCCTGCGTTCCAGGCATACGGTTCAGCTTGCTCCTTCCCGCTCACTCGCTGCTCCTGGCAGTTCGTATGTGCGTTACAATACGCATGCGTGTCAGAGCATAGCAGGGATGAACACGATGAACGATCACTCGCTTGCCTTCCTGAAACAACTCCTCGCCACTCCTGGTCCTTCCGGCGAAGAAGCCGCCGCCGGGCGCGTCTGGCGACGCGAAGCGGAAACGTTTGCCGACCGGGTCTATGCCGATGTGCGCGGCAGTTCGTATGCCGTGCTCGAAGGGGGCGCGCCGCGCGTGCTGCTCGCCGGGCATATCGATGAAATCGGCGTGATGGTGAGTTACATCGACGACGATGGCTTCCTCTGGTTTTCGCCCATCGGCGGATGGGACCCGCAGGTGCTCGTCGGGCAGCGGGTGCGGCTGCTGGGGCGCGCCGGAGATGTGATCGGCGTGATCGGGAAGAAGCCCATCCACCAGATGAAACCCGATGAGCGGGAAAAAGCCAGTAAGATCGAGGACCTCTGGATCGACATCGGCGCCGCGAACCGCACGGAAGCCGAGGCGCTTATCCGCGTCGGCGCCGCCGGGGTGATCGATGCGCCGATCTACGACCTGCCGGGGGGCAAGATCGTTTCGCGCAGCATCGACGACCGGATCGGCGCGTTCACGGTGCTGGAGGCGCTGCGCCTGCTGGCGCACGACCGTCCGCGCGCGACGGTGGCGGCAGTGGCGACGTCGCAGGAGGAGATCACCTTCGCCGGGGCGCGCACTGCGGCGTTCAGCTTCGAGCCGCAGGTGGCGATTGCCGTGGACGTGACCTTCGCCACTGATCATCCAAATGCGGATCGCAAGCAGTACGGCAATGTGCGGCTGGGGGGCGGACCGGTGCTGTCGCGCGGTTCCGCCAACAGCCCGGTGGTGTACGACATGCTCGTGGCAATCGCCGAGCGCGAGGGTATTCCGTACAGTGTGCAGATCAACCCGCGTTATACCGGCACCGACGCCGATGCCATCCATGTGTCGCGCAGCGGCGTGGCAACCGGCGTCATTTCAATCCCGAACCGCTATATGCACTCGCCCAACGAAATGATCGCCCTGAGCGACGTTGAGCATGCGGCGCGCCTGATTGCCGCTTTTGTGCGTAGTCTGTCGCCGGAGATGGATTTCATTCCACGCTAATGAGTCGCATCCGCTCGCGCATCTGGGAACTGGTCGAGGTTTCTTACGCCACAGACGACCATTCGCCCGTGCTCGACTGGTACGATGCGGGCATGATGACGTTCATTCTGCTGAATGTTCTGGCGGTCGTCATCGAAAGCGTCGAGGAGATCGGCGCGCGCTTCACAGTCTTCTTCTCTGCGTTCGAGGTCTTCTCGGTCGCTGTCTTCACCATCGAGTACATGGTGAAACTCTGGGCATGCACAGCGGATGCGCGTTACGCCCATCCAGTGCTGGGGCGGGTGAAGTACGCGCTGACGCCGATGGTCATCATCGACCTCCTCTCGTTCCTGCCCTTCTACCTGTGGTTTCTTCCGCTCGACCTGCGCTTTCTGCGCGCGTTGCGCCTCTTCCGGTTGTTGCGGGTGCTCAAACTTGGGCGCTACTCCCAATCAGTGGCGCTGATGGGGAGCGTCTTCCGCCGCAAACGCGCCGACCTGGCGGCGTCTGCTCTGGTGCTGTTTGTGATGCTCGTTATTGCTGCAAGTATTATGTACTACGCCGAGAACGAAGCGCAGCCCGAAGCGTTTTCGTCGATCCCTGCCGCTATGTGGTGGGGCGTCGCCACCTTTACAACCGTCGGGTATGGCGATGTGTATCCGATCACGCCGCTGGGCAGGATTTTTGGCTCGTTCATTGCCATTCTGGGGATTGGCATCTTTGCGTTGCCTGCCGGTATTCTGGCGTCGGGGTTTTCAGAGGAGCGCGAGCGGATGAGGAGTGAACGCGAGCGTCGTGTGTGCCCGCACTGTGGACAAGTCATCGACGAGTAGGCGACCAATCGTATTCTTCAACACGCCAAGCGGCGTATGCCAGCGC
>JAUQOW010000108.1 GCA_030550675.1 Chloroflexota bacterium
TCGGGGTCGCCCTCGTTGTTCTGATCGCAACGCCGATTGCAGGATGGGCGCTCGATCAGGTTGGACACCAGCCGCTCTTCGCACTGGCGGCGATCTTTGGCGTGGCATCGAGCCTGATCTTCTCTCGCGTTCGTCCGGTGGACGGCGCAGCCGAACCGGCGAGCCAGCCAGCGCTTCGGGCGCTGCTCCCGATTGTGCGCCATGATCGGCGATTTGCGCTGTATCTGCTGGTGCTGACGGTCTATGGGTTTGGCGCGGTGATGGCGCTGCCGCTCTACCCGATTGTGCAGGTAAGTCGGCTGCAACTTTCGTACACAACCATCGGCTACCTGAATCTGGTGCAATCAATCTTCTGGCTGGCGGGTTTCTTCGTGTGGGGACGGTTGCTTGATCGCTACGGACCGCTCCGGGTGCTGCGACTCAGCATTCTGCTGGCCGCCTTCGTGCCGCTGACGTATGTCTGGGCTGGCAACGCCTGGATGCTGCTGCCTGCGTTCATCTGTCAGGGGTTGATGCAGGGCGGCTTTGAATTGGGTATCACAACCGGAGTGATCGATCTTGCAAAGCGCGGGCGCGTGATGGAGTATACCGCGCTTCAGGCGGCGACGATCGGGGTGCGTGGCATGCTGGCGCCGCTCCTCGGCGCGCTGCTCCTTGGCGCAGGCGTCTCCGAAACGCTGGTGCTCGGAATAGCCGTCGGGCTGGTCATCGTTTCCTGGATTATGCTCAGCGCAATACGGTCGCCGCAGCCTGGTTGAATCCTACGATTCCAGGCGAATGTAGACTGGCGCATCGCTGACATGGAAACGGATCAGTCCGTCCCCGTCCCTATCCGAACAGTCAGTGACGAGCGGCGTCGGGCGTTCAAGCCGGGAAATGCAGGTTGCCCGCTGCCCAGGAGAGACGAGCAGCCCCCATCCCGCTTCGTCCTGAGCGGTGGGACGCCAGAAGACGTAGAGCGGCGCGCCATCGCGCGCAATGAAGTGAAGCATATGCGCCGCGCCCTCCCGATCGAAAGGTGTGTCCGTCAGCGGCGGACCGGCATACGATGCGCCTTGAAGGAGGACCGCCGCATTGCGGTATGCATAGAATGCCGGTCTTGGCGTTACGCTGTTGCTGTTGATATCTGCCAGGTGGCTGTGCTGGAATCCCATCCCCTGCTGCAGCAGGGTGTACCAGAGGATGCCGCGCAGATTCAGCGCAATCGCCAGGGCATAAATCCGCGCGGCATAGTTCGCCTGGATCTGATAGTAATCGGGCGGACAGGGCTGCCCTTCGGGGCATACTTCTGCGACTTCCACGGCAGCAAGCGGCATGCGTTCAAGTCCATACGCCGCCAGCGCTCGACGCAAACTCTGCGCTTTCAACGTCATACGTTCGGCACTGCCCCAGCGCGTATAGCCAGAGAAGCCGATGATATCGCATGCCAGCCCTCCTGTTTCGATCATGCCGCGCAAAAAACCGAGCGTCTGCCGGTCGTCGGGCCAGAAATGCGCAAAATTGCCGCCAATGATCTGCGCGCCGGGATTGACCAAGCGAATAGCGGTTGCGAAGACGCGGAGCGCTGCGCCATACGCATCGCCGCCATACCACGGCGCAACGCCGGTGTTCCAGCATCCAATGCCCTTACTATCGGCGACGGCAGGCGTGAAATCGGGTTCATTCCAAAATTGCCAGTATCGCACCGCCAGATCACCGCTCTGGTAGCGCGCTGCCGCCGCAGCCGCAAAGCGCGCTAGGTCCGGGTAGGCTTCTGGTGCGACCGGGCTGCATGTGCGTTCTGGAAGACGGCGCGCCCACACAGGAGCAATCTGGACCACAACGACCGGCTCGACGCCAGCGGCGCGCAGGCGACGAATATTCTCCTCCAGCGCCGCTGCCGCTTCCCATGTATAAACGCCGCGCTGCGATTCGATTGCGCCCCACACCAGATCGCCAGCACGCGCCCAGGTTGCAGGGAGCGCCGCTATCAGCGGTTCGCTTCGGGCGCCGTGAGTCGTCCGCAGATCATATCCCAGTAACACGCGCGTGTCCGGTACGCTGACCAACGGCAGATATGCAGTAAACGTCGTTTCTCCCGACTCAACGACGGGTGATGATGAGAGCGTGATGAACATCAGGACAATGCAGCAGAGACGAATCAGTCGCATACGATCCTGGCGCCGATGCACTGCGCAGCGCACATCCGGCGCCGTAACTCACTAAAACGCTCGGGTCACCAGACTATCCGGCGCGTGACGCGATTATCATACCGCATCCAACAAAACGAGAGCCAGGTTCAGTGTTACACATTCGTGACGACTGAATCAATAGTACGACCGACCATTGTGATATAATCGCTCAGCCTGTGCAATAGAAGAGGAGCTGATGGTGTCTGCGACGCTTGCACGTCAACAGATTGAGCGGACGCACCACGACCGTGTCGCTTCGCGCGAGCGGCGTGATTTTTATGCGTGGGGAGCGCTGGCTGCCGCCGATGCATATGCATACTCGCTGATCGATCAACCGGCTGGCAGGCTGATGCTCGATCTCGGATGCGGCAGAGGCGCGCATACGGTGCATTTCGCGCAGTCTGGCGCATATGTTGTCGCTGTTGATCTGTCCGGCGGCATGGTCGCTGCGACGCGGCGACGCGCCATTGACGCGGGCGTCGGCGACCGGGTTGCGACTCAGCAGATGAGTGCCGAGTCGCTGGGTTTTGTTGATGCTACATTCGACTATGTCTTCGGGCATTCTGTGCTGCACCACACCGATCTGGCGGCGACTCGACGCGAGGTGCATCGCGTCCTCAAGCCAGGCGGACGCGCCGTTTTCCTCGAACCGCTTGACCATAATCCGTTGCTCAATCTGTTTCGCCGCCTGACGCCGTGGCGTCGCACGCCGACCGAGAAACCGTTAAGCCTGGCGGATCTGCGCTTTTTTGCCGAACCGTTTGCCTATAGTTCACATCGTGAATTCTATCTGCTGGCGCTCGGGGCGTTCGCGTTCGCGCCGCTAGGTCAGCGTGCGCTGTTTCAGCGCGCGCTGTGCCTGCTCAACGGCGCCGATCAGCGGATATTTCGCCTGGCGCCTGCGTTGCGTCGGTATGCGTGGGTGACGGTGTTGGAGTTGCGGCGGTGACAGGGAGTGGATATGTCTACGTCGTCATCAGCGACCGAAACGGTGAGTCCTGCCGCCTCGCAATCTGAAAGGACGCTTCCTTTCGTCTCGATTATCACGCCGTGCTACAACGAACAGAAGACGATAGGGCTGCTGCTTGAAGGCGTCTATCATCAGTCGTACCCGCGCAGCGCAATGGAAGTGGTGATTGCTGACGGCGAATCGACTGACAACACGCTCGACGTTATCCGGGAGTTCCAATCCAGCCGCCCGGATCTGGAGATACGCATCGTATCGAACCCGCAGCGCATCACGCCAGCAGCGTTAAATCGCGCGATAGCCGCAGCGCGAGGCGATATTCTGATCCGTCTCGATGCGCATTCCATTCCGGCGCATGATTATGTGGCGCGCTGTGTAGCGGCGCTCGAACAAGGTCTTGGCGATAATGTCGGCGGCGTGTGGGAGATTCGTCCCGGAGGGACTGGATGGATCGCGCGCGCCATTGCCGCAGCCGCTTCGCACCCGCTTGCGGTCGGCGATGCTCTGTACCGTCGCGCACCTGCATCTGCACGAGTCGTTGACACGGTTCCGTTTGGCGCGTTCCGGCGTGAACTGTTTGATCGCATCGGGTTCTTCAATGAACAATTGCCAATCAATCAGGATTATGAATTCAATGCACGCATTCGAAAGCACGGCGGCGTGATCTGGCTCGACCCGGCGATACGATCTGTGTACATTGCGCGTCCGACGCTGCGCGCTCTGGCGCGACAGTACTGGCGGTACGGCTTCTGGAAGCTGCGCATGCTCGCGCAGTACCCGGCGACGTTGCGCTGGCGACAGGCTCTCCCCCCGCTCTTCGTTGCGGGCTTAATGGGATTGGCGGGTTGCGCGCCGTTTGCGACAGTTGCACGGCGAGCGCTGGCGGCAGCGATTGTGTTGTATGGAGGAGCGCTTGGCGCGGCTGGCGCGCATGCTGCGGTCAAGCGACGCGAGCCGCATCTCGCCGCGGGGTTGCCGCTGGCGATAGCCGCGATGCATCTCAGTTGGGGCAGCGGGTTTCTCTGGAGCGCGTGCTCTCTGCTGAGCAAACGCCTGGCTTCTGTGCGGGCTGGACAGACGCGATGAGTCGACGGGTTGCATTCAATCCGACATCACGATCGCACGAGATGCCCTTCCACCTGCGCCTGGAAATCTCCGAGCGCCGGTTATTGTTGCGCGTCGGCGATCTGGCGTTGACTGCGCTCGCCGTCTTCGGGGCGCTATGGGTGTGGGCGCGCCTGGCAAACCGCTCGCTGGATATGGGATTAATCCAGGAGCAGATCGGTTGGGTGGCGCTGATTGGCATCGGGTGGCCCCTCTGGTTGATGCTGGCGGATATGTACAATCTGCGTCTGGTCGCGCGCGTCGGTCCCAGCATGCGTCGCATTTTCCTCGGCGGTCTGGCGCTCCTGTTTGGCTATTTGATCCTGTTCTTCGTTCTGTCACGCGCTCCGGTCACCGGCGTGCTCGCGGTGATCGAAACCGGATCGCCGCCGTTGCGTTTCGCCCCGGCGCTTGCGATTGTCGCGCTGGTGGCGTTGATGGCGATCTGGCGTCTGGCGTACATCCGTGTGCTGGGAGCGCCGCATGCGCGTCGTCGCTTGCTCATTCTGGGAGCAGGACAGGCGGGAGCGACGCTGTCGCATGTTATTCTCAAGGGACATAGCCCATACTATGAGATCGTTGGGTTTGTCGATGATACGCCGCAGGCGCGCTATGATCGGATTGGCGGCGTCCCGGTGCTTGGCGGCATTGATCGTCTTGGCGTTGTGGCAGGAGAGCGGCGCGTTGACGAGATCGCCATCGCCAGCGGCGAAGTGAGCGGCGAGGTGCTGCAAATCCTGATGGATTGCTACGAAAACGGCGTTGCCATTACGCCGATGCCGCTGCTGTATGAACGGTTGACGGGGAAAATCGCCGTTGAGCACGTCGGAAGTCAGTGGTATGTGGCATTGCCGCTCCAATCACGCCCGACGCGCACCGCCGAGGCAGTGGTGAAACGTCTGCTCGATATCGTCGGCGGCTTTGTGCTGGCTGTCGCGCTGCTCGTCCTGCTGCCGTTTGTTGCCCTTGCCATTCGTCTCGACTCGCCCGGACCTGTGTTTCACCGGCAGCAGCGCGTCGGCTGGCGCGGCAAACCGTTTACTGTGCTCAAGTTCCGATCCATGGTGCCGGACGCCGAGCCGGACGGCGAGGCGCAATGGGCGACGAAGGACGATCCTCGCATAACACGGGTTGGTCGTGTGTTGCGTCGGATGCGCCTCGATGAATTGCCGCAGGCGCTCAATGTGCTGCGCGGCGAGATGAGCCTGGTCGGTCCCCGCCCCGAACGACCGGAGTTCGTCGAGCGCTTGCAGCAGGTCATTCCGTTCTACCGCGTGCGGCTGGCGGTCAAGCCTGGATTGACCGGGTGGGCGCAGATCAACTATGGGTATGGCGATAGCGTTGAAGCGGCGCTGACCAAATTGCAATACGATCTCTACTATTTGAAACATCAGTCTTTCTGGTTTGATCTGCTGATTCTGGCGCGAACAGTGCATGTAGTGCTGCGGATGAAGGGGCAGTAGGGGTTAGGGGTTAGGGGTTAGGCGGTTATGAAGACATATTCGCCAACGATCACGGATGTTTCACATTTGAGCAATACAGTGAATCGGAGCGTCGCCACATGGTGGCAGTGGGGGCTGGCGGGGGTGCTGACAATTATTGCGTTCGGGATCGGGCTATTGTTTGCGCCCGGCGGATTGCATTTCGATGCGGCAGACGCGGCGGCGGAGCGGCATCTGGTCAGATTCAGCGCCGCAGAGTCAAATGAGACCGAGCGATACCGCTGGTCGGAGCGCGGCGCTGCGTTACAGTTGTTTGGCTTGACTCGACGCCAGTTGATTGTCGATCTGCGCATGACCTCGCCGCGCCCGCCAGACGCCGCGCCCGCCGAAACCCGCTTTGCCCTGGGTTCCTGGCGCAGCAATGTATTCGTCATCGAAGGCGACTGGCGACGCTATCAGGCGTTGCTGCCGCCACGCCCCGGCGCGCCTGACCTTCGCCTCGACATCCGCACCTTTCGACCTGCGAAGGAGAGCGATAAGCGTGATCTTGGCGCCGCGTTTACGCACGTGGCGGTCTATCCTGCCGACAGTCGTTCGCCACAGGCAGGCGCCTTCGAAACGCTCGGCGCAATCCGCGCCATTGTGCTCTTCCTGACGCCAATCGCACTCTTTGCGGTCACATCACGAGCAGGCAATCGCGCAGCGCCCTGGATCGCGGTTGCTGGCGCTTCCGTCCTCGTGGCGGCGGCGGCTGCGCGTCCGGCAGAAGCGGTGGCATTGCTGCCTGATCTCTGGCTCATTCCGGCTGGAGCCGCAATCAGCGCAGCGATCTTTTTCGGCGCGCGACCGCACCTGACGCCGATACTGGCATTCCTGCGCCGCGCACTGGCATCGGACGCAGCGCGCCTCAACGCCGTACTGGTCGTCGCTGCGGTGCAGGGGCTGGTCTTTCTCATCCTGGTACCGCCCTGGCAACACTATGACGAGCCAGCGCACTTCGAATTCGCCTGGTTGCTGGCGTTCCATCCCACATGGCCCGCACCGGGAATGGTCAACCCGGCGATTGCCTGGATTGGCGGCGAAGGTCGGGCGCTGTCGCATTTGCCCGCATACCATTTGCTGGTCAGCATTCCGCTCCGCTTTGCCAATGGTTGGAGCGTTATCGATCAGCTCTATCTGGCGCGCACAGTATCGCTCATCATGTTTATTGCGACTATTGCAATTCTCGGCGGCATCGCCCGCACGCTCTATAGCGCCGGGCATCCAATGCGCTGGCTGCTGCCGCTGGTTGCTGCGCTCATTCCGCCATTTGCCGACATTATGACCGCTGTGAACAATGACGTTGGCGCAATTATGGCATTTTCTCTCTTTCTATGGAGCGTCGCTCACATTCTTGTCCAGGGATGGAGCATCCGGCGCGCAGCCTGGGTCGTCGGCGCAGCGCTGATAGCAGCAGCAATGAAGAATGTGACGCTGATCGCTCTGCCGCTTACGCCAGTTGTGCTCCTGATCGCAGTCGGGATCCAACGGAAATGGCGCTGGAAGCGAATTGTGGCTGCATTTGCCGGAGTGGTGACAGTGATTGCGGGAATGACTTTGACGTGGGGCGACCCTGCCCGATGGTATCGCTACGGCGCTGTTTCAGCGGATGGAGCGGCGCGCGTCATGGCGTCCAATGCGCCGCATGGACGGTACGTTTTTCGTCTTACGGCCGGCGCTTCGCCCTATGAGATGTCTGGTCTCGCCGCACCAATCATTCCTGCGGATCTCCCTGCAATTGCTGGCGGTCCGGTCACGATAGGCGCGTGGGTGTGGGGATCACGCGCAACAACGGTTGCCGGACCTGTCATTCTCTACAATGATCTCACTCCTGACCTGAAAACAATTACCACCTCATCTGTAGATATTGACACACAACCTCGATTTATCGCGTGGACGTTCGAGGCGCCGCCGGTGATGAGAACCATGCAGGTATTGATGCCCGCTCCCGACCTGGCGTCCAATGCGCCGTCGCTCACATTCTTCTTTGATGGTCTGGTGGTTACGAAGGGCGTCTACTCCGCTCATCCGTCGCCACAACTCAACGATACGGCAACCGCTGGTCTCTGGAATGATCAGTTCATCACAAACTTGGTGCGCAATGGATCGGCAGAACAGGGTTGGCTTTATCTTCGCCCGATGATTGACAGCATAACGTGGCCGTTTGTTCGGCGGTCTCCCTCTCGCGTCGTGACCTCACTGCTTGATATTGAGCGCACCGGACCGATTATTCTGCTACATGTCGCGCCCGATCTGGCGTTTCGTTCACTGATGACATTTGGATGGGGGGAGGTGGAACCGTCGGACCGAACCTGGCGCACGGCGTTGCCGCTCATCGTCCTGACGCTTTTGATTGGATTCGCTCGCATCGTCGTAACTGGACTGGGCAACCTTTCGTTGAGGCATATCGCAACCGCGACCATCCTGATCATTGGCGCATTTCTCTGGGCAAATGCGGCTTTGCGGATTCTCCCCGCCCTGGTTGCACAGCCAGCGCCCTTCCCGCGCTACGGCTTTCCCGCCATCGCGCCGCTGGCGCTGGTTCTCGCCGCCGGATGGCTGGCATGGTGGCCAATGCGCTGGCGCTCAATCGGCGCCGCTGCTCTGGTGATTGCCTTGCTCATGCTGAATGCGCTCGCTTACGCCACGATGTGGTGGCATTGGTATGTGTGAGGAGGCGAAACCCCCTAACCCTTAACCACCGCTTGCACCGACTCGCCAATAATCGTTACGATCCGGTCGATCTGTTCTTCAGTTGAAACGAGCGGCGGCGCCAGGAGAACCATATCGCCAAGGACGCGAGTGAACAATCCGCGCTTCAGCATTTCCTGGTACATACGCCCGCCAACATTCGCCTCCGCCGGATAGGGCTGTTTCGTCGCCTTATCCGCCACTAGTTCAACGGCGGCCATCATCCCTTTGCCGCGCACATCGCCAACGCCATCAAGGGCGTACAGCGTCTTCAAACCGTTGAGCAGTCGCTCGCCGAGCACGGCTGCCCGTTCGACCAGCCCTTCCTCTTCGATGATCCGCAGGTTGCGCAGCGCTACAGCGCAACAGGTCGGATGCCCGGAATACGTGTAGGCATGCATATAACGCTTGTCGGGCGGGGCGCTGTAGATCACCTCGCGAATGCGGTCGGAGATGCCAATGCCGCCGAGCGGCACGTAGCCGCTGGTAATGCCCTTGGCGAACTGCACAATATCCGGTTCGATTCCGTAGTGTTCGAGAGCGAACCAACGCCCGGTGCGTCCAAACCCGGTAATGACCTCATCGGCGATCAACAGCACCTCGTATTTGTCGCAGATCTCGCGGATGCGCCCGAAGTAGTCGTCCTGCGGCACGATCACCCCGCCGGCGCCCTGCACCGGCTCGGCAATGAACGCCGCCACCGTTTCGGGACCTTCGCGCAGAATGGCTTCTTCGAGCAGGTTGGCGGCAGCAATCCCATCGCTGATATCCGGGGTCGGATTGACGAAGCGATACGGGTAGGGCGACTCAATGTGCACAATGCCTGGCACACGCGGTTCGAACATGGGCCAGTAGACTGGCAGGCCGGTGGCGCTCATCGCTGCCAGGGTGACGCCGTGGTAGCCGCGCATCCGTGAGATGAACTTGACCTTGTCCGGTTTGCCGAGCAGTTTCCAGTAGTAGCGCGCCGTTTTGAACGAGGTTTCGGTCGCTTCGGCGCCGCCGCTAGTGAAGAAGAAGGTGTTGATCGACGGGTACATCAACTGGCTCAGGCGTTCCGCCAGGTTGATGGCGGGCAGGTTCGACGAGCCAGTGTAGGCGGAGCAGTACGCCAGCGTCGTCATCTGTTCCGCTGCCGCTTCCGCTAGTTCGCGCCGCCCATGCCCGACGTTGACATTCCACAATCCGCTCAAGCCGTCGATATACTCTTTGCCTTCGATGTCGGTCACGATCGCGCCGCGCCCCTTCACCCAGATTTTTGGCGACTGATGTGCGCTGGGGTGATACAGCGGATGCAACAGGTGCGCCAGATCGCTCTGGATACGATCAGCGACATCGATGGCAGTCATAGGTCCTCCCTATACAAGCAGCGCTGCGAAATCATGGACATCCAACGCAATGATACCACAGGTACAACAGCATGAGACGGAGGTAGAGCGTAGAAATGCCGCGTCTCTCAGGGAGATCAATCCGAACGCCGTGAATGTCTCTGCGGGTCAGTTGGCGTTGGCTTCGACAGGCTCAGCCAACGCTGATCGATTGTATCAAATAAAAGCTGGACAATCGAGCCTGCACCCGTGGAGTGGTTGGCGTTGGCTCCGACAGGCTCAGCCAACGCCGATCACGAGGATTGTCCGATATCTGGTTGATCCCTCCATCAAGAAGGGGCGAACTTCCTTGCACGCATGGGATAAATCGCTCTCGTCGCAATATAGAGCGTTGGCTATACTGATCAGGTGAGTGAAAGGAGTGCTGCAATGGGGATTTTCGATTTTCTGTTCGGCCGTGACCGAAGCAACCAACAACCACGCCCTGCTACCGGTCCAACTACGCGCCTGAGCAGCGACGAGCAGGCGATCGAGCGTTATCGCTATTTTCTACGCACGGCGCCGCCTGATGCCATCGAGCAGGCGTATGCCGACGCTTTCGCACAGTTGACGCCGGAGCAGCGCGCGTATGCACTGCGCGAACTGATGAACGTGCTGCCGCCACACGAGCGTGCGTCCGTCCCGCAGCAGGACGATCCTCAGACTCTGGCGCGCCTGGCGACGCGCGCTGAACTGCGTGAGCCGGGCACGGTGGAACGTCTTTTCAACCGCAACGACGCGCCGGCGCCAGCAGCGCCACAAGCGATGCCCGCGACCAGAGGTATGGGCTTCGGCGGCGCGCTCGCCGGGACGTTCTTCGGCGCTCTGATTGGCGGCGTGCTTGGCAGTATGGCAGCCCAGGCGATCCTGGACGGATTCGCCGCTGATGAGATGATCGGCGATCTGGGTATGGACGAGCTGTCAACCGGGTTTGAGGACTTCGGCGGCGACCTGAGCGCCGACATCGGCGGTGATTTCATGTAGGCGATGGGCGGTAACGGTCTGTTGGGGGCAAGTCGGCGACTTGCCCTGATCTATCAGGGGCAAGTCGGCGACTTGCCCCTACATTGTTCCTCTATATATCCCGTGCGATCAAGTCGTCATACGTTTCGCGGCGCTGAATGAGACGCGCTACTCCGCTATGCACCATCACAACCGCCGGACGCGGGGTCAGGTTGTACGTGCTGGCCATGCTCAGCGTGTACGCGCCTGCTACAGGAACCGCCAGAATATCGCCGACCCTGGCGCGTGGCAGAGGGATGGCGTGGATCAAGACATCACCGGACTCGCAGTAGCGCCCGGCAATCTCCACAACCTCTTCGGCTGGCGCATTTGCCTGCTCTGCCAGTACAGCGGCGTACCGCGCGCCATAGAGCGCCGGGCGAATATTGTCCCCCATGCCGCCGTCGATGTGCAGGAAGCGCGTTTGCGGAAGGTTTTTTGTGGCGACAATCGTGTAGAGCGCGACTCCCGCGCGTGCAATGATTGATCTCCCTGGTTCGATCACCAGGCGCAGCAAAGGAAACCCGCGTTGGCGGCAGCCAGCGGCGAGCGCTTCCCCCAGTCGCGCCGCGCAGGCATATCTGTCGAGGGGTTGCTGGTCGGCAGTGTACGGCACACCCATCCCTCCGCCAGCGTTGATGTCCTGAATCGTCAGACTATGGCGATCGCGCAGACGCGCGGCAGCGTCAAGCAGCACATCAATCTCCGCAGCATACGGCTCCAGATCGAACAGTTGCGACCCCACATGGGCATGCAAGCCGACCAGGCGCAGACCAGGCGCGGCGTGTAATCGTTCGGCAGCGGCATCAAGCGCATCGAGCGGCAAGCCAAACTTCGACGTCGCGTGACCAGTCTGGATATGCGCATGTGTGTCGGTGGCGATGTCAGGCGCAATGCGCAACGCAACCGGTTGTGGCGATAAACGATGCGCCGTCAGATTCGCCAGCAGATCTAATTCGTCGAGATTATCGATAATAATCTGTCCAATTCCCGCTGCCAGAGCCTGCTCCAGTTCGGCGCGCGTCTTGGCGTTGCCGTGCATATGAATGCGGTGCGGCGGGAAACCGGCGCGGAGCGCGACGTATAACTCGCCGCCTGAAACAACGTCCAGACCCAGCCCCTCATCGGCGATCAAACGTGCAAGAGCGGTGTTGAGCAACGCTTTGCTCGCATAATGCACCGCAGTCTCACCCGGATAACTGGCTGCCAGCGCTGCTCGCCATGCGCGGCAGGCGTCGCGGATGGTCGTCTCGTCGAACAGGTAGAGCGGCGTCCCATACTGGCGCGCCAGTTCCGCCACGTCGCAGCCGCCGATGATCAGGCGCCCGCGCTCATCGATGGCGGTCGTCAGGGGCCAGAGGCGAGCGTCAGAAGGAGTGGCGCGTTCCTGAGCTGTGTGGCTGGTGTTCATGAGCGTTTGATACTGAGGGGTTAGGAGTTTACCACAGAGCCACAGAGGACGCAGAGCACATCACCTGCTGCAACCTTTGCACCTTGCTCCCACGTCTTCCACCGCCACACTTCACTCGGAGGAAGCTTTCCCACATTCAACGCTCTCCATTTCGATTCGACGTACAACGACCAAACTTACAACCTTCAATCGTCGGGACCTCAACATTCGACCCTTTGCGCCTCCGCGTCTTTGCGCGAGACAAAACGTTCCACGTGGAACGTTCAACGTTCAACGAGTACGCGCCGCACGTCGTCGAGGGCGCTGCGTTCGGTCACCAGCAACACCCGGTCGCCTGGTTCCAGAATCGTTGTACCGCCGGGGATGAGGGTATCGTTATTGCGGTTGATCAGCACCACCAGTGCGCCGCGCGGCAGACCCAGTTCCATGATGGCGCGTCCACATGCCGGGGATCCCGGCGCGACCGTCAATTCGACCAGTTGACTGCTGGCGCTGACCTGCGGAACGAACTCCTGCGGATAGCGAAATACGGAGGGGGGGTGCGCTTGCTGGACGCCGAGCCAGCGCGCCACGCGCGCAATGGTCGTCCCCTGGATCAGCACCGAAGTCAGGACGATGAAAAAGACCAGATTGAACATCGTGCTTGCGCGATCCAGTCCTGCCAGCAGCGGGAACGTCGCAAGAACAATCGGCGCGGCGCCGCGCAAGCCCGCCCAGGCGACCATCGCTTTGGCGCGCCAGTCGTAGCGGGTGAACGCCAGCGATACGAACACCGCCGCCGGACGTGCGACAAACACGAGGAACGCCGACATCAGCAATCCTTCGCCAATCACCGGAATCAGTTGTGAGGGATAGACAAGCAAACCAAGCACCAGGAACATCGCAATCTGCATCAGCCACGCCAGACCGTCGTAGAAGCGGAGCAGACTGCGTTTATGGGCAAAGTCGCAGTTGCCAAGCGCAATGCCCGCCAGGTATACAGCAAGAAAGCCGCTGCCATTGATCAACGTCGTTCCGCCGTAGGTCAGCAGCACCAATCCCAGCATCAACGCCGGGTACAACCCTTCAAGCTGCAAGCGAGCGCGATTGATCGCAATGGCCATCAGGCGTCCCATTGCATACCCCGCGACGCCGCCAACGGTCATTTGCAGGACGAACAGCGGCGCCAGGCTGACCAGCGAGCGCGACGGATCGGCAAGCACCATCGTCAATCCGATAGTGAGAAACACAGCAATCGGATCGTTGCTGCCCGACTCGAGTTCGATTAACCCTTCCAGATTGTCGCGCAGGTTGACATCACGGGTGCGCATCACGGCAAAAACCGCAGCCGCATCGGTCGACGAGACGATGGCGCCGAGCAGGAACCCTTCCAGCAGCGAAAATTGCATCAGCAGATGCGCAGCAACCGCCACCAGCAGCGCACTGATCAGCACCCCAAGATTTGCCAGAATCAGGCCGGTCCAGAGCACTGGACGAATCATCTGCCAGTCGGTGCTCAACCCGCCAGAGAAGAGGATCAGCACCAGCGCCAGCACGCCGATCGACTGCGCCAGCCAGGCGTCATCGAAGGCGATACCTCCAGGACCGTCGGAACCGGCAAGCATCCCGATGAGCAGAAAGAGCAGGGGTGCAGGCAACCCGAAGCGCAGCGACGTTTTGCCGGCGATGATGCTGAAAATCAGAAGCAACGCTGCGATCAGGAGCATGAGTTCGAGCGACATAGTCCTTCTTCTGAACTCGTCGGGGCAGGTCTCAGAACCTGCCCCAACCCTTGGGTTGCACCGCCTGCAACGGGTAAAGGTAGCAGCTTTTGAGCGGCGCTCACGCACTATGCCTGTGCGCCGCTCCCGGCTGCAAACCTACAGGAGTTCCTTTAACGCCGCCATCGCTGCATCATAGTTTGGTTCGTGACCGGCGACCGGCACATACTCGGCATAGCGGATAATGCCGTCCTTATCGACGACAAACACTGCCCGGCTCTCAATGCGCAACTCTTTAACGTAGGTGCCATACGCCGCGCCGAAACTCATATCGAGATGATCGGACGCCATAATGACCTTGTCTACCCCCTCGGCGCCGCACCAGCGCCCCTGGGCGAACGGCAGATCGGCGCTGACCGTCAGAATGTTGACCGCATCGCCGAGCGCCGCCGCTTCCTGGTTGAAACGACGGGTTTGTTTGGAGCAAACGCCGGTGTCGATCGATGGAATGACACTGATAACCAGCGGCTTGCCAGCAAACTGCTCACTGCTGATCGTATCCTTGCCGGTCGTCAACCTGAACGGCGGCGCAGGATCACCCGGTTTCAGCTCAGGACCGATCAGCGTCTTTGGACCCCAGAAGTCGAATGCGTTTGGGCGCTCCACTACTCGTCCTCCTTGCTGTTGTGCATACACGACGATCACACACGCTCACCCTACGACGTGCGAACATAGATGTGCCGCTCTGGTCACACCTCGTACAGTGACTATCGTACAGTTGCAGATCCCGTACATAGGTCATTATAATCGATCATAATCGCATGACTGCCGTTGGACGGTCTGCTGCGATCTCCATTTCGCTGCGAGACGACGCTATGGACATGCCGCTTATCCTCCTGACAATGATCATTCTGACGGCGATTGGCGTCTATGTGCTGATGCAAGACTGGCGTGCCGCGACCAACCGCCTGTTCGCCCTGTTTACGCTGAGCGCCATTGTTTTGATGGGTGCGGCTGTGACGCGCCTGACGGGCAGACGCCACGAGGACGTCTGGTTTGCACTGGGCATAGCTGGTCCGTCGCTTGCTGTTGGCGCCTGGTTACTGGTATGGCTGATTCTGGCGACGTTCATTCCGCACCGTTATGCTCAGAAATCGGTGCGATGGATACTGGCTGCGCCATACCTGATCATGACCCTCTTTCTCGCTGTAGACTGGTACGGCGGCTTTGGTCTGGTCCGACGCATAGAGGGGAGCGAAGAAAGTCATCGTATCATCGTAGCGCAGGGGCCGCTCTTCGTGCCGGTTA
>JAUQOW010000379.1 GCA_030550675.1 Chloroflexota bacterium
GTTGAAGGTGGAAAGTTGAAGGTGGGAAGGTGGGAAGGTAGGAGGGTGTAATAAGGTGGACAGTGGAAGGTTAGAAAGGCGTTTCTAACCCCTAACCCTTAACCCCTACCCCCTACAAGGCGCAGCTATGGCGGTTCTGGTCTCTACTCGTTCCGAAAGCATCGTGACGTTGCTGAACCCGGTGAGCCTGGCGCGCAAGTTGTGGCGGCATCGCGACCTGATCGCGCAATTGACGCGGCGCGAGATCGAGGGGCGGTACCGCGGCGCCTACCTGGGCATCCTCTGGTCGCTGGCGCATCCGCTGTTGATGCTGACAGTCTACACCCTGGTGTTCGGCGTCATCTTCCAGAGTCGCTGGCCCCAGGCGCGCACCGACAGCCTGGCGGATTTTGCGCTGATCCTGTTCGCCGGATTGTCGGCGTACTCCTGCTTCAGCGAAACCGTCGGTCGCGCCGCCGGGGTGATCGTCAGCGTGCCGAACTACGTCAAGAAGGTCATCTTTCCGCTGGAAGTGCTGCCGATCAGCATTCTCGGCTCGGCACTGTTTCACATGCTGATCAGCGTTAGCGTGCTGCTCGTCGTCCACCTGGCGATTGGCGGCGGCATGCCATGGACGGTCATCCTGCTGCCGCTGGTCAGTCTGCCGTTGATCTTCCTCAGCCTGGGGCTGGCGTGGTTCGTCGCCAGCCTTGGCGTCTACATTCGCGATGTAGGGCAGGCAGTCGGAATTGTGCTCCAGGTGATGTTCTTTCTAACGCCGATCTTCTACTCGATTGAGATGATTCCGGAGCCGTTTCGCACGCTGGTGCTGTTCAACCCGATGGCGCCGGTGACCGAGAATTTCCGCCGGGTGCTGCTGTGGGGGCAGTTGCCCAGTTTCCCCGGCACGCTGTGGTGGATTCTGGGGACCGGCGCCGTCATGATGCTGGGGCATGCCTGGTTTATGAAGACGCGCAAAGGGTTTGCGGACGTGTTGTGATGGGCGGGAAAGTTGCAGGTTGAAGGTGGAAATGTCGAAGGTAGAGACGTTGCACCGCAACGTCTCAAAATGTTGCGCGTTGCGCCGCAACGTCCCAAAATGTTGCGCGTTGCACCGCAACGTCTCAAAATGTTGCGCGTTGCGCCGCAGCGTCTCAAAATGTTGAGCGTTGCACCGCAACGTCTCGACATTTTGAGCGTTGAATGTTGGGACGGGTCGCGGGTTGCCGGCGAAAAACCCACCCGACCTTGAGTTCTCTGCCATAGAACCTGGTGCGCCCAGGAGCGCCTTCAGCAGAACGTCTCACGTGAGCTGACGTGACGCCGCTCGACCCCAAAAGTCTGACCAAGGAAGCATCCCGTCAACCTCCTTCTCCGCAAAAGCGGTTGCGCTCAGGAACACCCCCGGCGACCCACGCCGTGCGTCTGACAGCAACGTTGTGCAATCCTACGAGTTTCGACGAAAGAACCTTTCCCTTTTCTTGAGGTCTTCACTGCTAATCGATGACCGCTGGAGGGCTTCACACGCGGAACGTCCGGGTTCCCGGTTTGTTCGAGTATCGACCTTAAAGTACCTGGAGGCAAGAAGATCGCAGATCTTCAGCAACGACGTTGCGATGTCTTGTCTCTGGGCTGCGGTCGTTCAATTAATCCCCCCAAAAGTCATCTCGCTGTTAGCCCTCCTGGTAATTCACTGAACAGAACTATCAACCCATTGCAATTGCAGCGCCGAATCTCTATGCTCAAGACAAGCGGTTTATTCGTGGAGTTAGTTTACCGTGCGAGGTTTTATCAATGAAGCTGACGCTCTGTTCCTGGTACACGCGCCTGGTGGCATCCCTCCTGGTCATGGTCAGTACTGCAGTTGCTTCCATGGCGTTGCCTCTGACCGCGTTCGCTTCCGGCTACATCGTCCATGTTGCTCCTTCAGGCGCCGACTCGTCGACGTGCGGCAGCGTGAGCAATCCCTGTCGCACGCTTGCGTTCGGTCTTGAACGGATCAATGATCCCGCAACTGGTCGGTACAATGGTGAAATCCGTCTGGCTGCCGGCGCCTACACCTCATCCGATGATCGAGCCGTCGCATTCATCTGGCGCAGAGGCGTTGTCACTATTCGTGGCGGGTATTCAACCAGCAACTGGAACACCAGCGATCCGGAAACAAATGTGACAATCTTTGACGGCGAGAATACCCGACGCGGCATCTGGATGACGAACAGTTCCTTCGATCCGTTGCAGTGTCAGGTCACGATTGAAGGGTTAACCGTAACGCGTGGGCGTGCGCGCAGTGATGATCCGTCCGGCGGCGGTATTGTGAACGACAGCTGCACCCTGACATTGCGCAATGTAACGATCATGAACAGTGTGGCGCGCGGGCAGGACAACACAAACGCCAATCCCGCCACGTCGCCAGGCAGCGGCGGCGGGCTCTCCGTCAGAGGCGTTCCTGGCAAGCCAGCAATTGCGATACTGGAAAACGTTGTGATCAAGAATAATCAGGCCATCGGCGGGAACGATGGCGCCTCGGCACGGCGCGGCGGCATCGCGTCGGGCGGTGGTTTCTTCGCTATCAACGCGCGTGTGCGCGCCACAAATCTGCGGGTGGAGAACAACATTGCGCGCGCAGGTGACGCACCAGGATCGCCTGGCGTCACCGACGGCATCCAGTTCGCCGATGGGCTTGGCGGCGGGATCTTCTTTGCGTACACGCCCTTGTTCGAACTGGATAACGTCCAGGTGCTCAACAATCTGGCGGAAGGCGGCGACGCCGGCAACCAGGGTGGTCTGGGGCTTGGCGGCGGCATCAAAATCGAATTGAGCAACGGTAGCATCAAGAACAGCATCATTCGCGGCAACAGCGCGAAGGGCGGCGCTGGCGCCGTTGGCGGTGCGGGACACGGCGGCGGCATCTTCTCCACCGGTTCAACAGTGACGATGGAGAATGTGCAGGTGGTGCAGAACAGCGTCGAGGGCGTCAATGGCTCAACGAGAGGAGGACAGGGCAGCGGAGGAGGCGTTTATCTTACCACAACTCCCGGCGTCAACAATACATTCAGCGTCCATAACGCCATCATCGCAGGCAACAGTGTGCAGTCAGGACATGGTATCGATTCTATAGCTGGCGGTCTTGACTGCGTCGATACGCAGTTGACGTTACGTCATACCACCATTTCTGACAACGTGCTGCGAGGCTCAAATCCTGGCGTAGGTCTGGCGATCAGGCTGGTGGGCACGTCGCCATCCGTCGGTTGCGTCGGTGAAATCAGCAACAGCATTATCGCCAGCCATACGGGTTCGCCGATCTACGCCAGCAGCTGGATTAAGCCAATGACCGTCCATCGCGTGCTATTCTTCAACAATGGCAGCCCCAACATAACGGCGGAAAGCGGCGCGCCGATCACCGAGCAAAACTCGCTCAGCGGCAACCCACAGTTCGTTTCGCCAGGCGCACCGAATTTCGATTACCATATTCAACCTGGCTCCGCTGCCATTGATC
>JAUQOW010000109.1 GCA_030550675.1 Chloroflexota bacterium
CGAGATCGATCCAGGTCATCGCGTTCCTACCGTCTCATCGATATGCGCCATGATCGCAATCCGCGTGATCGGACCGGTCTGCACTGCACTCAACGGCGCGCCGCTCACATCGGGCGCCAGCGCCAGCTCGCGCGGCAGATGGCGGTCGATCTGCACAGGCAGCACGGCGCTGCCAGCCTCCGACACAACCCGCACCAGGCTGCCAGGCGCAATGTCCAGCGCCGCTGCATCTTCCGCATTCAGGATCAGGTGCGGCGTGACCATGCGCGGCAACAGTTTTGAGTCGCGACTCCACGCGCGGCCATCGTAAGCGCGCGGCGCCGCCAGCAGAACGAAGGGATGGGCGGCGTCCGCTGCCAGCGGCGACGGCACGCGCGCGCGCAGCATAAACGTCGCTTTCGGATTGTCCGCTTCGGCGGCGATCTGAACCCCGACGCCTTCGGTGTTTTCGTAAGAAGTGCCGTCGTAGAAGATCGCCTCGTTCGGCTGGCGGCCCCATTGCGGCTTGCGCGTCAGCCCCAGGCTTTCGTAGGTCGTGTCGGCGTAGCCGCGCACCGTCGCCGCAATTTCGTCCGCCACGTCGCCAGCAACCACATAATCCCATTGGTCATAAGACCCTGCGGCGGCGTTTGCCGGAGTGCGCGGCGTGGTGCGTCCATCCCCTTGACCATCGGGCGCCGCCTTGACTCCAAGAGCGATCAGCGCGCGCGCAATCCGTTGCGCTACATCCCAACCTGCCGGGGTGTTGTATTCAGGGATGCGCGCCTGGCGGAAGCGTTGCACTCGCCGCTCGGCGTTGGTGAGCGTTCCTTCGCGTCCAGCGATCGACGCCGTCGGCAGCACGACATCGGCGCGTTGCGCCGTCTCAGTGAGGAAGATATCCTGCACCACCAGAAACTCCAGCGCATCGAGCGCCTCTGCCGCCGCCGGATTGTCGCGCGCCGGGTCCATTCCAGCAATGATCATGCCGCGCAATCGCCCCTCGCGCGCGGCTGCCCACATCTCGCGCGTCTTCAAGCCGCGTTTTTTGCCTGCGCCGGGATGCACTCCCATGTCGAGCGCGCCGCGCGCATTCGCGCCAGGAATAAGCGGAATGACGCCGTTGTTCGGCTTGCCGACGTGTCCGGTCAACAGCGCCAGATCGGCGAGCGCATCGATCAGATCCGCCCCGACCGCCAGCGCCGTCCGTCCATAGATGATAATGCCATGATCGGCTTTCGCAAACGCGCGCGCTGCGGCGCGCACAACATCTTCTGCAACGCCAGCGGCGTCGCAGAGCGATGCAACGCTGTAGTCGCGCAGCCGCGCTTTCAATTCATCGAGACCATGCGCGCGGCGCGTCACGAAGTCGGCAGCGATCAGGTCCTCTTCGATCAGGGTCTTCAGCAGCGCCAGCGCGACGAACGCCTCAGACCCGGCGCGAGGACGGATGACCCGCGCCGGAGTGCGGTCCAGTTTCGTTGGATACGGATTGATGACTGTCAGATCGCCGCCTCGCGCCGCAATGCCGCGCAGCCGCAGCACGTAAAGCGGCGCTTCTTCTTCAGGATCGGCGCCGACCACCAGCACCGCCGTTCCCGCGCCCAGGCTCGACAGATTCGTTCCTTTGCCGACGCCGAGCGTTGCGCCGAGATCGACAACCTCCGGTTCTCCTGGCGCGCCGGTCTGGAAGTCGAGGTTGGGTGATTTCAACACTTGGCGGAACAGTTTCTGGAACAGGTAGAGATCCTCGTTCGGCAGATCGGGGCTTGCCAGACCGCCAATCGCCGCTGCGCCTGCATGGGTGCGGATATGGTTCAGTTTCTCGGCGACCAGCGTAATCGCCTCATCCCACGTGGCTGGCATCAGCGTGTCGCCCTTGCGAATGAGCGGTTGGCGCAGGCGCTCCGGGCTTTCGATGAAGCGCATTCCGAATCGCCCTTTGTCGCAGATCCAGATTTCGTTGACATAATCATTTTCGCGCGGCATCACGCGCATCAGGCGGTCGTAGCGCATGTCGAGCGAGATATTGCACCCCACCGGGCAGTGCGGGCAGATGCTGGGAGTCGGGCGCAATTCCCAGACGCGCGCTTTGAAGCGGAAATCGGCGGTCGTCAATGCGCCAACCGGACAGATGTCGGTGGTGTTGCCTGAAAACTTCGAGTCGAAGGGCGGATCGGACTTCGAGATAATCTCCCAGGCGCGCCCGCGATTATCGAAGCCAAGCACCGGGTCGCCGGCGATGTCGTCCTGGAAGCGCACGCACCGCGAGCAAAGGATGCAGCGTTCGCGGTCGAGATAGATCAGATCGCCGAGCAGGATCGGCTTCTCGAAATGAATCTTGTCGGCATAGTCGAAGCGCGATGTGCTCGGACCGAATTGCATCGTCAGGTTTTGCAGCGGGCACTCGCCGCCTTTATCGCACACCGGGCAGTCGAGCGGATGCGATGTCAGCAGAAATTCGAGCTGCCCCTTCTGCGCAAACCGCACCCGGTCCGTCGTGGTGCGCACCTCCATGCCTTCGCTGACCGGCGTGACGCAACCGGGCTGCAGTTTCCCCATCATCAGCGCCAGCACCGGCTTGCCATCCTCGCCAGTCACCACCTGGCGCGTCGCCGGGTCGATCTTCGGCGTCCACACCTCAACCAGGCACATCCGGCACATACCGACCGGCTTGAGTTTGGGGTGATAGCAGAAGACCGGGATGGCGACGCCAGCGGAGCGCGCCGCGTCCACGATATTTGTTCCAGCCGGGACGGTCACCGTCTGTCCATCGATGACCAGGGTTACGTCGGGCATATGCATACCTCTAGCGCCGCGTTGCGGCAGGCTGGTTATTATATCGCAAAGAAGCGTCCAATCTCGCAGGAAAAACCGGGGAGCAACGGAGAAGTAATGACATCGCCGGGTTGCAACGTTGCCACGCGCCGGAGCGCCTCGTCATCGCGGCGGAAGACATCGACCGTCATCGCCTGCCAGTCAACGATCCAGTATTCCGGCACGCCGCGTCGGTCGTACAGCGCGAGTTTCTTTTCGCGGTCGCGCTCTTCATTGGCTTTGCCGGGAGACACAATCTCAACGATCAGGTCGGGCGCAGCGTGTAGTTTGCCATCATCGCCAATCACATCCGTCAGTCGCGCGCGACTGATCCACACCAGATCGGGGGCAACCGCTTCATCATCGGCAAAAATCAAGCCGGGCGCCTGAATCGTTCTTCCGGCGCCGGTCGCCAGACTCCAGCCTCCAAGCGCCACAATGATGTTATCGCACGTAATCTGGTGGCGCACGTGGGGTTGATGCGTCACGTGCAGTTCTCCGTCAATAATCTCATACCGTCCGCCTTCCAGGTGCGGCAGCGTCTCGACAATCTCGACTGTCCAGCGCGTGATGGTTGTCATCGGAGAACCTCAGTGAACCGACATCAACCGGATGTCACGGTGTCCGTTGCCAGCCTGCGCAATCGCCTGCTCGAATTCGTGCGGGAAAAGGCGCAGCGCGCTGCGGATCGGCACGACGGCGCTCTCACCCAGCAGGCAGAAGCAGTTGCCCGCCATCTGATTGTACACATCGTGCAACAGCGGAATGTCTTCCCTGCGACCGTGACCATGCGTGATGCGATGCAGCACCTTGACCAGGAAATACGTCCCTTCGCGGCATGGCGTGCACTTGCCGCACGACTCGTGCTTGAAGAATTCATCCATCTTGTACGCCGCCTCGACGGCGCTGACGCTCTCATCGAGGACGATCACGCCGCCGGAGCCGAGCATGCTCCCCTTCGCCGCCAGCGCCTCATAGTCCATCGTCACATCGAGGTCGTCGGCGGTGAGCCAGCCAGCCGATGCGCCGCCAGGCACGATAATCTTGACATTGCGGTTACTGCGCATGCCCTGGCAGTAATCGGGAGAAAAGATCAACTCACGCAGCGGGATGCCGAACGGCGCCTCGTAGTTGCCAGGGCGCTTCACGTGACCGGAGACAGAGAAAACCTTCGTGCCCGGACTCTTCTCAGTGCCGAACTGACGGTACCAGGCGGCGCCGTGGCGCACAATCATCGGCACGTTTGTCAGAGTCTCAACGTTGTTGATGATCGTCGGTTTGCCGTACAACCCGGAGACCGCCGGGAAGGGAGGACGCAGCCGGGGCTGCCCGATCTTCCCTTCGAGCGACTCCATCAGCGCCGTTTCTTCGCCGCAGATGTACGCTCCTGCGCCACGGTGCACATAGATGTCAAGATCGTACCCTTTGCCGAAAATGTTCTTGCCGAGGAAGCCGCGCTCATACGCCTGCGCGATCGCGCGCTCCAGGCGGCGCGCAGCGGCGGCGAACTCGCCACGGATATAGATGTATGCCAGATTGGATTCGATCGCGTAGGCGGAAATCGCAATTCCCTCGATCAGTTGGTGCGGATTGCGGTCGATAATCTGATGATTGTTGAACGTGCCCGGTTCGCTCTCGTCGCAATTGCAGAGCAGGTAGCGCGGGTAGACCCCTTTAGGCAGGAACCCCCACTTGACGCCGGTGGGAAACCCGGCGCCGCCGCGCCCGCGCAGCCCGGAGTCTTTTACTGTCTGAACAATATCGGCGGGGGTGCGCTCGGTTACCGCGATGCGAAACGCCTCGTAGCCGCCGTGTTGTAGATAGACGTCGAAATCGGCGATGTTTTCGATGTCCAGGTCGCGGAGAACGATATGCTCGGCGAGCGGAGACATAGGCAGACAACTCGCTTTCCAGCGCTGACATCGGCACGCGCCCGGTATGGCGCATATCTCAGATGTACTCTACCACCACGCGGGCTTTGTGTCAAATGGCACAAAGTTTGCGCTGGCTGGAGGATGGGAGATCTGCTGTGCGTTTCTCTGCGGTATACTACTGTGTGCTTTGCGGCGGATGGCGACCGTTTGCAGTTGGCGTTGGCTGAGCCTGTCGAAGCCAACGTCAACCGCTCCGCAGGTGCAGGCTTGATCGCCTGAATTGCGGATGGCGATGGCAGTTGGCGTTGGCTGAGCCTGTCGAAGCCAACGTCAACCGCTCCGCAGGTGCAGGCTTGATCGCCTGAGTTGTGGTTGATCTTTCTGTTATGAGAAGACGCGCAACCTGGCGGCACGGGTCTACTGGATACATTCTCGATGTTCATCAGTCCACAGCGTGGACTTCTGCATATGAAAATTGTTCTTATCTCTGAGTCGCCGTCAGTGGCGACCGGTTTTGGCATTCATGCCCGCCATCTGACGCGCATGCTCGCTGAATGGGGACACGAGACGGTCGTGTTTGGCGTGTGCGCAGCAGAGCAATCGTTCGACCCGGCGCGCTATCCGTGCCGGATTGCGCCGATGCCGCGCGATCAGAAGGAGGCGCTGCCGCTCCTGCCCGGGTTTCTGGAAGCCGAGCGACCAGACCTGGTGTTCATCCATTACGATCTCGGCGCTGTCGCCCGCTTTGCCGCCGCCGTGCGCGCAGCGGGCTGGTCGGGACCGATGATCTGTCACTTCGTGATCGACACGATTCCGTTTGATCGGGATCTGATGCAGGTGTTGCGCGACTTCCGCGCGGCGTTGACGCCAACCTACGTCGCGGCGAACTACAGTGCGTCGCTCGGCATTCCAAACGTGATCGCAGCGCCGCACCCGGTCGATGCCCGCCTGTTTCGCCCGTTGCCGTACCGCGACGCGCTGCGCCGCGCCGCCGGTCTGGAGGGGCGGTTCGTCATCGGCGTGTTTGGGCGCAACACCGAGCGCAAGCAGCAACCGCGCGTGATGATGGCGCTGCAACAACTGCGGGCGCGCGGTCGGGCGGACGACATCATCGCGTACTTCCACTGCCAGCCGACGAACGAAGATCCCTGGCTCAGCAGCTGGAACCTGATCCACGTCGCCGATCATCTCGGCGTCTCCGACCTGGTGCTCTTCCCGCAGAGCGATTTTCGACAATTGACAGGCATTCCCTACGACGCCGACGCGCCTGCCGTCGGGGATGCGCCGCCGGATCGCCCGACCATGCCGGCGAACTATACCTATGTCGAACGGCTCAATCTGTGCGATCTGCTGGTGAATGTGCCTCACTCCGGCGCATTCGAGCTGGCGCCGCTCGAAGCCGCGCTCTGCGGCGTGCCTTCGGCGGTGACCAACGACCGCAGCGCTATGGCGGAGGTTGTCGGCGATGGGGCGTATCTTCTCGAGCCGATCGACAGCGCCATCCACAGTTCGGGCGGATGGCAGCACTTTGTCGGCGCCTGCACGATCGCAGACGCGATTCTAGAGATCAAGGAAGACGCCGATTTACGCGCGGAGCTGATCCGCAAGGGACGCGCCAATGCGCTGCGCTACACTGAAGAGCCGCTGCGTCGCGGCTTGCAGCAGGCGCTCGAACTTGCGTGCGGGTAGCGCCCGATCTGAAAACCATGCGTCTATTGACGCGGGCTTCGACAGGCTCAGCCCGCGTTGGCTGTTTCGTGATGGGCGCGGGCTTCGACAGGCTCAGCCCACGTCGACTACTTCGATGGTCAGGTTTATGATGATCGCTCTACCGGGTGTTCGGAAAGGCTTTACGGAGAATGCGTAAGTATGGTTGATACGATTGTTGTCGGTCTGGGCGGGATGGGCAGCGCGGCAGCGTACCATCTGGCGCGTCGCGGTCAGCGGGTGATCGGGCTGGAACGCTTCACCCCCGCCCATAATCGCGGGTCGAGCCACGGCAGGTCGCGGATCATTCGCCAGGCATACTTTGAGGACCCGGCGTATGTGCCGTTGCTGCTGCGCGCCTATGAACTGTGGGAAGAACTTCAGCGCACGACCAGCGAATCGCTGCTGACGATCACCGGCGGACTGATGATTGGTCGGGCGGAGAGCGCGGTCGTCAGCGGCGCGCTGCGCAGCGCCCAAATGCACAACCTGCCCCACGAAATGCTCGATGCCGCCGACATCCGCCGCCGCTTCCCGCCCTTCAATGTCAGCGATGATGAGGTTGCGCTGTACGAAGCGCGCGCCGGATTTCTCGATCCTGAAGCGACCATTCGGGCGCATCTCGATCAGGCGGTGCGCCACGGCGCCGATCTGCACTTCAACGAACCGGTCACTGCCTGGGAAACAACCCCCGGCGGCGGCGTGCGCGTCACGACGCCGCAGGGCGTCTATGAAGCCGAACGCGCCGTCATTGCGCCAGGAGCGTGGGCGCCGCGGCTGTTCGCCGACCTGTCGCTGCCGTTGACGGTCGAGCGACAGGTGCTCTACTGGTTCGAGCCGGTCGGCGGACGTGATCCGTTCAGCGTGGGACGCTTCCCGATCTACATTTGGGAAGACGCCAGCGGCGACGCGCTCTACGGGTTTCCCGCGCAGGACGGACCGCCAGGCGGCGTCAAGGTCGCGTTCTTCTACCGCGGGCATCCGACCGACCCGGATCGAGTGGATCGCACTGTGCATCCGGAGGAAGTTGCGGAAATGCGCGCGGCTCTGGCGCGCCGCATTCCGGCGCTGAACGGACCGCTCGTAACAGCGACCACATGCCTGTACACCCTCACCCCCGATCACCATTTCATCATTGCGCCGCATCCCCGCATGCCGCAGGCGATCATCGCGTCGCCCTGTTCGGGTCACGGGTACAAGTTTGCCAGCGTCATCGGCGAAATCCTGGCGGACCTGGCAATGACCGGCGGCACCCGTCACCCGATTGCGCTCTTCGATCCAGCGCGCTTCAAATGAGCGGTCGCATAGCCGCGCACAGCTCACCCCACGTGGGAGGATCGCTCAGGTCAGTTACAGGCAACCCGGCAAGCGCCAGGGTTGCCGCTGCTTCTGCGCGACTGAGCGGTTGATGATCGAGTTCCGGATCAATCACCGGGTTGGCTGAAGACCTGGCGACGCGCAGCAGCGCGCGGAGGACAGCGCGAGCGTCGGCGCGATCCACCGGTTGATCCGGCGCAATGGCGAGCGACGCCGTGCGCGGTCCGTTCCCTTCCAGTGCGCCTTCGAGCAGCAGCAGTTGCGTCGGAATGAAATGCGGATGACCGGGAGGAACGTCGATCGCCCACTCTAGCGGCACGCCCTGGTCGAGCAGATGGCGCTGAAAGGTGCGCAACAGCGGTCCTTCCCACACCTCGCGCGGGCGCGCGCCATGCGCCAGGCAGAATGCCGCCAGCGCGCCAGCCGCCTCGCCGATGTTCCACTCCACCGGATGGAGCCGGTACGAGCCATTCGAGAGGTGGGTCGTGCCGATGTTCTTGCACGCGGCCAGCAGGTTTGCCGGACGCTGCGGAATGAGCGCGCCCAGCGGAATCTGGAACGGCAACGTAGGCGCAAACATGCTGCGCGGATTGCCTGCTGCCGGGTGGAGGTCCATAAAATACCAACCAACGCCGCACGAATCGGGGAAGTGCGCCGCGCGCGCCGTGGTGCGTCCGGCAGCCAGAATATCGCTGGCGGTCACGCGCTGCAGCGCCCGGATGCGGCGCGACTCACGGATGTAGGGCGCCTTTGACAGACCGTCGGCGGTTCCCATGACTTCGGGCAGGAGGCGCAGACCGGGATAGCCATACCCGCTGCCGTCATCGCGCGGAACTTCAGTTTGCAGCCAGTAGAGGAACGATAGGGACAGCCGCTTTGCTTCATCGAGAATCCGCTCACGCTCTTCGGGCGTCGCGCTGATCAGGTCGGCGTGATGATAATCGTTCGCATTCCAGTTGATCATCGCAATATCGCGCAACGCGCCGGACGGGTCGAACAGGCGCCCCGACAGCAGACGGCGGTACGTCCAGAATGGCGGCAGTCCGGTTGGTCCGGTCTCGAAGACGCGGAACGGGCGCGGCGAGCCGTCGGACGCCGTGAGGGTCAGCGTGAACGGTTGCGCATCGCGCAGGCGTTCATACCCCGCCGGTTTTGGAATGGTGTGGTCTTCGCCGGGGCGATATTCGACAGCAAAGCAGAAGGTGAACCCCTGCACCTCGCCGGGGCGCGCCGTTTCTGGCGCATCGGCTTCGCCCGTGTCACTGCGCGCTTCCGCGCCTGTCACCCACGGCGCGCCTACAAGCGGCAGCAGATCGCCGAGATCCGTTGCGTCGAGAAATAAGCGCGCTGTGATCGCCGCATCACCTCTGGCGCCCGTCACCGTAACGCTGGTGATCACATCATCTGTCACAGTTGCGGCAACCGGGGTGTGGTTATACAGAACCGTCAGACGTCCCCTGGCGATATGCGGCGCCAGCATCTCCTCGATGACCGCTACGCCGACCCGCGGCTCAAAGCAGAGCGCCGAAACCCAGGCGTCGCCGGGGTTAAGCGGCGAGCCGTCGGGCATGGCGCTCACGCCATAGCGACGGCGATAGTGGTCGCGGATCGCCTCGCGGAACGCCGCATACCTGCGGGTGGCGCCGAACGTCTCGATATAGCGGTGCTCATCGAGGGCGCTGACCCCTTGACTGGTCGCCTGACCGCCGGGCCAGTCGGTGGCTTCGGTGAGCACAACCGAAGCGCCGTTGTCGCATGCGGCGAGCGCCGCCGCTACTCCGCCCAGGCTGCCGCCAATGATCGCAATGTCGCATGAAAAACTGGCGTTCATACGTTTTCTCCATAGCACGCTTGTATTGACGCAAAGGCGCAAAGACGCAAAGATATGGCATATCAATAGCCAGACCTTACGCCCGCTCCCGTTACCTGCCGCACTATTGTCGCACAGTTGCCGAAAGTCGCGCCGCGTTTGTCGCGTAGATGCGGGTGCGGACATGAACTGTCAGACGCCTTCTGGCGCTGCGGGCTGATGAGGATCAGGAAACAAATCCGGTATATCGGCGCCATCACGTCGCGCGTGCTTTGATCTGCGGGCTAAATCCAGCTTTGAGCTGCGGGCTAAAGCCCTCGCTCAGGACATTGAAGCCCCTTCGGGGCTGGCACGATCTCAGCCGGGGCTTCAGCCCGCAGCGCCCCATTCGCTTGATCTTCTTCCACGCTTGCACCTGTGGAGCGACTGGCGCTGGCTGAGCCTGTCGAAGCCAGCGCCGATCACAAGATTGTCCAACATCTGGTTGATTTTCCTACGAATTACGGCGTTGTGTCACAGAATAGCGCAATCGCGCCATGGTGATGCAACGAATCTGGTGAACGCGCGTACATTTGGATGAGAGCATCAGACGACGTATCAAAATATGCGGGTGCTCGCCACCGTACAGCGCCCCGCGAGATGGAGGAATACCGATGTCGGACCAGTTCAGCATCCTCCTGCCAGCACCTCTGGCGCGCAAGGCTCAGGCAGATGCGAGCCATTGCAGAGTCCGCCCCGACAATGTTCCGCCTCCGCGTTGTGCATCGCAGCAGCGTAAACGGATCTTGCCACTGACCCATCGGTCTGGCGATGTTTCGGCCGACTTTCCAACTGTCTGTTTGAGCAAAGAGGGAACCTGTCCAGAATCGACTCGTCAGGGACAGAAGCGCTTCCTGCCTGCTCCTTCCGCGTCGTCTGAAGAGACGCTGATCATTATTGCGCCGTACCAGAGCGTCAGAGGCGCTCATCGCAGCGCTATTCACCTGGACATCATGCAGAGGCTGCACGCAGAGCATCAGGCATTGCAGGCTGAGATCAATGCGCCAATGCTCAACCTGCGTCTCGTCGAGGCGCCGCATGCGTTGAACAGCGAGGATTGCAGCGCCGCTCGATCGCCAGGTCAGCGTGTTGGGGCTGCACTCGTTATCTGGGGCAGAGTTTGCAGTGCACGAGTCACAACCTGTATCCTCAACCTGCGCCGTCCCGATGCAGCGATCAGTTCGAGCGCGATCGAAGGTGCGCGGCTTGCCGCTCCTCAAGCCTTTACCCGGCATGTTGCCGGAGATGTGCAGGAGATGACGATGTATGCCAGTTTCTCGATCCTGGGCGACGCATACTACAATGCAAGGGAGTATGCGGCGGCTATGCGCATGCTGGAGCGCGCGGTCGCTCATCTGCCCGCTACAGCCTGTTCCGAAGGCGCAGCCCAGATCTTCTTCCGCTTGGGGTGGCTCTACCAGATGTCCGGCAATCATCTGACGCAAGCGGTTGCGGCGTATACTCGCGCCATCGCCCTTAATCCCAATAACCCTGTCGCCTACTACAACCGCGGCATTGCTCACGCGGAGCAAGGCAGTCTGGCGCAGGCGATTTCTGACTACACACACGCCATTGATCTCGATCCGAAGTACATCGCCGCCTACTACCATCGTGCGCTTGCGCGCTATGAACAGGGCGATCTGGCAGGCGCCATCGCCGACTACAATTCTGTTCTCCTCCTCGATCCTGCTGACGCCAAAGTCTACGCCAGCCGGGGCATGGCTCGCTACTCGCAAGGCGACCTTGCAGGCGCTTTTACGGATTTTGATCGCACCCTCCTCCTTTATCGCGATCTCACCGTCGCCTATGTCAACCGGGGTATCGCCCATTACTTGCGGGGTGACCGACAGCGAGCGCTCGCCGATTTTGAGCGCGCCCGCGCATTGACGCGCGATCCGCAGCATCAGAAGCGGCTGAATGAACGGATCGCCGAGTTAAGGCAACAGTCACCTGAGTATGCATCAGAACGCCCCAATTCCCCCCTCTCCCGCAGCGCGGGAGAAGGGCGGGGGGTGAGGGCAAGAGGGAGTCAGGACGTGGCAAACATCCATACGCACCCCAAAAACCCCCATGATGATGGGGCGGGCGTGGGACTGATCGGCAGCGTCCCCACCCCTGCAGCGACGCTCATCTGCGTCAGCCTTACCTGCTATAATGTCACAAGACACGTCTCGCCCTTCTGATGATCTGAGGCTGCCATGACGCACACCCCCCGTTCAGGCTACCGCTGGTTCGTGATCGCGGTGTTTTTTTGCTTCATGCTGCTGCACCAGTCGGATAAACTGCTGATTGGTCCGCTCACCCCTGCGATTATGGACGAATTTGGCATCACAATGACCCAGATGGGCGCAGTGACGACCGGCGCGCTGGTGGTGGCGTCTGTGCTCTACCCGATCTGGGGGTATCTGTACGACCGGTTTGCCCGCGCGCGGCTGCTGGCGCTGGCATCGTTCATCTGGGGCGCGACGACCTGGCTGAGCGCGGTGGCGCGCAGCTACCCGGCGTTCCTGGCAGCGCGCGCCTCGACCGGTATCGATGACTCATCCTACCCCGGCATGTATGCCCTGGTTGCCGATTACTTTGGTCCCAACCTGCGCGGCAAGGTCTACGGGCTGCTGCAACTGGCGCAGCCGATCGGCTATCTGATCGGCATGGTGCTGGCGCTCATGCTGGCGCCGCAGATCGGCTGGCGGAACATCTTCTTCCTGACCGGCGGGTTGGGGATTGTGGTCGCGCTCGTGATCCTGTTCGGCGTCCGCGAAATGCCGCGCGGCAAGGCGGAACCGGAGTTCGAGGGCATGACCGAGATGGCGAAGTTCCGCTTCTCGTGGGCGGAAATGCGCGCCGTACTGGGCAAGCGCACGATGTGGTTCGTGTTTCTCCAGGGGTTTGCCGGCGTCTTTCCGTGGAATGTCATCACCTACTGGTTCTTCACCTATCTGGCGCGTGAGCGCGGCTACGACGAAAGCAGCATTCTGCTGACCGTTGCGCCGGTGATTCTGATCCTGGCAAGCGGCAGTTTCATTGGCGGCGTGCTGGGCGACTGGGCGTTCAAACGCACCACGCGGGGGCGGATCATCGTATCGAGCGTCGGCGTGCTGATGGGGGCGGTCTTCCTGTACCTGGCGATGCAGACGCCGATCGAGGCGCGCACAACCTTTTTTGTGCTGATGTGCCTGACGGCGCTTTTCATGCCATTGTCGGCGCCCAACGTCATCGCAACGGTGTACGACGTGACAGTGCCGGAGGTGCGCAGTACGGCGCAGGCGGTCGAGTATTTCATCGAGAATAGCGGCGCAGCGCTGGCGCCGCTCCTGGCGGGCATTATTGCGGATATGTACGACCTGCAAACCGCGATCACCTGGATCTGCGTCACCGCATGGATGCTCTGCTTCGTCTTCTATCTCGGCGCCCTGCGCTACATCACGCGCGATCACCACGCCTTGCGCGAAGAGATGGCGCGTCGGGCGGCATCCTTCAAGCGCGCGATGGCGTAGGAGTTGAGGGTTGCAGGTGCAAAGCCAGGTCTGGTGAAAAACGCAGGGCGAGAGGCAAGAGGCGGGAGGCAGGGAGATCGTTGAACGTTGAACGTTGCATGTTGAACGTGGGACATATCCAGGGGCGCCCACAGTCGTGAGCCATTACCGTTCTGCAGGCGGGATTTACCTGATCCTTGAGGTCTTCACGCAAAGGCGCAGAGAATACGAGGGACGCCTTTCGTTTGTTAACGCATTCGTTTATTCGTTCGCCATTCGTTGACGCCATTCGTCCATTCGTTGACGTATTCGTTCATTCGTAGCATCCAACGGAGAGGCGTGTGACCGTTCCGGATACCGTCCCATCAACCGCTGAAGCAGTCGCGTCGCCGGCGGAAGCGCGCAGTGATCGATCAACGTTGCGTCGCCGGGTCATGAGCCTGGCACTGCCAGCCATTGGCGAGAATCTTCTCCACACAGCGCTCGGCATCGCCGATACAATCCTGGTCGCCGGGATCGGCGTCGTAGCGCTGGCGGGCGTCGGCGCAGCGCTCAATGTGCTGTTCATCATCATGGCAGCGCTCAGTTCGCTGTCGGTCGGCGCGTCGGTGCTGGTCGCACAGGCGATTGGCGCAAACAACTCTGGGCGCGCGAGTCACGTCGCCGGGCAGGCGCTGATCTGGGGCGTTGCGTTGTCGCTGCCGATCACGCTTGCCGGACTGGTCTTCGCAGAACCGGTGGCGGCGCTCTACGGCATGGCGCCGGATGCCACTGCTGTGGCGGCGGAGTACCTGACGATCAGCGCAGCAAGCATACCGGTAATGGCATTGATGCTGATCGGCGGGAGCGTGTTGCGCGGCGCTGGCGACAGCCGCACGCCGATGGTGATCACGGCGCTGGCGAACGTGTTGAACCTGGTCGCTTCCTGGGCGTTGATCTACGGTCATCTGGGCATGCCTGCGCTCGGCGTGGCGGGCAGCGCCTGGGGAACGTTGATCGCGCGCGTGGCTGGCGCTGCGCTCTTCCTGGTCATCCTCCTGCGCCTCAGTCACCGGTTACGCATTGGCGGAGCGGGGACATGGCGCCCACGCTGGAGGACGGTGCGCGAGGTGCTCTGGCTCGGCGCGCCCGCCGCACTGGAAGAGATCATCATTATCACCTCGTTCGCCGCCCTGACGCCGATCGTCGTCGGGCTTGGCACTGTGGCGCTCGCAGCGCACCGCGTGGCGCTCAACGTGCTTTCGCTTTCATTCATGCCGGGGATCGGCTTCAGCCTGGCGACGACGGCGCTCGTCGGGCAGGCGGTCGGCGCGGGACGCATTGATGAAGCGCGCGCTGTGACGAATGTGGCGATGCGCTGGGCGATCCTCTGGATGGGGGGGCTGGGAGCGCTTTTCATCCTGTTCGCGCCGCAACTGGTCGGCATCTTCAGCAGCGACCCCGAACTGATCGCCATCGGCGCAGCAGCCGTGCAGGTTGTCGCCCTGGCGCAGCCGTTGTGGGCGGGCACCTTCGTGATTGGCGGTGCGCTGCGCGGCATAGGCGACACCCGCACGCCCATGGTCGTTTCCGGCGTGCTGGGATGGGCAGCGGTCGGCATCGCTGTGCTGCTCGTTTATGTCTGGCCCGCGCTCTGGGCGGTGTGGCTGGCATACATTTTCACCGGGCCGCCGGAGATGGGGGCGTTATGGAAGGCGTGGCGGCGCAAGGCGCGGGTGGTGGAAGGTGGGCGTTGAACGTTACACGTTGAACGTTGAATGTTGAATGTGGGAAGGTGGCGCGAGGGGTGCGGGTGCAGGCGGGAAGGTTGCAGGTTGCAGGTGGGAAGGTTGCAGGCGGGAAGGTGCTGTGAGGTGCGGGGCGCAGGGCGCGAGGGGTGCGGGTTGCAGGCGGGAACGTTGCAAGTGAGAAGGTGCTGTGAGGTGCGGGGCGCAGGGCGCGAGGGGTGCGGGTTGCAGGCGGGAAGGTTGCAGGTTGCAGGTGGGAAGGTTGCAGGCGGGAAGGTGCTGTGAGGTGCGGGGCGCAGGGCGCGAGGGGTGCAGGTTGCAGGTTGCAGGTAGAAGTTGAGACCCTGCTCCCCACTCCCTACTCCCCGACCGGTTCCTGGTTCTCAGTTCTCAGTTCTCAGTTCTCGGTTCTCGCAAC
>JAUQOW010000006.1 GCA_030550675.1 Chloroflexota bacterium
GCAGTTCCGTGGCGACGGCGCCGGGCGAGATGACGGTGGTGCGAATGTTGTAGGGCTTGACTTCCATGCGCAGCCCTTCCGAGATCACGCGCACCGCCGTCTTGGTGGCGGCGTAGACGACCGCACCCGGGCGCACCTTGTGCCCCGCCACCGACGAAACGTTGATGATGTGGCCGGATTTCTGTTGCTGCATGTACGGCAGCGCGGCGGCGATGCCGTAGAGCACGCCTTTGATGTTCACATCGATCATTCGATTCCAGTCATCGACTCTGAGCCGCTCCAGAGGAGAGTGCGGCATGACGCCGGCGTTGTTGAGCATCACGTCAATCCGCCCATAGGTCTGCACGGCAGCGTCGACCAACCGTTTCACCTGGTCGTAGTCGGTGACGTCGGTTGGGACGGCAAGCGCCTTGCCGCCGTTGGCGACCAACTCCTCCGCCAGCGCCTGGATGCGGTCGGCGCGCCGCGCTCCCAGGACAACGCTCGCCCCCTCGGCGGCGAGCAGGCGAGCGGTCGCCTCACCAAGCCCGCTGCTCGCTCCCGTGATGACGATGACTTTTCCTGCGATAGGATTGCTCATAGGAGTAGCCTCTATCGATTGAAGACTTCGCGCGCGACGCGGACGGCTGACATCGCCCGCGGCCAACCGGCGTAGAAAGCCAGGTGAATGATCACCTCAGCCAGATCGCTTTCCGTCAGGCCGTTCTCTTTCGCCCGGCGCAGATGCCCCGCCAACTGCTCGGTGTTGCCATTGGCAATGAGCGCCGCTACTGTCACCAGGCTGCGGTCGCGCGGGGAAAGCTCAGGCCGCGCCCAGACATCGCCAAATAAGACCTCATCGGTTAGTTGTACCAGCTTCGGCGCAAAGTCGCCGATCAACTGTTGGGCGACTGTGGGTTGTTTTTGTTCAGACATCTATTGGCTCCTGTACACCCTTCCAGGAAGATCGATCTAAACCCAGACAAACACGCTTGCACCTGCGGAGCAGGGGGCGCTGGCTCCGACAGGCTCAGCCAACGCCTGCCACTCCCGCACCCCAGCACCCGTACCCGCACCCGGTCAGCGCTGGCTTCGACAGGCTCAGCCAACGCCAACCGCAGGACTGTCACACGTGCGATATTAGGCAACATCTGGTTGATCGATCTATCAGGTTGGACGCTGGAGTTCTCCCAAACGCTTGACGACGGACGGATCGCGATGATCGAAGAATGCGCTGGTCTTCGTGTCCAGCGCGGCGATGGCCGCCATGTCTTCCGGGCTGAGTTCAAAGTCGAAGACGCTGAAGTTCTCCGCCATGCGCTCTTTGCGCACCGATTTTGGGATCACCACGATGCGGCGCTGGATCAGCCAGCGGAGGATGACCTGAGCGATGGTTTTGTCATGTTTCTCCGCGAGAGCACGCAACACCTCGTTTTGGAAGATGTTGTTGCGCCCCTCAGCAAACGGGGCCCAGGCTTCAAGTTGCACTCCGTGCTCTTCGAGAAACGCCTGGGTCTCGATTTGCTGGTGGAACGGATGGCACTCGATCTGGTTCACCGCCGGAACGACTTCGTTGTGCACCATCAGGTCCATCAGTCGGTCAGGGTGGAAATTGCTGACCCCGATGGCGCGGATGCGACCTTCTCGATACAACTCCTCCATCGCGCGCCAGGCACCGTACACATCGCCATAAGGCTGGTGGATCAGATAGAGATCGAGGTAGTCCAGTTGCAACCGCTGCATCGACCGTTCAAACGCGCGTCTGGTTTTTTCGTACCCGGCGTCCTGAATCCACACCTTGGTCGTCACGAAGATCTCTTCGCGCGGCACGCCGCTGCGTTTGATGGCATTGCCGACGGCGGCTTCATTGCCATACGACGCCGCCGTATCGATCAGCCGATAGCCTGTTTCCAGCGCATCCAGCACGCAGCGCTCGCATTCGGCGGGGTCGGCGATCTGAAAGACGCCATATCCCAGGATTGGCATTTCGACGCCGTTGTTCAACGTGACCTTGAGCATAGACTTCTCTTTCTTCGGAAGCGGATATCTGTGGGAAGTGTACATGCCATCCGGGAAGAGGTGATAGAATGATTGTCGATCAAGATTGGATGATTCTGCACATCCTGAGTCCAGGCGGAGCAAAGGAGACGCCATGCAGCAGGGTGCTGATCGGCAGGCGGAGCGGCGCGCCCGCGAGGTGCAGGCCAACCGGGAGGAACTGGTCGAGCGTATTGCGCGGACGATCCGGCAGGATGGCGAGGTCCAGCCGCTGCCAGGAGTTCATTTCTTTCGTCTCTCGGCGACGCGCGGGCTGGTTCACGGTGTAAACCGTCCCGCCTTCTGCGTGATTGCCCAGGGGAGCAAGGAGTTATTTCTCGGCGACCGCCATTACCGCTACGACCCGTACCACTACCTGCTGGTGACGGTCGATCTGCCCGGCGTCAGTCGCGTGCTGGAGGCGTCGCCAGCGCGCCCCTACCTCAGCCTGCGCCTGGACCTGTCGCCGGCGCTGGTTGGCTCGGTGATGGCGGAGAGCGGGTACGCAATCCCATCAAGAGCTGCCAGGGTTGGCGCAGTGGATGTGAGCCTGCTGGACGGCGAGCTGCTGGACGCGGTCGTGCGGTTGGTGCGATTGACGGATGCTCCCGCCGTCGAGGTGCAGGCGATCATGCCGCTGATCATGCGCGAGATCGTCTATCGGCTGCTGGCGGGCGATCAGGGCGCGCGGCTGCGCCACCTGGCAGGTGTGGGAGGCTCCATCTCGCATATCGCGCGCGCCGTCGAGTACATCCGGCGGAACTTTGATCAACCGCTGCGTATCGAGCAACTGGCGCGCGAGGCGGGTATGAGCGTCTCCGGCTTTCACCACTATTTCAAGGCGGTCACCGGCATGACGCCGCTGCAATTTCAGAAGCAACTGCGCCTGCAAGAGGCGCGACGGCTGATGATCGGGGAAAACCTGCCAGCGGTCGACGCCGCCTACCGCGTCGGCTACCAAGACGCCTCCCACTTCAATCGGGAGTACAAACGGCTCTTCGGCGCGCCGCCGCTGCGCGATGTGCAACGCCTGCGCGACACGATGGCGTAGCGTCGATACACAATGCGCCGCATCCGCCCGCCAGTTGCTTTCGCAGTTCTTTGATGCTGACTTCAAGCATCTTCCGTCTCCTGCCTTAAGTGCAATCGCAGTCTCATCGCGTACATCTTCAATGTGCACGATGAGACTGCGATTGGCAAAGATCACGTTTCCGACGACCCCGCTCAGGCAGTCTGCGGCTGGCTGGCGCGCGACCGCAGTTTCGCTTCCAGACGCTGCCGGGCAAGGTCGAAGCGGTCCAGGCTCATCACTTTGTGCCAGGCTGCCACAAAGTCGCGGACGAACTTCTCCCCCGCGTCGTCGCTGGCGTAGACCTCGGCAATGGCGCGGAGCTGCGAGTTAGCGCCGAAGATGAGATCAACGCGGCTGGCGGTCCATCTGCGCTCGCCCGTCGCGCGATCGCGTCCCTCGAAGACCTGCCCATCCTCAGACATTGCCTTCCACTCTGTGCCCATGTCGAGCAGGTTCACGAAGAAGTCGTTGGTCAACAATCCGGGGCGAGTCGTGAGCACGCCCAGATCGGAGCCGTCGTAGTTGGCGCCCAGGACGCGCATTCCGCCTACCAGCACGGTCATCTCAGGCGCGCTCAGGGTCAGAAGTTGGGCTTTGTCCACCAGCAACTCTTCAGCCGGTCGGCGCGCCTTCGCGCTGAGGTAGTTGCGGAAGCCGTCAGCCTTCGGCTCGAGCCACTGGAACGACTCTACGTCGGTCTGATCCTGGGAGGCGTCGGTGCGCCCTGGCTCGAAGGGCACGGTCACATTGTAGCCAGCGTCGCGCGCCGCCTTTTCCACCGCCGCGCACCCGCCCAGCACAATCAGGTCCGCCAGTGATACCCGGACATTATCCGTACGCGAGCGGTTGAAGTCCTGCTGAATGTTCTCCAGTACGCCAAGAACGTGCGCCAGCTCGACAGGGTTGTTGACGGGCCAGTCTTTCTGAGGCGCCAGACGAATGCGAGCGCCGTTGGCGCCGCCGCGCTTGTCGCTGTGGCGGTAGGTGGACGCCGAAGCCCACGCAGTGCGCACTAGCTGCGGGATCGTCAGCCCGGAAGCCAGAATGCGCTGTTTCAATTCAGCGATCTCGGCAGGACCGATCAGATCGTGGTTCACGACAGGGATGGGGTCCTGCCACAGCAGTTCTTCGTCTGGCACTTCAGGACCCAGGAGCCGGGCGCGCGGACCCATGTCGCGGTGGGTCAGCTTGTACCAGGCTCTGGCGAAGGCGTCCCTGAGTTCCTCCGGGTTTTCGTGGAAGCGTTTGGCAATCTCGCGGTAGATTGGGTCTTCCTTCAGGGCGAGGTCGGTAGTGAGCATCATGGGCGGGTGGCGCCGGGACGGGTCGTGAGCGTCCGGCACCGTCTCCCAGGCGGACGGATCTGTGGGTCGCCACTGCCAGGCGCCAGCCGGGCTCTTCACCAGTTCCCACTCATAGTTGAACAGGTTGTCCAGGAAGCTGTTGTCCCACATCGTTGGCGTGGCGGTCCAGGCGCCTTCCAGCCCGCTGGTGATGGTATCGCTCCCCTTTCCGGTTCCGTAGCGGCTGTGCCAGCCAAGCCCCTGCGCTTCGACAGGCGCCGCCTCCGGGTCCGGTCCGAGATAGGTGGAAGGAGCGGCGCCGTGAGCCTTGCCAAAGGTGTGTCCGCCGACGATCAACGCGACCGTCTCCTCATCGTTCATCGCCATACGGGCGAACGACTGGCGAATGTAGCGCGCAGCCTCCTTCGGGTCCGGTTTGCCGCCCGGACCTTCCGGGTTCACGTAGATCAGCCCCATATGGTCAGCCGCCAGATCTTCCCGCAGCACTCCGGCTTCATCGTGACGCTCGTCGCCGAGCCACTCGCTCTCTGGACCCCAGTCGACAGACTCATCCGGCTCCCAGATATCCTCGCGACCGCCAGCAAAGCCAAAGGTCTTGAACCCCATCGACTCCAGCGCCACGTTGCCCGCCAGGATCATCAGGTCCGCCCAGGAGAGTTTGCGACCGTATTTCTTCTTCACGGGCCAGAGGAGACGGCGCGCCTTGTCCAGATTCACGTTGTCGGGCCAGCTATCGAGGGGCGCAAAGCGCTGAGCGCCGTCCGAGGCGCCGCCTCTGCCGTCGCTGACGCGGTAAGTGCCGGCGCTGTGCCATGCCATGCGGATGATGAGCGGTCCATAGTGACCGTAGTCGGCTGGCCACCAATCCTGGGAAGTGGTCAGCGCCTGTTCAATATCCTTCTTCACGGCTGCCAGGTCGAGGGTCGAGAACGCTTCAGCGTAGTCGAAGTCCGGTCCCAGCGGGTTGCCAGCCGGTGGATTCTGGTGGAGGATTTTCAGGTTCAACTGATTTGGCCACCAGTCCCGGTTCGTCCTTCGCCCGGCGTGAGCGGTCGTCGGGTCCTTTCCGTTGCTTACGACGGTTTCGTTGCTCATGACAGTGCTCCTTTCAGCAATAAGAAACCGGATCAGGCGTAGACATCCGTTTCGGGGCGGGTCCGGCATTCAGGGCAGCGTCCCCAGTAAATGACCTCCGCCTCGTCGATCTCGTACCCCATCGCGTCGCCTGGCGTCAGGCAGGGCGCTGCGCCGACAGCGCAATCCACGTCCTCAACGCGGCCACAGATGCGACAGATCAGGTGATGATGGTTGTCGCCCACCCGACCCTCATAGCGCGTCGGCGACCCCATCGGCTGGATTCGCCGGATGAGACCCTTCTCCGCCAGCGCATGGAGTGCATCGTAGATCGCCTGCCGCGAAACAGCCCCCAGCTCAGCCTGCACTAACTCGAACACGCCGTCGGCGGTGATGTGGGGGCGCTCGGATACCACGCGCAGAACCGCCAGGCGTTGCGCGGTGACATGCAGCCCGTGTTGACGCAGACGATCAGCCAGAGCTTTACTCATAGCCGGAGTATGCCATAAGTTCTGGATTAAGTCAAGATTTTGACAGTGTCAGAAATTAAACGCCTGTTCCGCTCTCCGCCTCTCCGCCCGGCGGTCGATGAAGAAAGATTGTTTGGCATTGCCGGGCGCCTTGGACTGAAGTCTGGCTGAAATCAGGAAAGCCCCGAAGGGGCTTCCACGTACTGAGCGAGGGCTTTAGCCCGCTGCTCATAGAACGTGCGAGCGGGCAGCACAGGTTTACCGGATTTACCACGGGCTGCGAGAAGCGAACCCCGCCTGCGCGGGGTATGTCAGGCGATAGCGGATTGTTTGCGCAGCCACTGTAAACCGCAGGCTACGGGAAGCGAAGTCCGCCTGCGCAGTTGGGGAAGCCTCGGCGCAGGCCAACGCCCGGCGCGCAAGCGCCCCAAAGCGCGGTTTCAACCGTCAGCCGGGGCATGCCGATTGTACGTTCGGTGACAGGCAACGGGGCGCTGCGGGAAACAACCTGCCGGGTTCGCCTTGACGATGTTCCCACGGGCGACGGGCACTATGACACAGCGCGGGGCGACCCGTCGGGGGCGACCCGCCGGGTTCGCCCCTACGACGTTCCCCTATTCGATGGGTGACGGGCGCGCCGGGGCGTCCACGGCGATCCGTGGCGCGGCGCGGGGGCGACCTGCCGGGTTCGCCTTGACGATGTTCCCACGGGCGACGGGCACTATGACACAGCGCGGGGCGACCCGCCGGGTTCGCCCCTACGACGTTCCCCTATTCGATGGGTGACGGGCGCGCCGGGGCGTCCACGGCGATCCGTGGCGCGGCGCGGGGGCGACCCGCCGGGTTCGCCCCTCCAACGTTCCCCTATTCGATGGGTGACGGGCGCGCCAGCAGCGTCCGCAGCAACCCGAAACACAGCACGGGGCGACCCGCCGGGTTCGCCCCTACGATGTTCCTACATGCAACGTGCAACGTGCAACGACCAACTGCAACCTTCCCACCTTCAACCTTTTTCGCCCCTACCTTCGCACCAGATCCGTCGCTACCGGCAGGGTGAAATAAAACGTACTCCCTTTATTGAGCTTGCTCTCCGCCCAGATGCGCCCGCCGTGCAGTTCGACGAGCGCCTTGGCGATGGAGAGACCAAGACCAGTGCCGCCGATACGCCGGGTGTTGCCATTATCGACGCGGTAGAAGCGCTCCCAGATGCGCGGCAGATCCTCCGGTGCGATGCCGATCCCCTGGTCGCTGATTGCGATCCGAACAAACTGCCCCTTTGGGTGGTCGGGTGGAAGATCGGGGTGGTCGGTGACAATGAGGCGGATTTCACCGCCGTTCGGCGAATATTTCACCGCATTCGTGATCAGATTGAGCAGCACCTGCCGGACCTTATCGCGATCGGCATAGACCGGCGGCAGGTGGGGCGGGATATCAATCAGCATCGTGTGCTTGCCGCTAATCTGATTGTTGAGATGCGCCGTCAGATCGCTGATGATCTGGCGCAACGACACCGCCCACCGATCAAGGCGCACATTGCCAGCCTCCAGACGCGTGACTCCCAGCAAGTCTTCAACAATCTGATAGAGGTGGTTGGCTTCGTCGTACACCGTTTTGATGAACTCACGCTGCTCGCCAGGGGTGAAATCGCGCGCCAGCAGCAATTCGGTGTACCCCATGATCGATGTGAGCGGCGTGCGCAGTTCGTGCGAGACAATCGACAGAAATTCGCTCTTCAGGCGATCCGCCTCGCGTTCGCGCGTCACGTCGCTGACAATCCAGAGCCTGCCGGTCAGCGAGCCGAAACTGTCGCGCGTCGGCGCCGAAAGGAGCATCAATTCCTGATGCGGGTTGGTCAGGCGCACCAGGAGCGACTGCACCTCCGCCGGCGAACGCTGCCCCTCGGCGCACAGTTCCGTCAGCGCCAGCGGGTCGCGCAGGCGGGGCAGCAGCAGCGGCACGAGGTCGAGCGGGACGTAGAACGGATCGCGCATTGAGTCGGGCGGCAACCCCCAGATTGTCAGCCAAGCCGGGTTGTAACGCAGCACGCGCCCCTGCTGATCCATCAGCACCAGGCCGTTCGGCATGCTGGCGAAGACCTGCCCCAGGTGCGCGCTGGTTTCGAGCAACTGCTGATAGTGGAGCGCGCGGCGCAGCGGATTGACCGCCAGATCGCACAGGGCGTTGACGAACGCCACTTCACCGTCGCCGAAGGCTGCCGAGCGCGGGCTGTCGAGCAGGAGCACCGCAAGCGGCGGATCGACGCCAATCGGCACAGCCAGCTCAGCGCGCACCTCCGGGTTCAGCGCCTGGTAATCCGGGTCGCGCGACACATCGCGCAGCAGGATGGCGCGACTCGTGCGCGCGACCTTGCCAGCGACGCCGATCTCCCAGCTCCGGCGCCGTCGCGCTTCGCCAAGGGCGTCGCGGCTGAGCAGATCTGCGCCATACCCTTCGTATGCCTGAAGCACCAGCTCCCCGCGCTCGCGGTCGACCAGCGCGATAGCGCCTGCTTCTGCGCCAGTCGCATCAAGCGCCCAGCGCAGCAGGAACGTCGATAGATTGCTCAGATCAAGCGGCGCTTCAAGTTCGGCGCGCAGGGCTTCAATAACGCGCTGCTGACGCATTGTCAGATTCGATGCCCCATTTGTTCCCTGATCAGAGGCAATCGCCGCCGCCAGCAGCGGCGCCAGCGCGTCGATCAGCGCCTGCTCCTCGTCGCCAATGGTCATCTGGTCGCTGCCGCGCAGTTCGAGTACGCCCCACAACCGGTTATTCCACGCAATCGGCGCACCGTAGTGACAAACGGATCCGAGGGAAGCATGCTGGCATGGTTTGCCCCGCCCGATGACTTCGCGCAGAACATCATCGCTCCAGGGGATGCTCCAACCGTTCGGAGCATAACACTGTTCGCCCGTAGTCGCCGCAATCGGCTCGCGTCGCCACCAAGTCATCCGACCGTCGTGGAATGCAATCGCTTGATGGAGCACTTCGAATAGCCTGGTCAGGCGCGCAGCAAGCGCCTGATCGCCAGCCAGCAGGCGTGAAGCGTTCAGGACAACGGGCAGAGCGGCATTTGTGCGGGCGAGAGCGTACATTTCAGGCAGCGCACCTTTACGGCGTTTCTCACAAAGATTGACGCGAAGACGCAAAGGCGCAAGGTCTTGCAGTTAATTAATACTCCGTACCTTAATCTATGCAGCGCGCCTTTGCATCAGCCTTTCTGAGAAGTCCTCTGGAGGTATTGTAGCGCTTTGATGCGCATTGTCAATCGCTTTGTGCGAGATTTGGCTTGACATCAACGTAGCAGCGTGTTACCATTTCGCGCAACCGTTATGTCCTTAATCAAAAGTAACCGGCTTGCTCCGTGGCGCGTCCAGGCAGGTGAGGCGATGGCTCACAACTGGCGGCTTTCCCTCTACGGCAAACAACAGCCTTTTTGATGTTCTTTTGTGGGCGTCTCTATGACAGCCATGCACCTGCCTTGATGCATACTGTCTCCGCCGATGATCCGGCGTGATCTTCACAGGCGATCTGTCATCAGAAAGGAGGTGGGTCTATCGCAGCATAGCGCTTGAGGGACGGCTCGCAGATTCCTGGATTTTTGTTCTCTACTGGAAGATCGCAGAAAGGAGCGTTCTTTCCATGAAGATTCTCGACAAGAAAATCGCGCTCGCAATGCTGCTGGCGCTCGTTGCGCCAATTCTGGCAGCCTGCGGCGGCGGCGCTGCGCAACAGCCGGTCCGCGAGACGGTAGTCGTCACAGCGCCTCCGGCGGTGACGGTTATCCGTGAAACGGTCGTGGCGGAAGGTCCGACGGCGGCGCCGACTGGCGCGTTCAGGACGCCGCATCCGATCCTGAGCGATGTGCGCGTGCGCCAGGCAATCGCCTACTGCACCAACCGACCTGAACTGATCCAGTCGGTCTATAGCTACCTGACACCGGAGCAGCAGCAGGAGCTGCTGATGGACACCAACCTGCCGAAGACGCACTGGGCGGCGGCCAGCGAAGCGGATGGCATCGTGACCTACCCGTTCGACCCGGAGAAGGGAAGGGCGCTGCTTGATGAGGCGGGCTGGAAACTGGCGGAAGGTCAGCGCGTTCGCACAAAAGACGGCGAGCCGTTGTCGCTCGAATTCACGACCACCAACGCGCAGTTCCGCATCACCTGGGCGACAGTGCTGGAGAAACAGTTGCTCGATAACTGCGGTATTCAGATCATCCGCAAGCATGCCCCGGCATCCTGGTGGTTCGGCGGCGCCTCCGGTCTGCGCCGGCGCGACTTCGAGATTGGCGCGTTTGCGTGGGTCGGCGAGGCGGATCCGGGCGGGTATACGCTCTATGCCTGCGACCAGATTCCGCTGCCGGACAACAACTGGGAGGGCCAGAATTACATGGGTTGGTGCAACGAGACCGCCAGCAGAGCGATCAAAGCGGCGAACAACACGCTGAACCGCGAGGAGCGCATCAAGCACTACAAGACGTTCCAGGTCGAGTTCACCAAGGACATGGTCAGCCTGCCGCTGTTCCAGCGCCTGGAGGCGTATGCCTGGAATAAGGCGCTGACCGGCTTGAAGCCCGACCCGACCGAGTACATCACCGCCAACGCCTACGAGTGGGGGCGCACTGACAACGGCGATACGATCATCCTGGGCTTCACGCAGGAGCCAGCCTCGATGTTCTCGCTGGTCGAAAGCGCAGCCGTGCAGGTTCAGGCGGCGCAGCTTGTGTTCGGCGTGTTGAGCACGCAGTACAGCTACGACTTCCAGCCGGTGCTGCAGGACGGTCTCTCGACGATCGAGAGCGGCAAGGCGAAGAATGAGGTCGTCGAAGTCAAGGAAGGCGACAAGGTCTGGGACGCCACCGGCGCCGCCGTGGAACTCAAGCCGGGCGTGGAAATCGTCAACTCCGACGGCGAGACGATCAAGTATGAGAGTGGCACGGTGAAGATGAACCAACTCACCGTCACCTATGACCTTATTCCGGGTATCAAGTGGTCGGATGGCGAGCCGCTGAAGAAGGCGGACCTGGAACTGGCAGTGAAGATCAACTGCGATCGCGAGTCAGGCGCAGTCAGCTTCACCTTCTGCGACTCGCACGATGGGCTCAACGGCGTGACCTTCAACAGCGACACCAGCTACACCATCAAGTTCCTGCCCGGCGTGCAGTGGCCGATCTACTTCACCGCTCCCTACGGCGGCTATCCGTCGCATCGCACGATTTCGGACGGGCGGAAACTGGCGGATGTGCCCGCCAAGGAGTGGTCGACGCTGCCAGAGATCGCTGAGCTGCCGCTGGGGTACGGTCCCTACATCTTGAAGGAATGGAAGAAGAAGGAGTTCATGCGCTTCGAGGCGAACCCGAACTTCGTCCTCGGCGCGCCGAAGGTTAAGAACGTCGTCATCCAGTTCTTTGCCGACACCAACGCCGCAGTGGCGGCGCTCCTGACAGGCGAAGTCGACATTCTGGAGAAGGCGACGCTCGGCGCCGGTCCGGAGGTGGAGACGGTGCTCAAGGCGGCGGCAGAGGGCAAGATTGAAGCCAAGACCGACGCCAGCCCGACCTGGGAGCATATGGACTTCAACCTCTTTATCCGGTAATCGCTCTGGCAGCGAAATGCGCGTGCGGGGGCAAACCCTGCACGCGCATTTCGTATATAATTAAACCCATAAGATTTTTGCATTCAGGAACGACGGCATGACGACGTATCTCGTGCGACGATTGATCCAGATGGTGATCGTTACCATCCTTTCGGCGATGCTCGGCTACTCGCTGTTGTACCTTGCGCCGGGCGGACCGTTATTGTTTTTGCAGCAGATTCAGAATACCGGGCAACGCCGGGTGACGGAAGAAGATATTGCGCGACTGAAAGCAAGGTATGAGCTTGATCTTTATCTCCCCATCCGCTTTACCCGCTGGCTGGCTGGCTTCCCCGCCGGTCCTATTCAGATTGGCGGCGTCAACCTGATCCCGCCAGACACTGTTGTGGGATGCGCTATCCCCGGTCAGGTGCGCCTGCGCTACCCGGACGGCACGGTTGAGATCCGGGAAGAAGGGTGCGTGCGGGCGGTCACCCTGGCAGACCTGGCAGAGCGTCGCACGAGTCGCGGCATTCTGTTCGGCGACTTCGGGCTGTCGCAGCAGATCTCGCGCGACCGTCCAATCAGCGATCTGCTGATGAGCCGGCTGCCGTACACCATCCAGTTGATGGGGGTGTCAACGCTGCTGGCGATTCTGATTGGCGTGCCAATCGGCATCTACTCGGCGGTGCGCCAGTATTCGCGCTTCGACTATGCGATGACCGGCATTACGTTCGTTGGCTCGTCGCTGCCGACGCTCTTTATGGGCGTGATGGCGATCCTGGTCTTCTCGGTGCTGGCAAAGGACGCCGGACTGCCGTATTTGCCGTCGGGCGGCGCGCAGGGCATCCGCAATTATGAGATTCCCTGGATTGGCACAGTCCAGGCCGGTTCCGCGCTGGATCGCACGCTGCGCTTTATTATGCCGTGCGCCGTGCTGACGTTCTTCAATATCGCTTCCTGGAGCCGCTTCATCCGCTCCAGTATGCTTGAAGTGCTGCGGCAGGATTATGTGCGCACAGCGCGCGCCAAGGGCGTGCGCGAGCGCGCGGTGATTATGAAGCACGCGCTGCGCAATGCGCTGATCCCGTTTGTGACCCTGCTTGCGGGCGTGTTGCCGACGCTGGTGGCGGGCGCGGCAGTGACTGAATCGGTGTTCAACTGGCCCGGCATGGGGCGGCTGCTGGTCGATGCGCTGTCAAATAGCGATTACACGGTGGCGATGGCGATCCTGTTCATCAGCACCGTTCTGGTGCTGATCGGGTATCTCATCTCCGACATCCTGTACACCGTCGTCGATCCGCGCATCCGGCTCACGTGAGGAGCGTAACGCATGGCTACCACGACATCGACACCGGCGGCGTCTGGCGCTATTGAGCGATTGCAGTCGCGTTCCGAAGGACAGTGGGCGGTCGTCTTCCGCCGGTTCCGCCGCCATCGCCTGGCAATGGCAAGTCTCGCCATTCTGATCATTATCTTTGGCGCGTCGATCCTGGCGCCGTGGATCGCGCCCTTCCCGCGCGACGAGATAGGGCTGAACCGCACTCGCCTGCCGCCGATGAGCGCCGATCCGGTGACCGGGCAACTCCACATCCTCGGCACTGACCACCTGGGACGCGACTTCTTCACCCGCGTGATTTACGCAGCGCGTGTGTCGCTTATGGTCGCAATTTCGGTCACAACCCTGGTGGCGATCATCGGTTCGATCCTGGGTCTGCTGTCGGGATTCTTCGGCGGTTGGGTCGATAATACGATCAGCCGCATTATGGAGTTCGTGGCAACCATCCCGGACCTGCCGATTCTGCTGATCCTTAGTGCGATTATGATCCAGAACGCTGACCTGATTGTGCTGCCGTCCTGGATCATTGGTCCGGTCGCCTGGATTATGGCGGTGCCGAACCGCGAGGCGACGCAGGTGGCGCTGCTGATCCTGGTGCTCGCATCGCTCGGTTGGGTCGGCGTGGCGCGCCTTATGCGCGGCATGGTGCTCCAGGTGCGCGAGATGCAGTACATCGAATCGGCGCGCGCTCTCGGCGGCTCGAGCGCCTGGATCCTGTTTAAGCACGTCTTCCCGAATGCCTTCCCGCCGTTGATCGTGGCGTTTACCCTCGGTCTCAACGGCGCGCTGGTGAGTGAGGTGGCGATCAGTTTCCTTGGCTTCGGCGTGCAGGATCCGACCCCAACCTGGGGCAACATGATGGGCTTTGCTACCAGTTATATGTTCAATCATCCGTGGATGCCGCTCATCCCCGGTCTGCCGATCTTTCTCTGTTCGCTGGCGTTCAATTTTATTGGCGACGGGTTGCGTGATGCGCTCGATCCGCGATTGAAACTGTAAGAGAATAGAACGAGTTGTGACGACCTCATCAGTTCCTGCGCCAGCAGTCGCTCCGCACAAAACGGCTGTCAATGGCGATGTTCTCCTCGAGGTTCGAGGATTGAAGACCTATTTCTTTACCGAGGCTGGCGTGGTGCGCGCCGTTGATGGCATCGACCTGACGGTGCGCCGCGGCGAGGCGCTCGGTATTGTCGGCGAAAGCGGGTGCGGCAAAAGCGTGACATCGCTCTCGATTATGCGCCTGATCCAGGACCCGCCAGGGAAAATCGTCGAGGGCGAGATTATCTTCGATGGCGTGAATATTCGCTCGCTCAGCGAAGAGGATATGCGCCATATCCGCGGCAACCGCATCTCGATGATCTTTCAGCAGCCGACGACATGCCTCAATCCGGTGTTCAGAGTCGGCGATCAGATCATCGAAGCGCTCGAAATCCATCAGGGGTTGCGCGGCGAAGAGGCTCGCAAACGCGCCATTGAACTCTTCACGCTTGTCGGTCTGCCCGACCCAGAACGGCGTATCAACCAGTATCCGCACGAATTGTCGGGCGGGCAGGCGCAGCGCGTGATGATTGCAATGGCGCTGGCGTGCAACCCGGAACTCCTGATCGCCGATGAACCGACGACGGCGCTCGACGTGACGATTCAGGCGCAGATCCTCGACCTCATGCGCGAATTGCGCGAGAAGATCAATACGGCGATTATCCTGATCACCCACGATATGGGGGTGGTCGCCGAAATGGTCGACTCGGTCGCGGTGATGTATGCCGGTCAGATTGTCGAGTACGCTGATGTGCGCAGTCTTTTCGCCGAGCCAAAACATCCCTATACGCAGGGGTTGCTGGCATCGATCCCGGTCCTGGGCGAAATCGTCGAGGAACTGGCGACCATTCCCGGCACGGTGCCAAGCCTGATTAATCCGCCAACCGGTTGCCGCTTCGCCGAACGCTGCGCGAAACGGTTTGCGCGCTGCGATGAGCCGCCGCCGATGTTTACGCTGGAGGGCGGACGACAGGTGCGCTGCTGGCTGTATGCGCCCGATGCGCAATCTTCCTGAAATGGACAGAATCGTATGGCGACTGTAACACAGCGCAGCGTGTCGAACGATACGCTGCTGGAAGTCAATAACCTGGTCAAGCATTTTCCGATCAAAGGCGGCATTCTGCGCCGCACCGTCGCGGTCGTCAAGGCGGTCGACGGCGTCAGCTTCACGATCAAGCGCGGCGAAACGCTTGGGCTGGTCGGTGAGAGCGGCTGCGGCAAAACCACCACCGGGCGCACGATCCTGCGCCTCGAAAAGGCGACCGATGGCGAGGTGATCTTTGAAGGAAAGGATGTGCTCGCTGCCTCCGGCAGCCAGCTCAAGGCGCTCCGCCGCGATATGCAAATTGTCTTTCAAGACCCGTATGCCTCGCTCGACCCGCGCATGACGATCGGCGAAAGCGTGGCGGAAGGGTTGACCATCCACGGCATCGGCAGCAAAGCCGAGCGTATCGAGCGGGTGCGCGAAGTGCTGGCGAAAGTCGGCATGCACCCAAGCCATATGGAACGCTTCCCGCACGAATTCTCCGGCGGGCAGCGGCAGCGCATCGGCATCGCGCGCGCGCTGGTGATGAACCCCAAATTGATCGTGTGCGACGAGCCGGTGTCGGCGCTCGATGTGTCGATCCAGTCGCAGGTGCTCAACCTGCTGCGCAATCTGCAACAGGAATTCGGGCTGACCTATTTGTTCATCGCGCATAACCTCAGCGTCGTCGAGCATATCAGCAACCGCGTCGGCGTCATGTACCTGGGGAAGATGGTCGAACTGGCGGATCGCACTGAGCTTTTCCGCCGTCCGCTCCATCCGTACACGAAAGCGCTGATTTCCGCCATCCCGATCCCCAACCCGAACATCCGGCGCGAACGGATTATTCTGCAGGGGGATGTGCCTAGCCCGATCAACCCGCCGAAAGGGTGCCGCTTCCATCCGCGCTGCTGGATGGCGCGCGACATCTGCCGCGAGGTTGAACCAGCCTTTGAGGAAAAAACGTCTGGACACTGGTCAGCATGCCATTTCGCTCATGAAGTTTCGCCCTGATGGAGATCGCCCATGTCACAACCGCTGCTCGTCGTTAAGAACCTCGAGACTCAGTTCAAGACTCAGGATGGCGTCGTCAAGGCTGTCAACAACGTTTCTTTCCACGTGGATCGCGGTGAGACTCTCGGCATCGTCGGCGAGAGCGGTTCGGGAAAGAGCGTCACCTCGCTGTCGATCATGCGCCTCATTCCCAATCCGCCAGGAAAAATCGTCGGCGGAGAGATTATCTTCGACGGCGAGAATCTGCTCGATTACACGGAAGAGGAGATGCGCCACATTCGCGGTAACCGGATTGCGATGATCTTTCAAGACCCAATGACCTCGCTCAATCCGGTGCTGACGATCGGGCGGCAGATCACTGAGTCGCTTGAACTTCACATGAAACTGACCCCCAGAGAAGCGCGTAATCGAGCGATTGAACTGTTGCAGATGGTCGGCATTCCCAGCGCCGCGCGGCGTATTGATGACTACCCGCACCAGTTCTCCGGCGGCATGCGGCAGCGCGTGATGATTGCGATGGCGCTGTCGTGCAACCCGGAACTGCTGATTGCCGATGAGCCGACGACCGCGCTTGATGTGACGATTCAGGCGCAGATCCTGGAACTCATTCAGCGGTTGCAGCACGAACTCGGCACGGCTGTCATTATCATCACCCATGACCTTGGAGTGGTCGCCGGGATGGCAGACCGGGTCATCGTCATGTATGCCGGGCGGATCGTGGAAGAAGGACCCACCGAAGAGATTTTCGCCCGTCCGCGTATGCCGTACACTATCGGGCTGCTGCGCTCGATTCCGCGTCTCGATGAGGAGGAGGGGCGCAAGCTGACGCCGATCCGCGGTCTGCCGCCAGACCTGATCAACCTGCCGCAGATCTGCCCGTTCAGCCCGCGCTGCGACTACTTCATCCCCGGCAAGTGCGACCAGCAGGTTCCGCCGTTGCGCGAGGTGGTTCCCGGTCACAAGGCGGCCTGCCTGTTCGACATCACCCTTGAAACGCCGCTCCCTACCACCGGCGGCGAAGTGCCAGCGTAACTGTACAGCGAATGAGGGACGAGTGCGATGAGCGAAGCTTCGACTGATCTGATTCAGGTGCGCAACCTGAAGATGCATTTCCCGGTCATGAAGGGCGCGATTATCAAGCGCACCGTCGGGTATATCAAAGCGGTCGATGGAGTGACATTCTCGATCAAGCGCGGCGAGACCCTGGGGCTGGTCGGCGAGAGCGGCTGCGGTAAATCGACCACCGGGCGCGCTATCCTGCAACTCTACAAGCCAACCGCTGGCGAGGTGCTGTTTCAGGGAACCGATCTGACCCGGTTGAAGGGTGAAGAGTTGCGGCGTATGCGGCGCAAGGTGCAGATGATCTTCCAGGACCCGTATGCGTCGCTCAACCCGCGCATGACGGTCGGCGACATTATTGGCGAGCCGATTGCGGTGCATAACCTGCGCCAGGGGAAGGCTGCCATCCGCGAGCGCGTCCAGGAACTGCTTGAACTTGTCGGTCTCAACCCCTATTTCATCAACCGCTATCCCCACGAGTTCTCCGGCGGGCAGCGGCAACGCATCGGCATCGCGCGCGCCCTGGCGGTCGAGCCGGAGTTCGTGGTCTGCGACGAGCCGGTGTCGGCGCTCGACGTGTCGATTCAGGCGCAGGTGCTCAATTTGCTCGAAGACCTCCAGCATCGCCTGGGGCTGACCTACCTGTTTATCGCGCACGGTCTGGCAGTGGTGAAACACATTAGCGACCGGGTGGCGGTGATGTACCTGGGGAAGGTCGTTGAACTGGCGGAGGGGAAGAAACTCTACGCCATGCCGATGCATCCCTACACGCAGGCGCTCCTGTCTGCCGCTCCCATTCCCGACCCGACCGTCGAGCGGAAGCGGCAACGCATCATCCTGGAAGGCGACGTGCCAAGTCCGCTCAATCCGCCGCCGGGATGCCACTTCCATACCCGCTGCCCCATTGCTATCGACCGCTGCAAAGTCGAAGAGCCGCCGTTCAAGGACTACGGCGACGGGCATTTCGTCGCCTGCTGGCGCGCGCCAGAGTCAATCGAGTTGATGGAGCAGTACGCAGTGCGTCCGTCGTAGGCGAGAGGCTTCTGGTTGAACGTTGAACGTGGAAAAGTTGCACGTAGGGGCGCGCCGCTGGCGCGCCCGTGCGAACGTCGCACAGTGAACAGTAAAATTTACCCGTTGAACGTGGACAGGTGAGGTAAGAGGCAAGAGGGTAAAGGCGGAAGGCGGCAAGTGCATCCCTGCTCCCTACTCCCTACTGCCTCACCAGTTCCTGGTTCTCATAACCTTCAGAAAGCAGGTATCATGACTATTGGCTGGACTGAGGCGCTGATTATCTTCATCCTGGTGGCGTTTCTCGTGGCGCTGGCGTTTCGCGGCGGCTATGTTCGCGGACGGATGAAGCGCACCTCAGCGCCGCGCAACCGCCAAGATCGCACCACGCCCGATTGATGCGCGCCAGCGAAGGAGATGCTCGATGAAGGTGAAGAAACCGTCAGCAATGGCTGTGCGCTCGCACACGAAACCGCCATTCGTTCACTACTACGATCTGCATCCCACGAAAGAGGATCTGATGGGCGAGAGCGCAGCGCAGTCAACCCTGATCCACTATCTGTTAAGTGTCCTCGCCCGTCTGTTCCATAACAAGAAGTGCTTCATCGTCAGCAACCTGAACATCTACCAGCGTCGTCGTCGCTATGAATACCCGCTGGCGCCGGATATCGCCGTGTTCAAGGGAGTGACTATTCCTAACCCTGCAGCGCGCGAATTCCGCAGTTGGCGATTGTACGAGCCAGATCGACCGCCGCCACAGGTGGTGTTTGAATTCAGTTCCGAGGAAACATGGAAGGCGGACGTCGAAGAGAAACCAGCGCGCTATGCAGCGCTGGGCGTGCGGGAATACATCGCCTACGACCCGAATGATCCGCCGTACTGGCCTGCAGCTATGGGGCGGTTGCGCGTCTGGCGGTACACCAGCGGTCAGGCGGTCGAGGCAGGCGCTGATGAGCAGGGTCGCATCTGGAGCGATGAACTGGAATGCTGGCTGATGCCTGATGGTTCGCTCCTGCGCCTCGTGCTCCCTGACGGACGCATTGCCCCGACCGAGGCGGAGGCGGAACGCGCCGCACGCGAAGTCGCCTGGGCGAAACTGCGTGAGTTAGGCATCGATCCGCAGAGCTTGTAAGCGCCTCCCCCCCGTGAATGTTACTTGCGTCTGCGTGGCGCCGCTGGCATCGCCAGATGCAACGGCATTGCGCCTCCGTCCCGCGACGCTCACAAGGGTAGAGTTTTTCAGGCGCGCCCTCGTGATGATCGCTTGTTTCAGGCATCAGGATGCGCAAACTCCCCCTTCTCCCACAAGGGGAGAAGGGGGCGGAGGGGATGAGAGGAAAAAAGGTATCAGGACGCGGTAAACATCCCTCGCACCCAAAAACCCTACCCCTGTGAGGTCCCGCGCCGCCCCATGAATGGTGACAGTCACATTCATCACCCGTTCCGCAGCACATCGCGGATCGGGCGCCAGCCAATGACCTGGATGCCCTGATCGCGCACCCAGATGCGTAGCCCGGCGTCGCAGAACGCCTCATAGTCCGCCGTGCGAGCGCGCCAGTCGCTGGCGATGGCGCGCAGTTCCGGCGTGTCGATCGCCGGGTGAATGATGAAGTAGCTCAAACCCGGCGGCAACGCGCCAAGCAGTCGTTTCGCCGTTTCCACTCGATCCTCATGCTGGTCGAGCGGCATGCCGACCAGATGATCCGCCATCACCATGCCCTGCGCCTCCAGTTGTGGAATTGCCTGACGCGCAAAGGCGATCATCTCTTCCGGCATGCCCTGTTCGCGCATACGCTCCTCGCTCAGGCGCGGCACAAGCGGCGGCACATGCGCGCGAGCGGCGGCGGCGAGGTACGCGGGAAGAAAATGGGGCGCAAACGCTGCTCCCATATGGGAGTCGATGTGGGTGACATCAATGCCGCTCGCAAGCGCCCTGTCAACTTGAGCGTTCAATTCCGCAGCGACGGCGGCGGGATGAGCCTGCGCCTGAACCGCAGGCGTTGTGCGAGGCAGATACCCTTCATCGTCCAGCAATCCCGACGCCGGATCGCGGGTGCTGAGCGGTCCCCAACGGTACCTATCCCACTCACAGGTAAGCGTCGTGTGGACGCCAATATCGGCGGACGGCGTCGCGCGGGCATACTCGGCGACGGCGGGAAACCACGAGCAGGGAACCATCGTCGCCGCCGACGAGACTAGCCCGACATCAAAGAGTTCAGCGACGGCTGGAATAGTCGCGTGACACATGCCGAGATCGTCAGCGTGAATAATCACCACGCGGTCATCGGCGCGAAACCCGAGGCGTGCAAGAATAGGGTTCATGGCTTGCTCCGTTGCTATGGCGATAAACGCTCAATAACCCAGCCACCGGCGTCGCGCCGGTAACGCAGACGGTCATGAAGGCGACTCGGGCGTCCCTGCCAGAACTCGATGGCATCGGGAACGACACGGAACCCGCCCCAGAACGGCGGACGCGGGATCTCGCGCCCGGCATAGAACTGTTCCAGCTCGGCGACGCGTCGCTCCAGTTCGGCGCGGCTGCCGATAACGCCGCTCTGACGCGATGCCCACGCGCCAATACGACTGCCGTTCGGTCGTGAAGCGAAGTAAGCGTCGGATTCTTCGGGGGAAACGCGCTCGACGCGCCCCTCAATGCGGACCTGGCGCTCCAGTTCGGGCCAGTAGAACACCAGCGCCGCCCACGGATTCGCCGCCAGCTCCGCACCCTTCCGACTCTCGTAGTTGGTGAAGAAGACGAAACCGCCGTTATCCACGCCCTTGAGCAGCACCATGCGCGCTGAGGGTTTGCCGTCGGGCGTGGCGGTTGCCAGGGTCATGGCGTTTGGTTCGATCAGCCCTGCCTCAACGGCCTGATCGAACCAGCGCTGAAACTGGACGATCGGGTCGGGATCAACGTCAGATTCGCTCAACCCGTGCCGGGTGTATTCTTTTCGGAGATCGGCGATGGACATAATCTTCCTGCCTTCAACGTGCAACATTCACACGGGCGCGCCACCGGCGCCCCAGGCGTGCCATCGGCGCGCCCCTACCCGCGGCGTTCCCGCCTGCAACGCGCAACGCTGACGTGGGCGCGCCTCCGGCGCGCTGGGCGTGCCATCGGCACGCCCCTACGACCTGCTGCGTTCCCGCATGCAACGTTCAACGTGTAACATGCAACGTGCAACATTCATAGACCGCCAAAATCTCCTGCGCTGCACGCTGCCAGGAGAAGGATGCCGCGCGTTCAAGACCGGCGGCGCGCAGGGTGACGCGCAGCATCGGATCGGCAAACGCCTGATCGATAGCCGCCGCCAGCGCATACGGGTCATCGGGGTCTACCAGCAGCGCCGCATCGCCAACGACCTCGGGCAGGCTTCCAGCGCGGCTGCAGATCACCGGCGCACCGCACGCCATCGCTTCCAGCGGCGGCAATCCAAACCCTTCGTAGCGCGACGGGTAGACGAAGAGCGTTGCGCTGCCGTACAGCGCAGGCAGATCGGCTTCGGCAATCGGTCCCAGGTCGCGGATGCAGGGGTGATCGAACGTCAGCGCCCCGCGCCCGCGGTGACCCGCCAGGATCAGCCACGAATCATTCCCCTGCCGCCCGGCAGCCGACAGACGCCACGCTTTCACAAGAGTCTCAACGTTCTTGTGCGGTTTGTCGGATGTTACACAGAGCGCAAACGTCTCTGGCAGTTGATACCGCGCCCGTACCGCTCTCACCGACTCCGGTTCAGCAGGGCGAAAGCGTTCATCCACTCCGCCATGCACCACGTCAATCCGCGAAGCCGGTATGCGATAGACACGCACAATGTCGTCACGTGAACGATACGATGAGGTGACAATCCGTCGCGCTGAGCGAAACGCCAGGCGAACCGACAGATCAAAGAACAGACGCGCGCGCAGCGACGACTCGCGCGGGAAAAGACGCGGAATGATGTCGTACAGCGTCACGACGGCAGGACAGGGAAGACCGACGTAAGGAAAGACATAATAGGGCGAGTGATACACATCGACGCGCGCCAGGCGCAGCAGCGCAGGCAGGGCGATCTGTCCGGCAACGCTGAACGGCGGAGGCGCAGCGAGCGCCCGCACCCTGGGTGAATACAGCAAACTCCGCACATCGTACCGCGTATTCAGCGGAGAGCGGCCACCCGCAGCATCCTGCGCGATAACGAAGATGAACCGGTGTGTCGTATCAAGCGCGGCGAACGCCGACGCCAGGCTAAAGGCATAGCGTCCAATTCCGGGAAAATGGTCATTGACAAAGCGCAGGTCAAAAGCGACATTCATAAGGTTCGCCGGAACTGGACGCATGCGGTGTGCAACGCCCCGCCACACACCATGAGAACACCCACATACCCGGAGATGATGCAACCCAACCCCTAACCCCTAACCCTCACTCCAGCGTCAATCGCGCCACGCCGATAGCGGCGTCAGCCATGCCGTAGTAAACGTCGAACGCGCCGTCCTCACGCGGATCAACAGCGGTCGGGAAGACGACATTCGGCACAACGCCGCTGCGTTCCTCCTCGATCTCCGGCGCCAGGATCGGCGTCGGCGAGCGATACACAACCTTCCGCGGATCTTCAACATCGAGGATCATGACGCCTGCACAGTATCGCACAAACGGTTGGTGATCCGTCTGCTCAACGATCCGCCCTGAAACGCCATGATAGATCATCATCCACCCATACGGCGTGCGGAACGGCGGTGCGCCGCCGCCGATCTTCACCTCCTCCCACGGCGCCTGGGGACCGGCGACGAACGAATGGCTACGCCAGATCAGCAGTTCCGCCAGATCCGCCTGCACCCGGTCGAGCGGGCAGTACGAAAGCCAGATACTGGCGCGGTGCTCGGTGATGCCAGCAGGAACAACCGGCATCCCGCCCTGCACGTGCGCCGGGCGATGGATCAGCGCCAGCGCCAGGCGCCCCTGCGGGTCGCGCACCGGCTCAGGAAACAGGAACGCATCCTTGTTATCATACAGGTTGAAATCGACACGCAGGCTCGGCTCAAAAGCGAACATAATCGGTCCAAGCCGCTCCCAGTGCAGCAGATCGGTTGAGAGCGCCAGCGCAATGCGCGGTCCTAACGGACCATACGCCGTGTACGCCATCACGTAGCGCCCGATGGCCGCGACATATGTAATGCGCGGATCTTCGCAGCCAGCAGTGCGTGCATTCCGTTCATACGACTCGGTCGGCTCAAGGACGTACCCCATGCGCTCGACCGCAGCCGGATTGCCGCGGTCATCGAAGATCACGCGGGCAACCCCGATACGCGAATAGTTGCCGGCCGCCACGACGCGCGGAAAGAGATAGAGCGTCCCGTCCGGCGCCCGCGCCGCAGCAGGATTGAGCACGCCCAGGACTTCGTCAGGGTTCTGAGGATCGCCGCGCATGATGGTGGAAAGACGGCGCATCTGTGGATTCAAGGTAGCATGCATCCTTAACCTCGTGATATAATGACACAACGATTGGCAGTAGCGCTACAGAAGGGAGCCGTGTATGGGGGACAAAAGCCCGAAAAACGTCAGCAAGCAGAAGAAGCAGGCGGCAGCGAAGAAGAGCGCCGGGAAGAAGTAGCTCCGTGCTGATACATTCCGGCTCACGAGGAAGACAGGGATCTCCTCCTGACCTGTCTTCCTCTCGCTTCTGGCGCGCCGCTGAGGATAGCACGCTTCCCGAGACCCGTCAAGATCGCACAACCAAATGGTGACATCCCTTCCTGTGAAGATCGATCCGTGCGTAATGTACCGCGCCTTCCGATCGCTCCTTCTGATCAGCCTGATCGCAGGGGCGACAGCCTGCACGCTGCCCACGCCGCCGCAGCCGACGACGCCACGCCCGACAGCGCCGGTCATTCTGGAAATCACTCCCGCCCCAACGCTGGATGTTGATGCGACAGCGACGGCATATGCCAGCCTGCTGGCGCCATCGCCGACGCCTGCCGGGCTGTATATCGTTCAGCCTGGCGATACGCTGAGCGAACTGGCGATCAGGTTTGGCACAACGGTCGCTGACATTATGGCAGCCAATGGATTGACCGATCCTGATTCGCTCCAGATCGGGCAGCCATTGATTATTCCATCACAGGTTGACACATCGCCATCGTTGCGCGCCTCGCCAACCGCCGCTTCGGGGCTGGCAGAAGCGACGCCAGCGCCTGCCACGCCAACGCTGGCGACACCGTAAGGGCAATCAGAATTGGCGCTTGACAGACGCCGCGATTTTCGGTATATTTCAAACGTCAATCCTTCAAAAATTGCCGTTCAGGCGTAAAGGAGGTGATGCCCATGAGTAATGAGCGTAAGGGCATCACCGCTGGGGTGAAGCGATAAGCTCATCCACGGTGATGCCCGGAATCAACAAAAAGCCCTCGCTGATGCGAGGGTTTTTTGATTCCAAAACAACAGCGAGGCTATTCCTCTTCTTCCTCTTCCTTTGGCTCGCGGCGCTCGCGCACCAGTTCCGGTTCGGCAGTCGTCTCTTCGGCTGGCGCCTCTTCCTCCTCTGCAATGCGCGTATGCGCAAGGCTGACCGCCAGTTCATCGCCGGGGGTCACCAGCGTCACACCCGGCGGCAACGCCAGATCGCGGACGTGGATGCTCTTGTCGAACGCATCAAGACCGCTGATATCAACGGTAATGTGCGCTGGAATATTGGAGGGCAGCGCGCGAATCTCCACCGCGTTCAACACCTGGTTCAGCACCGCCTCGCCGCTTTCGACGAGAGGGGACTCGCCCTCGATATGCAGCGGCACAGCGACCTCCACTTCCTGACTCAGATCAACCGCCCGAAAATCCGCGTGGATAATGTCGCGCGTCACCGGATGGCGCTGAAGCGCATGAATGAACGCCGTCAGCGGTTGACGACCGGCAATCTGCAGTTCAACCAGCGACGTGCGCCCGGCGCGGCGGTAGACCTGGTTGAAACTGCGCGCGTCCACCTGGACGGCAATCGGCTCGATGCCCTTGCCATAGACGGTTGCGGGCAGGATTCCGCTGCGCCGCAGCCGCTTGACCTTCTTGCCCAGGATCGAACGAGGCTCAAGCGACAACGTGTACTTTTCCGACATAGTAAGATTGCATCTCCTTATGCTGCAAATACCTTCGCCATAAGCTAGGGGCATTGCCCGACAGCTCCAGGTCGGGCATTGTACTATACCGCGCGACAGGATGCAAGCGCTGCGCAAAAGTAGAAAATATGGGCTTGACAAGAACAAGCGTGTTATGCCATAATGCATGTACTACAAAAGTTCTATCGAACAGGCTTGCGGTTCTAAAGAACGGCGCCAGAGAAAGGGCAGCACGCATGAGATCGTCAGATCAACTTTCAGATCGGCAGCGCGATATCCTGGCATTCATCGAGGAATTCACCCAGGAGCACGGATATCCGCCGTCCATTCGCGAGATCCAGGATGGCCTGCGTATTTCCTCAACGTCGGTCGTCGCCTACAACCTTCGCGCGCTGGAAAGCAAGGGGCTGATCGACCGCGACGGCAGAGTATCACGCGGCATCAAACTCAAGAATATGCTGCCGGTCGCGCTCAGTCAGGCGCGGGGCGGAAGAGTGCCGCTCCTTGGCGTCATCACCGCCGGTCAGCCGCTGCCGAACCCGGAAGATACCAGCACCGCCGCAGTCGAGATGATCGATGTGCCGCCCGACGTGGCGCCGCCTGAGAAGCTGCAAAATGTTTATGCGCTGAAGGTGCGCGGTCACTCGATGATTGATGCGCTCATCGACGATGGCGACATCGTGCTGATGCGCTATCAGGAGACGGCTGAGAACGGTCAGATGGTCGCAGTACGCATCGAAGACGACAACGCAGTGACGCTCAAGCGGTTCTACCGCGAAGGCGACAGGGTGCGCCTCCAGCCCGCCAATGTGACAATGGAGCCGATCTATGTCGATGCGGCGAAAGTTCACATTCAGGGGCGCGTCGTCGGCGTGATGCGGTCACTGTGGTAGCCGGAGCAGGTCTGCAACCTGCTCGCCAAGGGGCACGTCTTGCAGACCTGTCTCACACTCCCTGCCTTTACGCCACTCGTTCGAACCGCGCCTGGAAAAAGCGTAGATACTTTGGTTCGTATACCATGCGCAATCCACGAGTCTGCATTCGCGCATCGTACACGGCTTTCACCGCCTCTGCGACTACGTCCATATGCGCCTGGGTGTAGACGCGGCGCGGAATAGTCAGGCGCGTGAGTTCGAGTTTCGGGTAGTAATGATCGCCGGTTTTCGGGTCGCGTCCAGCGCTGACGACGCCTCGCTCCATCGCCCGAATGCCGGAGTCCAGGTACAACTCCGCCGCCAGAGTCTGCGCTGGAAATTCGTGCTGCGGAATATGCGGGTAGAAGCGGCGCGCATCCAGGAAAATCGCGTGCCCGCCAACCGGCTGCACAATCGGGATGCCCCAGTCGGTGAGCAGTTCACCCAGGTAACGCACCTGCCCGATCCGGGCGCGGATATAGTCGTCCTGGACTGACTCCTCGATCCCGACCGCGATCGCTTCCATGTCGCGCCCCGCCAGTCCGCCGTAGGTGTGCAATCCTTCATACACTACCACCAGGTTGCGCAGTTCGTCGAACAGGTCAGCATCGTTGACCGCCAGCCATCCGCCGATGTTGACCAGCGCATCCTTCTTGGCGCTCATCCACGCGCCGTCGGTGTAGGAGCAGAACTCTTTCAGAATCTCCGCAATCGTTTTGTTCGCATATCCCTCCTCACGCTCCTGGATGAAGAACGCGTTTTCGACCATGCGCGTCGCATCGAGAAAAATGCGCACGCCGTACCGGTTGCAGAGATCGCGCAATGCACGCACATTCGCCATGCTCACCGGCTGCCCGCCTGCCATGTTCACCGTTCCCGCCAGGCTCACATACGCAATGTTCTGCGCACCTTCACGCCGGATCAGCGCCTCCAGTTTGTCGAGATCGACATTCCCCTTGAATGGGTGCAACGATTGCGGATCATGCGCCTCGTCGATGATGACGTCGACGAAGATGCCGCCTGCCAGTTCCTGGTGCAGTCGCGTGGTGGTGAAGTACATGTTGCCAGGAACATACTGCCCCGGACGGATGGCGGCGCGGCTGATCAGGTGCTCGGCGCCGCGCCCCTGATGGGTCGGCACAATGTAACGGTAGCCGTAGTACTGCTGAATCGTCGCTTCGAGCCGGTAAAAGTTGCGGCTTCCGGCATACGCTTCATCACCGAGCATCATTGCAGCCCACTGACGGTCGCTCATGGCGTTAGTGCCGCTGTCGGTCAGCAGATCGATGTAAACATCTTCGGAACGGAGAAGAAAGGTGTTGTATCCGGCTTCTGCCAGTGCGCGTTCGCGCTCCTCGCGAGTGGTGACCCGCAGCGGCTCGACCATCTTGATCTTCCATGGTTCAGCCCATGAGCGCCTGCCGAATTGCTGCCCCATCGTTTGCGGGGTTGGATGTGTCATGGATGCGCCTCCTTGCGATACATCTACGTCGTCGTGTGGTAAATGCGCTCATGCAGAACGCCGATATATGGCAGGTTGCGGTACTTCTCGTCAAAATCAAGACCGTAACCGACAACGAACTCATTGGGGATGTCGAATCCCAGGTAGTCAACCGGAATATCGGCGCGCCGCCGTTCAGGCTTGTTGAGCAATGCGCAGATGCGCAGACTGGCCGGGTTGCGCCGGAGCAAATGCCCGCGCAGGTACGCCAGAGTCAGACCGCTATCAATGATGTCTTCGACGATCAACACATGGCGCCCGGCAATGTCGGTATCCAGGTCCTTCAGCATGCGCACCACGCCGCTCGACTCGGTCGTCTTGCCATAACTCGAAGTGGCGATGAAGTCCATCGCCAGCGGCATATCAATGGCGCGCGCCAGATCGACCATAAACATAGCGCACCCTTTCAACACCCCTACCAGCAGCAGATCGCCAAGCGGACGATAATCGGCGGTGATCTGCGCGCCCAATGCGCGCACGCGTTCCTGAATCTGCTCGGCTGTGATCAGAATTTTCGCCATATCAGCGTGCATGGAATGCTCCTTGTCGGCGCCTGTCGCTGTCTCCGCGCCAGTCATTCCCTCAACCCATAAATGAAGCGCCGGTTGCCCGAGAGTCGCCCCAACTCCCTCAGCCACGCAGACGCCGGGAATCCAGATGATCCGTTCGCCAGATACGACGATGGGCCACGCATCGCGCAATGAACGCGGCGTCCGCGCATCGACCATAATGTCTTGCAAACGGCGTGTACCGCGCCCTCCCTCCGGTCGCATACGGTCACCAGGGCGGCGCCGGCGCACAATGAGCGGCATGGTGCAGGCAACTGCATCAAGAAAGATTTCCCAGCGGCTCGCTGGCGTGGATGCCAGACGATAATCAGCGCAAAGCGCACGCCCGTCGCTCAGTTCGACGCATCCGGGGACTGTCAGGGTCGTTTCGGCAACCGGAAGACGAACGCCTTCCTCCAACGCTTCACCGCGTATGATAGCAAATCCGCCGTCATACCCGGTTACCAGCGCGACGCCGCCGGGCAGTTCGATCCGTTTTCCCACGCCGCGTCCGACTGCATTGCAGGCGCGCAGCACATCGTCGCGTCCAAGCGTGTCGCTCCCGCCAACCAGCGTATACGCACGGCGAAGCGCCGCGTGCTGCAACGCAGGGTGCAGATCACGCCAGCGACGTCCATCGAACGCCGCCCGGTTCGCCTGCACCACGACCAGCGTCCGCCACACCCGATCCAGTTCCTGATCAAGAAAATCGGCAACCTCAGCGCAATCGGCTGCCGTCCGACCGAGCGCTGCCACGATCTGCGGGTTGAGCGCCGCCAATGCCGGAAGAATATCCTGCCGAACGCGCGTTCGCAGGTAGCGTCGATCAGCGTTCGAGGGATCGCGGCGCGGCGCAAGACCGCGTTCAGCGCAGTACGCCTCAATCTCAGCGCGCGATACGTCGAGCAGCGGACGGATAAGGCGCGGACGTCTCTCGCTGGTCTGCGCAGATAGCGACGGATCGGCGACAATGCTGCTCCACTCCTCCCATGCAACGACCGGACGCATGCCGCGCAGACCTTCGACGCCTGCGCCGCGCACCAGATGCAACAGCACCGTTTCCGCCTGATCATCAGCATGGTGCGCCGTGGCGACCGCCTGTGCGTTGATCGCCAGCGCCACACGCGCCAGCAACCGATAGCGCGCCAGGCGTCCGGCTGCGTGCAGATTGAGTTTGCGATCCACCGCCAGCGCCCGCACATCGACCGCTTCAACAGTGCAGGGCAGACCCAGACGCGCCGCAGTTTCCGCCACGAACGCCGCTTCCGCCGCCGACTCAGCGCCGCGCAACCGATGATCCAGGTGCGCCACGTGCAGATCGCACTCGAGATCGGCGCGAAGACGCACAAGCACATCCAGCAGGCAGAGCGAGTCTGGTCCGCCAGAGACCGCAACAACCACAGGAGCGCCGGGCACGACCATGTGATGGCGGAGGATCGTCGCGCGCACACTATCTGCGAATGAGGACATGCCGCAACCGAACTCACGTCGTGCGCAGACGGATGACAAACAGGGTCAACCCTTCCTGCGATGCCGTCCAACCATTCATCTCCACCGGCAGCGCGGATGATCGGTTCCAGCCGATCACGTAGACGCCGTCGTCATCCAGCGGCGATCGTCCGGAGAGCGGAGCGATACGGGAAGAAGCATTGAACAAACGAAACAGAATCTGGCGCCGATTGAACACGCGATCGTCGCCGATAGCGACGCCAAACGGAAAACTGCCGCGCGGCGCATTGAAATCAAACGCGACGCGCGCGCCAGGCGCCAGATCGCCGAGTTCCTTATATCTGCCCTGATGGACGACAATCGCCTGTTCGAGCGTCACCGATCCGACATTGCGCACGTCCCCTCTGGGATCAGCGCCATCGAATTGAACCGCGCTCTGCACCTGCACTGACGGCATTGCCGGCGCCTCGGCGATGAGCGTGCGCACCGACGCGACATCGACCAGCAGGTCGGGGACGGTGACGCCGTTATCATCGCTGACAGCAAGCACAGGACGGGCAGTAAAGTCATCAAAGCCGCGCGTTTCGCTCACCAGATGATCGGCGGGGAACCGCAGCGTATAGCTGCCCCGAACAGGCGAGAACAACGCCAGATACGCCGTCGCCGCGCCGCGTGGCGCGCCTTCCGAACCCTGCACAACAGCCACCTGAAGCAATTGCGCCTGCCCGCCGCGCAACCCGATGCCAAACAGAAAGACGCCAGCGGTGAACACAACCACTGTCGCAGGAATGGTGACCCATGCCCACTCAAGGCGACGCAACCGGCGCAACGCCAGATAGTTCACCGGTCCCACCACCAGGATATACACAAACAGGAACGCCGCCAGCGCCGATGCGGGCGGCAACTGAATCGCCGGCAACTGGAGCGCATCCTGCATCAGATTGATCTGATTCACCCGCGCATCGAAGCCTGGAATGAAGAGCGGCACAGGTCGGAGCGTGCGCGACCAGAGATTTGGCTCTGCCGACCAACCGCGCAACAACGCCAGATCGAAGGTGCTGAAGACAACCATGCCGCTGCCCAGGCGACTGCGATAGATCAATGGCGCTGCTGGCGGCAGCGCCTCCGCGCCAGGGCGCGGGCGCGCCTCCAGCAGCGGACCGGTTGATGGCGTTGGGGGAGAACCAGTAAGTTGTTCGAGCGGTGACAGATCCCCCTGACTGATCGTGCGCGTCGCTTCGACCGGCAGGATGTCAGCCAGACCGGAGGCGGCGCGCTCGCCGTTGGTCCCGCCGCCAACGACCAACTGTCCGCCGAGGTGGACCCAATCGCGGAGCGCAGCGCGCTGCTCCGCCGCAAGAGCGGCAGTATCGACATCGTGCAGGAAGATGGCATTAATGCCGCGTAACACAAGCGGATGGGCGGGAAGATCGTCGGGAGACATATGACGCACAACGGTCCCGCTTGTACCGCTGATCGACATTGCACTGAGGCTGGTCAGCACGGTCGGATCGGAACCGACCACCACCACCAGGAAGCGATCCATCTCGATCGCTTCGATGCCAATGCTCTGCTCGAGCACGACATTGCCGTTTTCAATCAGACGAACCGTGCCGTTGCGCGCAAACCCTTGCGCAAACACGTCGAGCGTGATGCGCTTTCGCGACCCGCGCGGCAGATCGACCTCACGCCGAAACACCGGCTGTCCTGGCGCCCCGGGAAAACTCCACTCCAGCACGCCGCGCAGATCGCGCCCATCATTGGCAACCTCGACCATCACCGGGAACCATTCACCCAGGCGATACGCGCCAGCGTACCCCGGGCGCAGCGTCAACGTCAATCCAAAGCCCTGTTCCTGCGCAGCGACCGGTCCCGTCAGCAATGTACAGATCAGAGCGATCACCGCAGCGCGCACACGCACCATTGTGAATCCTTCTCGAAAAGCTACGAAGGTTGTTCGTGGTTTCGGCGACGCATCCGTTCGCGCAACGCACGGATTGCTGCGCGCCGTCGCGCCAGGCGCGCCGCTCGCCGCAAATGAGCTTCGACTTCGGTCCTGGCGTTTACGACGCCATTCGGCGACATCGAACCATAGGCATCGTGCGAATGCCTGTTGAGGGAGCGTCCGATCAACTCCTCGACCGCCCGCTCGAAACTGGCGCGGTCCATTTTCTCGCCATGCTCGCGTTGCAGTTGATCATACTGCCTGAGCAGCGCAAGCGAGTCCCGCAACTGACGTTCCTTCTCATGCTTGCGAAAATCGGTCAGGTAGTCGTTGATCGTCGCCTGGACGCCGCGCGGGTCTGGCACGTGATCGAAGGTGAACTTTCCCCCTGCCGCGCCGCCAGTCTCGATCACAACGGTCCCAAGACCCAGGAGACGTTCGACAAAACTGACATCGAACGAGATATTCTGAATAGCGGAGAGTTGCGCGCGGCGCGAATTCTCCGGTCCCAGCGGACGACGATCAATATCGATAATGTCGGTGCGAGTCAGAATATAGTTGTCGTGGATCAGCGCCTCGCGGATCCACCAGCCCCAGAAGCCAAAAAATAGTAGCGCCGCAAGCGTCATCAACGTGAGGAGCGCGCCATCGATCAGATTAAACTGCGCCAGGACGGCAAGCACGAACATGGTCATGGCAAATCCGCCGAGCGGGCGCAACAACCGGATCATGACATATACCCAGGACGGTCGCCAGACGATCTTATCGGGAAAGATCTCAGGATTGGGCGGATAGAGCGCCGGGATGGGAAAGCGCTGAGAGCGAACCTGAATCGAGGGCGCCGACGGCTGCGGCTGCTTGTTGCCATACACCTGATCTTCAATCAGCGCGCGCAGCAGATCGGGCTCCTGACGACGGCGCAGGTTGCGCACCTGGTCCATAATCGCCTTTTCGATCTCGCGCGGCTTCGCTGCGAAATCGAACTCAAGCGTACGCGGACTGAACGAGCGAATAATAATCTTGCCGTATCCGAACAGCGTCGCCTGGTAGGTATCGGCGCGCACATTGACCTGCTGAATGTCATCGATCAGGATCTGCTGCCGCACATGGCGAATGAACATGGTTTCTTCGTCGTAAATGACGCGCTTATTGGTCACAATCAGCACATCATTGCGCCAGTCGTTGTATAGATATGCCACTGCAAGCAGCATCAGCAGCGTCGTCACAATCAGCACAATATTGATGGCATCGCTGGGACGCGCATATGCTGGATCGACGACGATCAGCTCACCGCCGCTAAGTCGGAACCAGATTGCCACGCCAAGGGCAAGGATGGCAATCGCATAGAGGATATCCGGGTTGCGCCAGGGAGTGGGCTTGCGTCGCTCCTTTTTCGCTTCACCGCGCGCCCAGAGCGCAACCAGCACGAGCAACAGCGTGGCAAGCGCAATATTGACGGGATCGGTCAAGGGGCGGGTGATGCCTTCACGCAGGTAGAAAAACTCGACCCCAGCAGCGCGGATCAGCGCAATCACTGCGCTTATGACGCCAATCACCAGGAAGACGAGACTGGATTGCAGCAGTTCGATCCAGTGCCGCTTTCCTACCAGAATGACCTGCTCATCCTGTTCAAGTTCCAGCGGAACCGGGATTTTGGGCTCGGTCATATGCGTGCGAGTCCTGCAAGCCGTCGCCATCATCAATGTGGGCAATGACGAGATCGACCACTTGCTCGGGCGACAGCCCATCACTGAAAATGACACATGCATCGGCGGCAGGTGCGCTTACGTGCCGATCCAGGCTATCACGGCGAATGATATCATTGCGAATGTGCTGGAGGTCGGCGCTGCCGCCGCGCTGTTGTATCTCAAGCGTGCGACGACGAGCGCGCTCGTCAATTGAGGCGTCCAGGTAGATTTTGAGCGGCGCATCCGGCATCACGATGCTTCCGATGTCGCGCCCGACCATCACGACCTGCCCGCGGCGCCCGATGGCGCGCTGCCGCTCGCGCATGATAGCGCGCGCAGCAGGGTGACGCGCCGCGATGGATACAATTCGTTCGACATCAGGTCGCCGCAACTCCCAGGTGACATCGACGCCATCGACCAGTACCGTGTACGGTCGTCCATCGGTCGCATCGCCAGGCGGCAATACTTGAATGTCGAGATCGCGCGCCAGCGCCGCGACCGCTTCACTGTTCTCCGGATCGATGGCGCTGCGCAGAACCGCCCACGCCAGCGCCCGATACATGACGCCCGTATCGAAGAAGAGATACCCCAATCGCCTGGCGAGCAATTCGCCAAGCGTACTCTTCCCTGCGCCGGCAGGACCATCAATCGTGATGACGGACGGAGCAGACATGCAAAAAAGGGCGTATCATGCCGCTATACTGTGTGGTATTGTAGCACGCGACACCCGCGATGTGCAAGCAAGCGCACAACGGACGGAGCATTTCTGTGACATTCTCTCGACAATTCTGGGACCTGTTGCTGGTCGCAACTCTGCTGTTCGGCGGCGTCTTCATCTGGACGACGCGCGCGACATCCGACGCCGTCGCAACGACTCCCGCCCCCGCGCCAGCCGCTATCCAACCGGCGCCGCTCGTCGGTCATCCGGCGCCTGAGTTCACACTGACCGCAACTGACGGCTCACAGGTGGCGCTCAGCGATTTGCGCGGGAAGGTTGTCCTGATCAATTTCTGGGCGACGTGGTGCCCGCCGTGTCGCGCCGAAATGCCTGCGATCCAGCAGGCTTACGACCGCTTCCGCGATCAGGGCTTTCTCGTGCTGGCGATCAATCAACAGGAAGACGTTGCAAGCGTTGTCAGGTTCATGAGCGATCAGCGCCTGACATTTCCGGCATTGCTCGACAGCAATGCCCGGGTCAGCGCTGATTATCAGGCGCGGGCGCTTCCCTCCAGTTTCTTCGTAGATCGGCGGGGGATCATTCGCGTCGTCTACCGCGGACCAATGTCGCGTGGTATGATAGAGGGCGCAATCGAGCAGCTCATTGCCGAAACACCGTAAATATGCTGCCAATCATTGAACTGGGTCCCTTGAACCTGGGCAGCGGCGCGCTGTTGCTGGTCATTGCCATTTTCGTCGGGCATGCGCGATTTGAACGAGTGGCGCGTCAGCGCGGCGGCGAGTCGCTTGAGCGCCGCGCCAGTCGCTGTGCGCCGTTTGCCTTGGCGGGCGCCGCCATTGGCGCACGATTGTGGTATGGGTTATTCAACTGGGATATGTATCGTCAGTCGCCAGGTCTCTTTCTGGCGCTCCGCCTGGGAGACCTGGCATGGCCCGGTGCGCTGATTGGCGGCGCTCTTGCCGGGTACGCCTATCTGCGGCTGCGGCGTATGGACGATGCCGCCGCGCCGCTGGCGGACGCCGCAGCCCTGGCGCTGCCCCTGGCGCAGATGATCGCATCGCTCGGTCTGTTGCTCAGCGGTGAAGCCCTTGGCGCGCCGACAGACCTGCCATGGGCGGTATCATTGTTCGGCGCACTGCGGCATCCTGTCGCGCTCTACTATTTCCTGGCGGCGCTGGCGACCTGGGGAGCGCTGGCATGGGTCGCCCGTCTCGCCGCGCAGCCTGGAACGCTTGCCATGGCGTACCTGGCGTTGCAGGGCAGCGCGATGCTCCTGCTGGAAGCGCTGCGCGTCGACTCGCTGGTCGCCAGCGGCGGTGTGCGCGTGGCGCAGATTATCGGTCTGGCAATGATTCTGACGGCACTCTGGTGGAAACGAACACAAACAACATCCACGCCATAAAACCGCTCGCAGCGTTGCACCCCGACCAGGCGCTGATCCGCGTCTATGGCGACCTGAACGACTTTCTGCCGCTCAGTCTGCGCAACACGTGGTTTCCACGCCCCTGTCGAGGGCGCGAAACGGTCAAAAACCTGATCGAAACGTGCGGCGTGCCGCACCCTGAGATCGGTGCGTTGTTCCTCGACGGTCGCCCGGTTGATTTCGACGAACTGGTGCAACCAGGCGTCTCCGTTGAAGCCTTCCCGATCGGGTCAGCGCCGGAAACGCCTATCGCTCTGCGTCCGCCGCTGACCGATGTGCGCTTTGTGCTCGACGCTCATTTGGGGCGGTTGGCTGCCTATTTGCGTATGCTCGGCTACGACTGCCTCTACCGGAACGATGCGCACGACGCCGAACTGGCGCAACTGGCGCACGCAGAACAACGCATTCTGCTGACCCGCGACCTGGGATTGCTCAAGCGCAGCATCGTTATTTACGGCGCATTCGTGCGCGAGGTTATTCCAGCGCGCCAGATTGTCGAAGTCATGCGGCGGTTCAACCTGGCGCCGGCGCCGACCGTCTTCCAGCGCTGCATGCGATGCAATAGCCTGACAACGCCGGTCAGCAAAGCGGAGATCGATCACCTGCTCGAACCCAAGACCCGTCAGTATTTCGACACATTCCGCCGTTGCCCGGCGTGCGGCAAAATCTACTGGCAGGGATCGCACTACGCCCGGATGCAGGCGCTGCTGGAGTGTGCAGTTCGAGAGGGGGAGAGGTTGCAGGCGGGAAGGTAAAACGAGGTGAACAGACCATGCGCATCGCAATCGTTGGCGTCGGCGGAGTAGGCGGATATTTCGGCGGACGACTGGCGCAGGCTGGCGCCGATGTAATCTTTATCGCGCGCGGCGATAATCTGGCAGTGCTGCGCGAACGCGGACTTCGGATCGAAAGTATTGTTGGCGACGCCTGGATTGCACCAGTCCAGGCGACCGACGACCCCTCAACAGTTGGACCGGTCGATATGGTGCTGGTCGCCACCAAAGCCTGGCAACTCGACGGCGCGATCGCGCAGATGCGTCCGCTCATTGGACCAGAAACCGGCGTCGTGCCATTGCTCAACGGCGTTGAAGCCTCGGATCGGTTGGCGCAGGCATTCGGGGACGCGCACGCATTGAACGGCGTTTGCTACATTTTTGTGGCGCGCACTGAGCCAGGAGTAGTGCGGCATTCCGGCATAAACCCGCTTATCGTCTTTGGCGAACGCGACAATCGTCGCACCGCACGGATCGAAGCGCTGCGCAACTGGCTCGAACGCGCGGGGGTGCGGGTCACCATCCCGGCAGACATTCAGGCGGAAGTCTGGCGCAAATTCGTGTTTGGGGCGACCACCAGCGGATTGGGAGCGGTCACGAGAGCACCAATGGGGCTGCTGCGCGAACTCCCGGAAACGCGCCCGCTGTTTGTTCAGGGCATGCGTGAAATCGTGGCAGTGGCGCAGGCGCGCGGCATCGACCTGGACGAAAGCGCCGTCACCGCCGCGCTGGCGCAACTCGACAGCCTGCCCTATGAGACGACCGCCTCGATGCAGCGCGACATTATGGCTGGTCGTCCATCCGAACTCGACGCCCAGAATGGCGCAGTCGTGCGCCTGGGAGCCGCGGCAGGCGTTCCAACGCCGCTGCATGCCTTCATCTACCACGCCTTGTTGCCGCAAGAATATCTGGCGCGCCGAGGTGTGCAGTAGAGGCGTTGCACTGCAACGCCCCTACTGCGCACCACGACATTAACAAAACAACAAGGGCGGTCGCGGTTGCGGCGCGACCGCCCTCATCCGGCAACGCCTTCCCATTCCTATCGCCGTTCAACCAGCAGGCGGATCGCTGTGCGCTCTTCATCATCGATGGCGACATCGATGAACGAAGGGGTGCACACAATGTCAATACCTTCTTCACTGAGATAACTGCGCGCAATCGCCACCGCCTTGATCGCCTGATTGGTTGCACCTGCCCCAATCGACTGCACTTCCGCCACGCCGCTATCGCGGATAACGCCGGCAATAGCGCCAGCGACGGCGCTGGGGCGCGAGCGAGTTGAAACCTTCAAGACCTCAGCGCTCTGTCGTTCGACCACGTCGGCGCTGTTCGCGCCAACGGCGCGGGTGGCGGGTGTGGAGTGCGAAAGATTGCTTGCCATACGTGCCTCCTCCGAATGGGTTGGGCGCCGGCCCGAGCGCCGGCTGGTGATTTGCGATGCCATAGCCGAATTGTCGCAGTGCGAGACGCGCGCCCTACGGCGGCGCCTCGCAGCAGCTGCGGAGAGACCGTGCGGCAAGGTCGGCGGTCGGGGCCGCTCCTGCCGTGAGGCGTTCCGGCGCCTCTGATTCCGGTGATCAGCGCGCATAATCAACCGCGCGCGTCTCACGAATGACCGTCACCTTAATCTGCCCAGGATATTGCAGGCTTTCCTCGATTTTCTTGGCGACATCACGGGCGAGATGAATACTGCCAAGATCATCGATGGCGTCGGGCTGCACCATCACCCGCACCTCGCGTCCTGCCTGAACAGCAAAGGCGCGCTGAACGCCACTGAATGACGTCGCCACCGTTTCAAGCGCTTCGAGGCGCTTGATATACAGGTCGAGCGTCTCGCGGCGCGCTCCGGGGCGCCCGCCGGAGATGGCGTCGACCGCCTGGACCAGCCAGGCTTCGACGGTTTGCGGTTCTTCATCATTATGATGGGCGGCAATTGCGTGCACAATTGCTGGCGATTTTCCAAGGCGGCGCGCGATCTCAGCGCCAATCAACGCATGCGGCCCCTGCACTTCATGGTCGACTGCCTTCCCGATGTCATGCAGCAACGCGGCAGTTTTCGCCACATTGATGTTGGCGCCGATTTCAGCAGCAATATGCGCCGCAAGCAGCGCGCACTCCAGCGAGTGCTGCAGTACGTTCTGCCCGTAACTCGTCCGATATTTCAGACGCCCCAGCAGTTTGATCAGATCAGGGTGCAGTCCCTGAACGTTCGCTTCATAGGCGACTCGCTCGCCCTCTTCGCGCATGATCTGTTCGACCTCTTGCTGGGTTTTACTCACGACCTCCTCGATCCGCGTCGGATGGATTCGACCATCCTTGAGCAACTTGATCAGCGCCAGACGCGCCACTTCCCGCCGCACCGGATCGTGACACGAGAGCGTAACCGCTTCCGGAGTGTCGTCGACGATAATATCGACGCCGGTCAGTTGCTCGAATGCGCGAATATTTCGCCCTTCGCGCCCGATGATTCGCCCCTTCAGCTCTTCGCTCGGAAGCGCAACGGTTGAAACGGTCACCTCGGCGACGTACTCCGAGGCGCACCGCTGAATCGCCATGCTGATCACTTTCCGCGCCACCTTGTCCGCCTCTTCGCGCATAGTCTTTTCGATCTCGCGAATGCGGCGCGCCGCTTCGTCGCGCGTCTCGTCTTCAACACGCTTCAGAATAATGGCGCGGGCTTCCTCCCGGCTCAATGCAGAAATGCGCTCAAGCTCCGTTTGCTGCTGTTGACGCAGTTGTTCAGCCTCCTGGTGAAGCTGTTCCACCTGACGCTCGCGTTGCTGCAGCTGGCGTTCGCGTCGTTCGAGACCCTCGATTTTGCGGTCGAGATTCTCCTCCTTCCGTTGCAGCCGTTCCTCCTGCTTCGCAAGCGCTGCACGCGCTTCGCGTATTTGCGCCTCGGCTTCAGCGCGGAGCCGGAGCGCTTCATCAGTCGCGCGGAGAATGAGATCTTTTTGTTCAGATCGCGTCGCTTCCAGTTGCAGTCGGGCTTCCGCCTCGATCTGCCGAATCTGGCTCTGAACGCTGTTTTTGTAAATAAGAATGCCTATGCCCGCGCCAATCGCAAGCCCGATGATCAGCGCAGGCAAGGCCCATACGAGCCATTGCACAACGTCCTCCTGCTCAGTTGTAAAGGTGCAGCATGCTACAGCCCACTGCCGGGCTGTGGCTACGGGCTCAAACATGCGCTAACGTGTGTGAGTACATGTTATATTACTCTGCGGGTACATCTTCTGTCAAGATGAACGGCTTGTCAAGAGTCATGATGGTATAATATCGCGCCAGTTTTGCAATTGCACTCATACCCATGCACCTGCGTCGCCTTGAAATTCAGGGGTTCAAAACGTTCGCCGGGCGCACGCTGTTCGAGTTTCAGCCCGGCGTCACCGCTGTGGTCGGTCCTAATGGCAGCGGCAAGTCGAACCTTGTTGACGCCATCCGCTGGGTGCTCGGCGAGCAACATCCGGGCGCGCTGCGCTGTAAACGCACTGAAGACCTGATCTTCAGCGGCGGCGGACGGCGCGCCCCCGCCGGGTTCGCTGAGGTCTCGCTGACGATCGATAACAGTGATCGTCTGCTGTCTGCGCCGTACAGTGAAGTGACGATTACGCGCCGCGCAACGCGCTCTGGCGAGAATGAGTATTTCATCAATCGCCAGCGCGTCCGACTGCGTGATGTTCAGGAAGTTGCCGCGCCGATAAGCGGCGCATATGCGATTATCAATCAAGGGTTGGTCGATGCGGCGCTCAACCTCCGCCCTCTGGAGCGCCGCCGTCTGTTTGAGGATGCGGCATCCATCAGCGTCTATGAGCAACGCCGCGTCGATACAGAGCGTCGCCTGCGCGAGACGAACGCCAACATTGCGCGGTGCGCCGACATTCTGGCGGAACTCGAACCGCGTCTCCGCTCTCTAAAGCGACAGGCGGCGCTTGCCCGCTCCCATCGCGATCTGAGCGCCGAATTGCACGTTGTGCTCGCCCTGTATTATGCGCGCCTGTGGCGCACGGCGCAGGCGGAGTGCGCCGCTGCGGAACAGTCCGCCCGGTCGCTGGCGGAAACGCTCGCAGCGCGTCAGACGGATATCGCGGTCGCATCCGCCGCGATTCAGCGCATCCGCGATCAGATTCACGCGCTGCGCACCCGCATCGGCGCGCTGCATGCCGAAAGCAGCGCGCTGCACGCCAGCGCGGAATCCATGCAACGCACGCTGGCGGTCGGTCACGAGCGACTCACCGCGCTGAAACGCCAGATTGAGGATCAGGAGCGCGCTCTGCGCGACCTTGACCATCAGCGCGCCGCGCAGCAGTCGGAACAGGAAGCCGTCGCCGCGCAACTCGCCAGCGCCGAACAACGCCTCGATCAGGCGCAGCAGGAGTACGCCGCATACGAAGCGCGGCGCGCTGAACGAGTCGCGCGGCGCGCCGCACTGCGCCAGTCGCTCGACGAGGCGCGTCGCGCCCTGATGGAGATCCGGGCGGCGCTCGGCGCAACGCACCGCCAGAAGACACAGATCGAAGAGCACTGCGAACGCCTGGCGCGCGAGCGCGCGACTGCCGAAGAGTCACTGGCAGCCGCGCAGGATGCGCTGGCGGCGCGCCGCGCTGACCTTGCTCAGGCGGAGGCGCAGGTCGCAGCGCTGGACCAGGAGTTGATCGAAGCGTCGCTCCGCGTTGAACAGGCGCATAGTGATGTCGAACGCTGTCGCCGCCAACGCGTCGCTGCTGCCGAGGCGCTCGAAGCGGCGCGCCGGCGCCAGACGGACCTGGAAGCGCGCCTGGAAACCTTGCGCCGTCTCCATCGCAGCTACACCGGGACGTTTGCTGGCGTGCGCGCTGCTATGCAGTGGGCGGAAGCGCAGGGGCGCGCTGGCTTTGCACTCGTCGCAAGCCTGCTGCGCGTCCCTGCGGAACTTGAGACGGCGGTCGAAGCGGCGCTCGGTTCGCGTCTTCAGAACATCGTCGTTGATCGCTGGGAAGACGCCGAAGCAGCGATTGAGGCGCTCAAACGGAGCGGCGAAGGGCGCGCCACCTTCCTCCCGCTCGATACCATTCGGACGCGCAGCAACGACGGCGAACGGGCGCGCATTATGGTTGACCCGGACAACGGCGTGCTCGGCGTCGCTTCCGACCTGATCGACGTCGATGCGCGCTACCGTCCGATCGCCGATATGCTCCTGGGTCGCACCCTGATTGTGCGCACGCTGGCAGTCGCCCGGCGTGAACTCCACCGGATCGGCGGCGGGTGGACCATCGTCACCCTGGCAGGGGAGCAGGTCAGCGCGGCTGGCGCCGTGACCGGCGGCGCTGCGGTGAAGGAAAGCGGAACCCTGCGGCGCGAACGCGAACTCCGCGAACTGCCCGAACGCCTGGAGGCGGCAACCCGCGCCGTCGAACAGGCGCATGCGCGGCTCGTCGCCGCCAGCGAAGCGTATGCCGCCGCCGAACAGACGGCGCGCGACGCGGAACGTCACCAGCGCCAGGTGCAGCGCAGCCTCGATCAGGCGCGCGTCACTGCGGCGCAGGCGCAACGCGCCGTTGATCGCGCCGATGCGGAATGCCTGATCCGACAACGACGCATCGAGCAGATCGACGCTGAGATCACTGTGATCCGCGACCGTCTCCAATCCATCATCGCCGAACAGGAAGAACTGACGCAACGCGAGGGCGCGGCGCGCGCGCAGGTTGATCACCTGCAGGCGCAGGAGGAGTCGCAACGCGCCGCAGACGCCGCCGACAACGAGGCGCTGGCGGTCCTGCGCGCGCGCCGCGCCGACGCCGAAGGCGAGGTGCGCGCCCTGCGCGCCGTGCTGCACACCGGCGTCCAGACGCTGGCGCGCCTCGATGAACAGCGTCGGGCGCTGACGGGGCGCATCGAGCGCCTGCACCGCGAACGCGAAACGCTCGCGCATGAACTGACCCAAACCACCGCCCGCCATCAGACGCTGCTGGAACAGATCGACGCGCTGCGCGCTCGCATCGACCCTGCCGAAGCGGAACTGAACGTTCTCGAACAGCAGCGCGAAGAGCATGAGGCGCGCGCACAGAGCCTGACCAGCGCCCTGATCGACGCTGAGACCGCGTACAACCGGGCGACAGTCGAAGCGCAACGCGCGCATGATCGCCTGGAAACTTTGCGGGAGCGCGCCGCTGGCGACGGCATTGACATTGAAGCCGCTGTCCAATCCTCTCCAGAACCGCAGCCGGACCGCGATATTGAAACGTTGCAGCAGCGCATTGGTGAACTGCGACAGCGCATCTCCCGGCTGGGAGTGATCAACCCGCTGGCGCTCGAAGAGTACGACGAAGCTGCAGCGCGCTACGAATTTCTGAGCAATCAGATGAACGATTTGCGCGCCGCCTCAGCGACGCTCAACGAGTTGATCGCCGAGCTGGACAATGCCATTCGCACCCGCTTCGAAACAACGTTCCGCACCGTCGCCGCTGAGTTCGAGCGCAGCTTCACCCGGTTGTTCGGCGGCGGCGAAGCGCGCCTGGCGTTGATCAACGACAACGGCGACGAAGACGACGATCAGAACGGCGTCCGACCGCCAGGCATCGCCTCGCTCGGTGTTGAGATTATCGCCCGTCCGCCGGGAAAGCGCCAGCAACATCTGGCGTTGCTGTCGGGCGGGGAGCGCGCCCTGACCGCTGCGGCGCTGCTCTTTGCCATTCTGAAGGCAAACCCGACGCCCTTCTGCGTCCTCGACGAGGTTGACGCCGCGCTCGACGAAGCCAATGTCGGGCGCTTCCGCGACGCTCTCGCCGAACTGAGCGCGAAAACGCAGTTTATTATTGTCACCCACAATCGCGGAACTATTGAGATTGCCGATACGATCTACGGCGTCACCATGGGCGACGATGGCGCTTCACGAGTGCTCTCGCTCCGCCTCGAGGAAGTCGACCAACCCTAGAAAGCCTGTCGAAGACGCGGAAGCATCCTGCCGCGTTCTGGCAACCAGGCGCACAACGGAATGCGTGCAATCCCCGAACATTGAGCGATTCGCCCTGCGTCCAGGGCGCTATCGCGGCGTGCCATGCTATGATTCCTGCCAGAATCTGCTGCCCGCAAGGAGTATATGGTCTATGACTACATTCACCGCCGCCATCTTCGACATGGATGGCACCCTGCTCAACAATATGCCGCTCTACTACAGGGCGTTTCGGATATTTATCGAACGGCGCGGCATACGCCCGCCGCCGCCGGCTGAAGCCGTTCGACTGATCGGCATGCGCCAGAGCGACATCTTCCCGGCGCTCTTCGGGCGCCCGCTGACGCCGGAAGAAATAGCGCGCTACAGCGCCGAAGCCAGCGAGATCTACCGCAGCATGCTGGCGGATGTTAAACCTGTGCCGGGACTGCTGCGCCTTCTCGATCTCCTCGAACAACAGCAGGTGCGTATCGGGCTGGCGACATCCGCTCCCAGAGACAACGTCGCTCCAACCCTCGCAGCGCTCGGCATCGCCGATCGTTTTTCCGCCATCACGCTGGGCGAAGAAGTGCCACGCGGCAAACCCGCTCCCGACATCTTCCTCGAAACAGCGCGGCGCCTTGGGCAACCCGCCGACCGCTGCGTGGTCTTCGAGGACTCGCACGCTGGCATTGCCGCCGCGCGCGCCGCCGGCATGCGCTGCATTGCGCTGGCGACCACCCACACCGCCGATGAACTGCGCGCTGCCAATCCCGACTTGATCATCGCGGACTATGACGAGCTGCTCCGCATGACGCCGCCGCTGTTTCCCTCTCCCTGAGGAGACGCGCCGCATTTCCCGAAGGGAGCGACGCGCAGAACGCGAGGGAACACGAATCGGGCGTTGCGGAACAACATGTCGTACAAAAGCGCAGAGGCGCAGCGGATTTCTCTTCCGGACGCCTCCGAGTCACAAGGGCGGAGTTTTCAGGCGCGCCCTCGTGTTGCATTGCTCGTTTCAGGCCTCAGGATAGGCACATTCCCCCTTCTCCCACGAGGGGAGAAGGGGGCAGGGGGGATGAGGGGAAACAGGCGTCAGG
>JAUQOW010000380.1 GCA_030550675.1 Chloroflexota bacterium
GCCATCGCCGAAGGTCCGTCAAAAATGACAATATCGGCGACACTGGCGAACAGGCTGGTCAATTCACGCCAGCGGCGCGAACTCAACATCGCTGGCTGTGCATCGAGGGTTGGCGCCACCGGCAGAAAGGCGACGTTCGGAATGGCTGAAGGCGCCAGATACGTTCGCAACGCCTGGCGATCCCCGGCGCCGAGGCGAGTCCACGGACGGCTATGATCCGGATCAACCTGCAACAGGCGCGACAGATGCGGATTGGTCGGCTCAGCGTCCACCAGAAGCACGCGGTGCCCTGAGCGCGCGAATAGATCGGCAAGGTCGGCGCTGATGGCGCTGCGCGCTGCGTTTGGATGCGCGCTGGTCACCAGCAGGGCATGGACGCCTTCTTCGCGCGCTGCCAGCATCAGATTCGTTTGCATCTGGCGCATAGCTTCCAATCGGCGCTCCGCCTGCGCGGCAGACAGGTGCTGGATCGGCGGTCCTTTTGGAATGCTGCCAAGCACTGGTATGTCAATCCGGTCACGAACATCGCCAGGACCGTGCAGACGTGGATCGACGCGGTCCAGCACATACGCCGCCGCAACTGCGATCAGGAACCCGCCGAGACCGGCGAAGAGAATTGTCGTATTGCGCCGCGAGGGCAGCGGAGCGGATGGCGGCTCGGCAGGCTCGAACAGGGTCAGTACGTTGACCACGCTGCTGTTCTTGAATGAGAGCAGGCGATTATACGTCTCCTGTTCGTCGCTCAGGCTTTTCTCAAGTTGCGTCAACGTCTGGTTGATCTCGGCGAGATCGCTGGCGGAAACGACTTGTTGACGGCGGAATGTCGTTTCTTCAATACGTGCGCGCAAATCATTGAGGCGCGCCTCAGTCTCGCGCAGTTGCTGTTCGATGGCCATCTGCTCGGCGGCGATTTTGTCTGGCGACGTCGGGCTGTACGCAATCAACTGATCGGCGATGGCATTGGCGATGGCGGCGGCGCGCATCGGATTTGAGTCAGTGACATAAATCTCGAGCAGATTTGCGCTCGAGTCCACCGATGTCCGCAGCATATAGTTAGCGATCACATCCCAGGAGAACGGCAGATTCAGCTTTTCCTGCACTGGTCGCAGGATGCGCTCGCGCCGCGCCAGTTGACCGTAGAAACGTCCCAACGACGACCCCACTTGCATCTGAACCGGGTCTGGTCGTGGGCTTTCGAGCGTGTTGCCGATCATGAGCGCCGCTTGCGCAACGTAGTAGCGCGTCTCGTAACGACTGATCACGAACGCGACGCCGCTTGAGAGAGGGACGGCGATGAGAATAATCCACCACCAGCGCAAGACGGGGCGCAGAAGACGGATCATTTCCTGAGGGGTAATCATCATAGCCAGCGGCTCCTGACTGATCGATCAGCGCTAGTGGATTGAGAACAATGGCGCGCCGGCGGCGCGCTCATACAGCGATTGCGCCGCGCCGCGCCGCGCCAGAGCGACTTCCTCCTGGTGCATGATCCACGCAACAGCGCCAAGCAGATCGTTGGCGATATGATCCGGCGGTCGCCGCTGAATCTCCGGGTGCGCAATCTGCTGAGCGCCTCTTCCTGTGCGCACCAGTATACAACGCATTCCCATTGCGCGCCCGGCGGCAATATCGCTCCAGGCATCGCCGACCAGGTATGCGTGTGAGAGATCAACGCGCCACCGATGCGCCAGATCGCGCAACATACCGGGGCGCGGCTTGCGACAATCGCAATTCTCATGATCGTCGTGCGGGCAGTAGCGGATATCGTGAATATGCCCGCCATGCAATGCGACCTGCACCTGCATACGCGCATGGATATCTTCGACGACGCTTGCCGGAACGATCCCGCGCCCGATGATCGCCTGATTGGTGATCACAAAGACGCGAAAACCGGCAAGGTTGAGCCAGCGTAACGCAGCCAGCGCACCAGGGAGAAAAACGAATTCCTTCCACGACTTTACATGATCGACGCGATTTTCGTTGATGACGCCATCACGATCCAGGAATACCGTTTGCATTGTCATGCCTTTCAACCGAACAGAGTTCGGATCGCTGCTTCGCCATCGGTGCGCCCTGGCGCGGTCGCCTCAACCTGCTTCGCTCCAGTTGTAAGGTGAATTGAGCAGGTTCGTGTGCAGCAGAATGCGTGAGCCTTCAAACTCAAAGGCGAACCGCACCTGGATCAATCCCAGACGCTCGAGCGCAGCATGCACCGCTTCCTGTCGCTCCTCCCGGCAGTAGAGCATCAGAAAGCCGCCGCCGCCGGCGCCGGTGATTTTGCCGCCGCCGGCGCCTGCCGTGATCGCTGCAGCGTATGCGTCGTCAATCGCGCTGTTGGAAATGCCGCTGGCGAGCTGCTTCTTATGACGCCAGCTTTCATCGAGCAGAGCGCCGAAATCATCGAAGCGCCCCTCTTCAAGCGCAGCCTTGATCTGCCACCCCAATGCCTTGATGCGATGCAGCGCTTCAATCGTCCTGCCGCTGCGCTGACCGCTGCGCTCACGCTGCTCGCTAAGAATCTCACGCGCCTGCCGGGTAGCGCCAGTGTAAAACAACATCAGACGTCGCTCGAGCGTGCGAATGTTGCTGACGGTCATCTTGAGCGGCGTGACTTTGACCCCCTCGGCGCTGAACTCGAAACAGTTGAGACCGCCAAAGGCGGATGCGTATTGATCCTGCTTGCCAATCGGCGCCTCGAGACGCTTCGTTTCGATTTCGTATGCCGTCTCCGCCAGTTGCCGCTTGTTCATCGCTTCGCCCGCCAGGGTGCTGCAAATGTTGCAGAGCGTCACTGATACGGCGCTCGATGATCCTAACCCTGTTCCCGGCGGCACTTCCGACGCAATGAAAATGTTGAGCGGGACGCGCAGGTTGAAGTGTTCGTAGATCACCTGTCCCATGCGCATCTCGAGACTGCCGCTGACCGCCCGACCATCGACCGGCACCTGGAGGATGCTGCTGCGGTAATCTGCAGAAATCACCTGGAAAGTGGTATCGAAGTTCTTGGTCACAATGCCGTAGATGTACTTATTGATCGAGGCGCTGACGACCATGCCGCCAAAACGCTCGTAATACGCTGCAAGATCGGTTCCGCCGCCGCCAAAACTGATCCGCACCGGAGAACGCGCGATAAGCATGCTGTCTATCTCCTTGCCTGCGAAAAGCGCCGGTTGCAGCCAGGAATAACAACTGCGGCTGCGTGAGCCGCAGCGTCATCACCGGTCTTCACTTTAGCACGCGGCAATGAAGCCCCCCTAAACAGTCGGGCGGCAACTATGACAATTTTCTTACACGTTGTAGACCATGCAGGGATATGCTACACTGAGCAGGCGGATGACATATGATCCGGGAGGCAAAACGTGGCGCGGGTCGTTGCTGTGGCGAATCTCAAGGGCGGCATCGGAAAAACAACGACCGTCGTGAATGTGGGTGCAGGTCT
>JAUQOW010000110.1 GCA_030550675.1 Chloroflexota bacterium
AGGCGGAATGCGCCGGGAATGTTGCCAAACGCATCGCGTATGTGCGACAGACGTTCTGTCCATGTAGCAGGGGTTTGCGGCTCAAACAGGCGGCGGGGGCGCCTTCTTCCGGGAATGTCCGACATTGTCGTCCTCATCAAGACAGCAACGCGCCCGGCGCTATGCCAGGCGCGCATCGGGAGGAGGATGCTTTTTTATCATACCACGTTGATCGTGAGAGGACGACCCGGAAAAATGGGCGGGAACGACCCTTCCGCTCAGCGCTTCATCATCAACTGCGCACGATCCTCCGGCGAAATCGGCTCAAACTGTCCGTTGCGGTTCAGATAGACGATTGCCTCGTTCTTGACCTTCACCAGCATATCGAGCGCGCCGTCATTGTTGAGATCGGCAAAATCGAGCAGAACCGGCGTCTTGTCCTCTCCTGCGCCGAATAGATACGGACCGGTGATCACCCTGGTTTGAGTGCTGTCGCCGCCGGGCATGTAGATGACTACGACCTGCCGGTTGAGGTTCAGCGCAATAAAGTGGCTCGGAGCGGCGGGGCTGTCACCGTGCCCGACGACCGCCTGCGCGTGAAAGGTGCGCGTCGCGCCGTAGCGCAGATCGTCGAGCCGCTCACGCCCCCAACCGACGATGTTGCCCATCACGGCATAGATCGCCAGGAGCGCCAGTAAACCGGTGATCAGATACATGATGCTGCTGACGCCCACACGCGGCACAACCGTCAGCGGGCGACCCGACAAACGGGGGTTATTCCGCAGATCCTTGCTTGTGACTGCCATCATTCACCCTCCTTGAGTTCAGATCTGTTGCCTCTCGCCGCTGTGGGCGGTCTTTCGTACGACAGCAAAACGTTTGTGCTACTTTTTCAGGTCTTTATAGTACCAGAACATATTTGCTGTGTCAAGGGGGATATTCTCGATCATGAAGCCCTTGCTGAGGACGTGAAAGCCTCTGCTGCGGCGCCGATCGCTTCTCTCTATTCACGAAGAGTCAGGGCGAAAGATCGGGAGGAAACAGGTCGCGTTCAATCGCCCCGCCATTCCAGGGCGGCGCGACGCGCGTAAAGTGTTCTGCCGCGTTGAGGCGTCGCTGGAGCGGTTTGGGCAGGCGCCGCAGCCATCCAATTCCGCCGCCCTGACTGTGATGGCACACTCGCGCCCGCATGGCCTGCTCGAAGTGCGCAGAGGTGTCGATGGTCGTCGTCACCGGCGTCGCTTCACGCGCAGCGCGCGCCAGATCTACGTCGCCGTTCCGCCCGAAGCGACTCGGGTCTTTTCCCAGCAATCGCATCACGAAGACGACCGACGAGAGAAACCGCGCGCCGAACGTCGAATAGTACAGGCGTTGCGGTTGCCACGGTTCCAGACCGGCATCGATCTGTTCGGGGTAGAGAGTCGGATTGCCGGCAGCCTCAAAAGCCGCCGTCGTCGCCCGATGGCAAAAGATATGATCGGGATGTCCGTAGCCGCCATAGGGACCAAACGTCACGACAACCTGCGGTTGGATGGCGCGGATCAGCGCCACGATCTGCCCGGCGACGCGAGCGAGCGGTTGGCGAATCAGTGCAGCGGGATGCTGATTGTCTGGTGAACCGGCCATGCCCGAGTCACGGTGACCCAGAAAGTGAACGCCGGTCAGCCCCAACACGCCCGCCGCACACATCTGCTCGACAGTGCGCAGCGCGCCGACGTCGGCATACCCTGCCAGCATTTCAGGCGGAACATCGCCCGCTTCGCCGCGGGTGGCGCAGGCGTAGTGCACCGCCACGCCATCGCTGGCGTAGCGCAGAATTGTTCCGGCATTGCCGAAACTCTCATCGTCCGGATGGGCGTAAACGAAGAGGATTCGCCGTTCCGCCGCCTGATCGCGCAACCAGCGCGAGTCGATGCCGTAAGCCGTAAGATCGTACGTCGAGTGTGTGGTCATGGTGTGGTTCTTGATGTATGCTTATCTGGCAAGCCCTTCGTTCGCCGGTCAGGATCGACTCGCCTGGATGGGGTGGGAAACAGAGGCGCTGGCGCACGACTCAGCCAGATCGGGCGGCATCTGCTCGCCAACCACGGCGCACAACCGCTCAATAGCGGCCTCGGCGGCGTCATCAAACGGCGAGAGGATCAGCGTCGCCCCCATGTCGAGATACTCTGCGCCTTTCTCTGCGCCATCGACGGTGACGGCGATGACGCCCTTAAACCCCAGATCCCGCAACGTTCGGATGGCGGTCATATGCCCGTCGGCTTCCGTCAGAGGTCCCAAGCTGCGCGGTATGGTCGAAATCACCGCCCTGACGCCGGTCAGCGGCAAATGCGCCAGCACTTCCGGGTCGTCGGCATCGCCGAAGATCGCGTCCAGCCCCTTTTCACGCCAACTGCGCACCGCATCAGGGTTGAAGTCCACGCCCAGCAGGCGCAGTCCGGCTGACGCCAGCCCCTGACCGATGCGGCTGCCGTAGCGTCCAAGACCAAGAATGATAACGTCGTGACCGCGATACTCAGCGCCGGGAGTGTCTTCAGACATCTCGCGAAAGGGGTGGCGACGCTCGAAGACGCCGAGCCAGGGTTCGCACCAGGCATATAAATGGTGCGACCAGGTGATCATATACACTGATACGGCGATCGTCACCAGACCGACCAGCGTGACCAGACCTATCGCCTCCGGCGCCACATGCCCGAGACTGACTCCCATAGACATAAAGATCAGCGAGAACTCCGAAATCTGCGCTACGGTCAGTCCCGCCAGGAAGCTGGTACGTTTGCGATAGCCCATGGCGCCCATAATGGCGATGACAATCAGCGGATTGCCTGCGAGCACAAAGACTGACAGGACGAGCGCGGGTCCCGCCTGGGCGCCCAGCATGGAAACATCAACAGTAGCGCCAAGACCGAGAAAGAAGAAGAGCAACAGAAAATCGCGCAACGAAGCCAGTCGTGCGCCGATGAGATCCCGTACTGGCGTGGAAGCCAGCGAAACGCCCGCCAGCAGCCCTCCCAATTCCTTGCCAAGCCCGACAAAATCCGCCAGAGCCGCGAATCCGGCAGCCCAGGCTACTGCAAAAATGACCAGCAGCTCCGGTGAACGGAGAATGAACGTAGTCAGCGGCGTTGCAATGTAGCGAATAAACGCCGCTGCCAGGGTGAGCAGCGCGACGGCGCCCCCCGCCAGCAGGATGAAATCCTCGACCGGGTTGCTCGACAATGACTCGCCGATCCCAAGCCCCAGCGCCGACACGACAACCATGGCAAACACAACGAACAGGTCCTGGACAATCAGAAAACCCAGCGCAATTCTGCCGTGGAGCGAGTCGATTTCACCCTTATCGCCCAGCAATTTGACAATAATGATCGTGGACGAAAATGTAAGCGCCACAGCGACGTACAGCGCAGTCAACCAGTCCATCCCCATGGCGAGGCACAACACAAACCCCAGCAGCGACGTGAAGAGCACCTGGCCCAACCCGGTCGCCACCGCCACGCGCCCAATGCTGCGCACCAGATTGACGTCGAGTTTCAGCCCGACCAGGAACAGCAGCACTGCGATCGAGACCTGACTCAGCAGCGCGACAACCTCTTGTGAATGGATCAGGTTTAACACGCCTGGTCCAGCGATGATGCCCGCGGCGATGAACGCCACAATCAGGGGCTGGCGCAGGATCAGACCCGCCAGCCCCAGAATTGTCGCCAATCCCAGCAGAAGCGCAATTTCGTAGAAGGTCCCGATCTCCAACGTCACTGCTCCTGAGAGGAAGAAGATTTTGGACAATCCGCGTGATCGGCGTCGGCTTCGCCAGGCGCAACCAGCGTTGGCTTCGCCAGGCGCAACCGGCGTTGGCTTCGCCTGTCGAAGCCAACGCCAACCGCTCCAAAGGTGCAGGCTCGATTGTCCAGGCTTTATTTGATCTCACTATGAGACGTATGAGCGTCATCGCGCCGGGCGTGCAAATCCACTTTTGCAGATCCTTCTGGAAGCCCTAACCACGCGGATCTCAGCTCCTCGTCACGCACGATGACACCGGCATCGCGACATCGGGTTGCAACGAACGAACGGGCCTGCGCTATCCAGGCGGCCGCCTCTTCCTCTCGCACATCGAGCACTCTGGAGACAGCCTCAAGATCCATCTCGTCCACCTGCGAAAGAAGCAGCGCGCGTCGCCATCCGATGGGCAGATCCTTCAGAACATTCCATATGAAAGCCTGAGCGCTGGCTTGTTCAGCCGTACCAGCGCCGAGAACGTCGCCCCCAGCGGCGGCGCTATCGGTCGCTTCTTCAGGCACAACGTCAGCGAGCGTCACTACATCATCAACCTGATAGTATTCGTAGATTTCTTCCTCAACCATGGCTTCCGCCTGATCCTGCGGATCGGGCGGCAGAGGCGCATCCAGGGAAAGGGCTTCACCATACAGACGGCTCGCAGACACTTCGCGGTCGATGACGCGAAAGAGATGCCTAAGCGCCGCGCGCCATGCCTCTTCCGTCGAGCAACCTGCCTGCCACGCCGCAGTCGTCTCTGCCAGGGCTTCGTCTACAACATCGTCAACGGTGGGATAGTCAGATGGCAGATCACCCACCGCGCGCAAATACGCCAATTCACGCCGGGCCACGCGCTTCAGGCGACCGACGAGCGTGTCCAGACAGGTTCTCGCTTCGTGCTGCACGGACTCCGGCATTGCCGCAATCCGGGTCCTCAGCGTTTCCAGGCGCGCGCGTCGGGCTTTGCGGTTTGATCGGCGTCGCCCACGCAGAGCATCAAAGTGGCGCCCGGCTTCTTGCGAGAGGTTTCGGACCGCATCTTCAAGCGCAGCGCCTGGATCGCGCCCTGCGCCGCGCGCCACCATGATTTTTTTGCCAGGCGGGTGGAACTGAATCTGAGCCACAAAACCCCCGGCATCCCTGCGCGAACGACTGAGCGTTACATACAGCGAGCCATCTGCAGCCCCCTGCTTTTCCAGGAGCGGCAGAACCTCGCGCGCCAGCAGGGCGTCGCACTGATCGCGCCAGCGGCGATCAGGGTCTTCGACCGCCGCATCATGGTATGCAATGCGAGTGCGCATAAGGATTCCTCACCAGCGCAACAACGCCGCCGTTCCGTCCATATCGCGCAGCAAACGCTCTTCCGCCGGACCGCGAACAAACTCGAGACGAGCGCCGAATTCAGCCGCCAGATCCCAGACGTGGTCGCGCAGCGCCACTTCCTCAGGCTCGCTACACAGGAGCCTGGCGATGTCTTGCGTGGCAGCCACGAACCGATCCTCCCGGCAGCGCCAGATGCGCGCCTCGAGCGACCAGGGCAACACCCATACCTGAACGCGCCCCAGTTGCAGCGCATCGAGCACCGGGTCCATCCCCCACAAGCCAGGCTGCTCGCGGATACGATCCAGCAACTCGATCTCGGTGCGCCGTTCGGCTTCTTCCAACGCTGGCAGAATACGCTCCTCCAGATCTTTGCGCGCTGGCGTGGCTGCGTTCTTGGGATGCGGGATTCGCGCGATTATCCGATTGCGAGTGCCGCGACTCAGGTAACTCTCGAAATGGCGCACCTGCCACTGCTCTCCCATTAGCGCCAGACGTTCGATAGCGAGTCGATCCAGAGCTTTATCGAGCAATTGCGACAGGCGACCATAGAATCTATGCAGCCACGCGCCGACTCTCGCTGCAGCGCGTTCCTCGGGGTTCAAGCGGTCGAAACGACCGCCGGGACCCACGCCGCGGGCATCGAACGCATCCGTGATTCTTTGCGCCAGGTCGCGCAGGTCGCGCCATTCAGCCGGCGTGATCTCGGCGAAAATCTGTTCATCTTCGCGGATGTCGCCCAGAAACACTTCGTAGAACCGCCAGCCGCCGCTTTCGAGGTGCAATACGCCTGCACGCTCGTATTCGTCCACGGCAAAGAAGAGCGGCGTGAGGTAGGGTGCGCCGTAACGCATATCCACGCGCCCGCGCGCCAGATCGACGACTGGCAGCTCGACCCGTAAATCCAGACGTTCGGTGTACAGTTCGCCGTCTGAGTCACGAACTGCGAAGAGCGCCAGCGTGCGCGCTTCGGGACGTTCAGCGTCGAGCAGCTCCAGTACCGCATCGTACAGAGGAGCGTCGCGTTTGCCTTCCCGATTGCGGATTTCCGGCAACTCTTTCAAGGTGTTTTTCACGCGCTTGAGCCAGGCTTTGCCGGCGTTTTCGAGTTTTGCCGGGTTGACATCGCAGTAGATCGACAGCACCGGCGTCTGCGCCTGAGCAAAGCGTTCGCGTAACGTCTGAATCTGTCGTTCGAAGTCCAGCATAATGCGGTTCCTCTTCTCTTGAGCAGGCGCCTGTCCTGATGCCGGAGTCCGTCCGCGTTCCCACATCCCGGCATGCGGCGCTCTGCGCGCCGACTGCTCAGACCCCTGCTATAGAAGTGACTTGCTATTATACCACGTTCTCTCACGAGGAATTAATGCGCTCTTTTCCCTCCCATCGCGGAATCGCCGGGTATAATGAACATGGTCTGGAGAGGCGTTGATGACATGTATCGCTATCTGTTCACTCTGATTGCACTCGTTCTCACGCTGGCGGCGCCGCCTGCCGCACCTGCCGCAGCCCGCGCAATGTCTGACGATCTCATAGTCCGCCTTGCTGAAGGCTGGGCGTTGACTGCCGAGGCGCGCGTTCGCGGACCGATCGCCGCGCCTCTCGACGCGCTGCTGGCGCGGTCCGGCGTTCGTGAGGCGCAGGCGCTCGGCGGCGGCGCCTACCTGTTGCGTTTCGCGCGCACAGTCGATACACGCGCGCTGATCGCGCGCCTGCACGAGGCGCCAGGCGTTGTGTACGCGGAACCGAACCGTGAACGTCGGCTGCTGCGTGTTCCCAACGACGAAGGGATCGACCGCCAGTGGCCGCTGTCGGTCATTCAGGCGTTTGACGCCTGGAGCATCACGACCGGCAGCGACATCATCATCGCCATTCTCGATACCGGCGTGTCGCCGTCGCATCCCGATCTGAGCGGGCGCGTGCTGCCCGGCTTCGATTTTGTGAACCTTGACGACGATCCGCGCGATGATGACGGGCACGGGACGTTTACTGCCGGCGTCGCGGCTGCGGAAGGCGACAACGGGATCGGCGCCGCTGGCATGTGCTGGCGCTGCCGGATTCTGCCGGTGAAGGTGCTCAACCGGCGCGGTCGCGGGAATGACGCTGCCATCGCTGCTGGAATCCGTTTTGCGGTGGACCGCGGCGCTCGCATTATCAGCATGAGCTTCGGCGGACCGGACGACTCGCGCGTGCTGCGCGAAGCGGTCGCCTATGCGCTGGAACGTGACGTGCTGCTGGTCGCCGCGTCGGGCAATGGTCAGGCGGAGGGCAATCTGCCGAATTATCCCGCCGCCTATCCTGGCGTTCTGGCGGTTTCAGCAACCGGACCAGACGACGCAATCACCAGTTTTTCGACCACGGGCGACTTTGTTTCGCTTGCTGCGCCGGGCGCCGGGGTGTGGAGCACGCTCTGGCGACGCACCATCGGCGACACGTATGGATTCGCCGATGGCACATCCGCCGCCTGCCCCCATGTGGCAGGCGCAGCGGCGCTTGTCTGGACGGTGCGCCCGGAACTCTCCGCCCGGCAAGTCGCTGAGGTGTTGATGCTCAACGCCGATGATCGCGGACCTCCCGGAAAAGACCCGGCATACGGGTATGGACGCCTGAACCTGTTTCGCGCGGTGCAGGCTGCGCTGGATCCTGACCTTCTGAACCGTTCGCGGATCGAGGGGGTTGTGCGCAGCGTTGCGCCGGAGCAAACGACGATTGCGCTCAGCGCCGGGCAGGAAACGCGCCCCGATGCCAGCGGCTTCTACCGTTTCGATAATCTTCCTGCCGGTCGATACACAATAACAGCGCGCAGTCCGTCCGGCGAATCGCTGCAACAACAGGTGTCGCTCACCGGAACGGCGCTGAGCGTGGCGCGCATCGATTTCGCGCTCGATAGCGCCGTTGCCGCTCGCGCTGCATTTGCGCCGGTTCCGCCGCAGCGCGGCGCGGTCTATTTCCCCGAAACCGGTCACACGTTGCGCGGCGTTTTCCTGTCGTACTGGCGCGCGCACGGCGGGCTGCCGGTCTTCGGCTACCCGATCAGTGAAGAGTTCATCGAGCGCGGCGAAGATGGGCGCGAGGCGCGGGTGCAGTACTTCCAGCGACACCGGTTTGAACTCCGCCCTGGGAACCGTCCGCCGTACCATGTCCAGTTGAGTCGCATGGGCGACATCATTCTGCGTGCGCGCGGCGTGGACTGGTTCACGCTGCCGAAAAGCGCGCCTATGCCGGGGTGCCGCTATTTCTCTGAAACAGGGCGCAATCTCTGCGAGCCGTTCCTCAGCGTCTGGCGTTCCAATGGGCTGGAATTCGACGGCAAGCGCGGCGCATCGGAAGCCGAGAGTCTGGCGTTGTTCGGCATGCCGATCTCTGAGCCGCAGATCGAAACGCTGCCCGACGGTCGTTTGATCCTGGTGCAGTGGTTCGAGCGCGCGCGCTTCGAGGATCATGGACCCAATGGCGTCCTGTTTGGATTGCTCGGCGAAGAACTGGCGCGCGTTCGTGGCTGGCGCTGATGTCCGTCTTTCGATCTGCGGCGGGTCAACTGCCGTCCGGCGAGTTACTCGTCCCTGCCCAGCGCCAGAATAATCGCACCGAGCGCAGCAACTAGCGCTGCCGCTCCAAACAAAGCGCCATAGCCGTAATCGCGGTAGATGACGCCGCCCATCGCATTGGCAAGCGCAACCGCCACGCCGAACACCGCCATGCCAAACAAGCTTTGCGCTGTTGCTTCCAATCCTGGAGGCGCCAGGCGCTGCGCCTCAACGACGCCCGAGGTCCAGAGCGAGGCAAAACAGAGACCGTGGAGCAACTGGATCGCCAGCGCCCACTCTGGCGTCGGCGCCGCCCAGTACAGCAACATCCGGATGGCGTAGACCACACCCGCAGCAACGATCAACCAGCGCGATCCCCAGCGGCGAATGGCGAACGCTGAGAGCGCCATCACCGGCAATTCGCTGAGGCTGGCAATCGTATACGCCAGACCGATCTGTTCGCCGCCAGCGCCCAGATCTTCCATATAGAGCGAGAAGAACCCGTGCATCAACGCGCCGCTGCACCCGATGAGCATCGCGCCAGCGAGAAACCGCGCCCAGCGCCCGTCGCGCAGCAGCCGACGCGCCGCCTGCGCTGTGTTGATGATCACCAACTCGGCGCGCGGCATCGCCAGCGCCGCCAGCGCCGCCAGCGCACCCGCAATAGGATACACCCAGAAGATCAACCCTAACCCCATGCGCTGCACCGCCCACCCGAAAGCAATCGTGCTGAGTCCCCAGCCGACCGCTCCCCAGACGCGCTGCGATCCGTAACGCTCGCGCGCATTGCCAAGCGCTGCAAGGGTGGCGCTATCCGCCAGCGGCGCAACCGGCGCGAAAAACAGGCTCATCAGCGTCACCAGCGCAAAGATCAGCCAGAAATCGCTCGTTACGCCAAGAAAGACGGCAGGCGCAATCGCACCGACAATCACCACCGGCAGGAGCAGGCGTCGCAGGCGCAGCGCGTCGGCGAACAAGCCCCACACCGGACTGACGATCTGCAGAATGCCCCCCAGCGAAAGCAGCACGCCGATCTGCGCCAGGTCCAGCCCGATATTCCGGTAGTGCAGCGTAATGAACGGCATGAACGATCCCAGCGCTACGAACCAGAAGAAGTAGAACGCTTTCGGGGCGATCAGCAGGCTCGTTGCGTGCGTCCGAAGAGAGGCTCGCGGGGTCATGAGACGATCCTATCATTCAAAAGAGGAACACAAGCCCCATGCAGGGGGATTTGCAGAACATGCGACCATTATAGCGGCAAGACCGTGGTATCATACGTATCGAAACGCACAATTGGCGCGTCTGCTGCGTTCTTTCTAGTGAGAGGAGGACGCATCGGGATTGTAGACAGTCCATCATTGTACCGGCATATCAATAAACAATCCGGAACGTCAGGTCCATCTGTGAGCGAAAGAGACGTCCATGCCTGAGTTGAATCTGATCGGACGAACGATTGGTCGGTTCGAGATCCTCTCCGAACTAGGGCGCGGCGGCATGGCGGTGGTTTACAAGGCGCGCCAGACATCGCCTAACCGCATCGTCGCGCTGAAGGTATTGCCGCCGGAGTTGAGCCTCGACCGCACCTATATCGCTCGCTTTCGTCAGGAAGCCGACAGCGCCGCTGCGCTCGAGCATCCCAACATCGTTCCCATCTATGTGGTGGACGAAGAGGATGGATTGCACTATATCGCAATGAAGTTCATCGATGGGCGCACGTTGAAGGAGGTTATCCACGAGCGCGGGATGCTGCCCCTTGATGAAACGATACGGATCATCGAACAGGTGGCGAGCGCCCTCGACTATGCCCATAGTCGGGGGGTCATTCACCGCGACATTAAGCCCTCCAACATGATGCTGGATCGCAGCGGATGGGTCTACCTGACCGATTTTGGTCTGGCGCGCGGCGTTGGCGGCGGCGGCGGATTAACCGTAACCGGCACCGTCATGGGCACGCCAGAGTATATGTCGCCCGAACAGGCGCAGGGGTTGCCGAATGTCGGTCCCCCAACCGACATCTATGCGCTCGGCGTGGTGATCTACGAGATGCTCACTGGTCGCATGCCGTTCAAAGCCGATACGCCGCTGGCAATGCTGGTGGCGCGTTTGCAGCAGGCGCCCATTCCGCCGCGCGACTTTCGCAGTGACCTGCCGTTGCCGGTTGAAGATGTCATCATGCGGGCGCTGGCGCGCAAGCCAGAGGCGCGCTATCCGAGCGCCGGCGAACTCGTCATGGCGCTGAAGCAGGCAGCCGGTCCGGGCACAGGTCCGATGATCAGCGCCTCCCCGCCGCCGGTTGCATCGCCATCCAGTGCGTCACAGCCCTACTTGCGCACTGTAGCGCCGTCGCCGCCAGCCGGCACAGCGGCGCCGCGTCCCCAGGCGCCGCCGGTCTCGCCAGCGTATGGCACACCCACGCAGCAGCCTGCGCCTTCCTCTGGCGCGCCGACGATGCACGCCGCGCCGCCCTCTCCGCCTTCTGGCACACCGACTCACGCTGCGCCGCAGGCGCCGGGGTATGGCGCGCCTGCCCAGCAGCCCTCTCCGCCTTCCGGCGTTCCCACGATGAACGTTCCGCCGGGAACAATGCCATCGCAGCAATACACGGCGCAGGCGCCCGCCACACCGAAGAAAGGCGGAGGTCTGGGGTTGGTTATCGGAGGCATTGCCGCCGTCCTGCTGCTGCTGGTCGGCGGACTGGTCCTGTTCCGATCGTCGCCGGGCAACAACCGTCAGCAAGTCGATGCAGCGCTGGCGCAGGCGCACCAGTTGTTCAATCAGCGCGGCGGCTTCGATCAGGCGATTGACGCCTACCAGAACGTTTTGCGCCTCGATGCGACGAATGCCGAAGCCCATACGCGCCTTGCGTTGATCTATCAGATGCGCGACCGCTACACCGACGCTGAGGAGTCGGCGCGCGCTGCAATCGCCGCCGATATCCGGGCTGTGCTGGCGCACGCCGTCCTTGCCGAGTCGCTCCACAGCCAGGGGCGTTACGACGAGGCGCTCGACGCGGCTGATGAGGCGGTCTTCGTCGACCCCGACCATCCGGCGGGCTATACGGCGCGCGCTGTGATTAAGGCAGCCCGCGCCCTCGACGACGCTGATGCGGCGATGCTGAGCGAGGCGGTGGACGATGCCGAAACTGCGCTCGAAAAAGCGGCGGGACGCGAGAACCTGCTTCAGGCGCTGGCGCACAATGCGCGCGGCGTTGTCTACTGGTATCAGTATCTGTTCAACAACGATCAGGCGATGGTGGCGCGCGGCGGCGATGAGTTCAACCGCGCGATCGGCTTGCAGAGCCAGATTGCAGTTTTCCATTCCAACCTCGGTTACTTTTACAATGATCAGGGTGCAAATGCACTCCAGCGTGGCAATCGCCAGGAAGCCGCTGCGCTGCTCGACGTGGCGCGGCAGCAGTTTGAACGCGCCCAGGAGATCGATCCGTCATACGGGCACGCTCATTCCGGATTGGGATGGAACCTCTACTATCTGGAAGACTATGCTGGCGCCGTGGCAGAGTTCGATAAGGCGCTTGATCTCAACCCGCAGGACACCGACGCGCATCTGGGCAAGAGTTACGCGCTGCTGGCGTTCTCGCCGCCTGATTATGACGGCGCAATCGCCACGCTTGAGCAGGCGATTGCGATCATGCCCTACCGTCCCGACCTGTTTGCGCGTCTTGGGTGGACTCACATGAGCAAGGGTTTCAGCCTGCAGTTCGGCAGCGATGAGCAGAAACAAACCTATCAGCGGGCGGAGGATCGATTCCGCGAAGCGCTTGACCGCAACGACCGCTTCGTTGACGCTATCACCGGTCTGGGTTGGGCGCAGTCGGCGCTCGGGCGGTATGATGACGCGCTCGACACCCTGCAACGGTCGCTGGCGATCAAAGATGACCAGGCAAATGCGCACTTTGGCGTCGGCTGGACGTACTACAATACCGGACGCTTCGCCGACGCCGAACGCAGTTTCCGCCGCGCAATCGAGATTGCGCCGAATGACGGCGGAAATTACTACTGGCTCGGATTGACGCTCGAACAACTCGGGCGGGTGGAAGAAGCGAAGCAGGCGTATCGCACCGCTGTCGAGAAGGGGAGCCGCTTCGCACAGCAGGAACTCGACCGACTGGGACAGTAGGCTGCGTCGGATGAATCTGGACCTCGCCGCGCCATTGATTGCGCTTCCAGCCCTGCCAGTCGTTTATGACGAGCGTGTGCGCCACGTGACGTTTTTCAGCCCGGCGCTTGGCCTTTCGCGGAGTTTCTGCATTTACATTCCGCCTGATGTTGATGATGACCATCGGGCGCCAGCGCTCTATCCGCTTCGCGGGCATAAACGCGAATGGATCAATCCGTTCGAGGATCAGTCGCGCGACGGCAGGAATGTCATTGATGTCTATGAAGATCTCCGCGCCGCCGGGCGCATCGGTCCGCTGATCCTGGTCTTCCCGGGAACGTCGAGCGACGACAACCGCATCCCCGGCATGATCGTCAATATGCGCGCGCCGCACCTGGCAAACGGCGCCCCTGGCATCGGCAGCGGTCGCTTCGCCGATTATTTCTTCAACGATTTGATCCCTTACGTCGAGAGTCATTTCCCGGTCATCGCCCGCAGTCGGGCGCGCGGCGTCGTCGGTTTCTCGCTCGGCGGCGCAATGGCGCTGTCGGTTGCGGCGCGCCGCCCCGACCTGTTCGCCTGCGCTGGCGCATACGACGGTACGTTTCTTTACGCCTGCAACTGCGGGTGGAGCGTCCGCAAGCGTGATCGGGTCATCGCCAATCCGATGTTCGACGACGCCTGCGGCGTGCCGCGTGATCTGGCGTTTATTGCCCAACACAATGCGCCAAATGTGATTCTGCGCGGCAGACGCGAGGATCTTGCGGGCGTCGCCTGGATCGTGGCGTATGGTCCCGAATCGCAGGAACCCTGGCAGTCAAACTACTACCGCGGCAAACATCTGCTGGCGTGCCTGCGCGCGCGGTCTTGCCAATGCGCTGGAAGACCCGGTGCTGCCCGACGGCGATCACAGCTGGCGCACGGCGGATCGGTTCATCGCCCTGACACTGCCGCTGTACGATCAGGCGCTGCGCATGAATCACTGAAGGCGCCTGACCCCGATCAGACGCCCTCAGTGAGAGAAGAGAGGAGAAGGAGATAACGTAATCTTAGCATAAACTTAACATTCGCGCAAGAGAGTTTTGGGCGCCGGGCGATCTTGACAGAAATCGCCGAAACTGTTACAGTATGTATGCACGCGGGAGTGGCGCAATGGTAGCGCATCTGCTTCCCAAGCAGAGGGTTGCGGGTTCGAATCCCGTCTCCCGCTCCACAACCCGGGCGGCACACCAGCAAACCCCACCGCACCGCACGGTGGGGTTTGTGTGTTGAGCCAGATGCAGAGGGCATCGTGAGTCGTTCCGCAACGAAACGTCGTCAACGCACTGCCGGTCGTCGGGCAGGGTGGCTCCAGCGCGCATGGCGCTTCTGGATGAACGATATTCGTTCTCGCCGTTCGTGTCTGGGACGGACGCTGTCGATTGCGGTTGGCGTGATCATCATCGTTGCTGTCGTGGCGCTGATCATCGCGTTCATTTCGTCCCGCAGCGATCTGTTTCCTCCCGACGCCGCCTCAACGCGCCCGCCGCAAAACGCATCGGCGCCCGCCCCGGTTCCGCTTCCGCCTTCACCGACATCGCTCGCGCTCCCGGAGGGACTTCAGCGCGCCGTCGTCACCAATGTCACCGACGGCGACACGATCGAGGTGTCACTTGACGGAGTGAGAGAGCGCGTGCGACTGATTGGCGTCGACACGCCGGAGACATCGCATCCGTCGCGTCCGGTCGAATGTTTTGGGCGCGAAGCGGCGGCATTCACTCGCGCAATGCTGGAAGGTCAGACGGTATTCCTCGAAGCGGATCCCAGTCAGGACAACCGCGACCGGTTCAACCGATTGCTGCGCTTTGTCTGGCTCCCTGACGGGCGCCTGGCGAACTATGAGATCATTGCCCAGGGGTATGGCTTTGAATACACGTTCCGCACGCCTCACCGCTACCAGGCGCAGTTCAAGGCGGCGGAACGCGCTGCGCGCGCGGCGCAGGCGGGGCTGTGGGCGCCGGAGACGTGCAACGGCGAGCGCGTACCGGCGGGTGACGCCACGCCGGTTATCCGCCCTTCGCCCGCGCCGTCGCTGGTGGCGACCTCGCCCGTCCGTCCTTCAACGCCGTCGCCAGCGGCGACGCCGCTGCCGCCATCGTTCGACGGGTGCCGCACGGAACCATATGCTGCGCTGGCGCCGAACGCTCCTGTCGCCATTGTG
>JAUQOW010000381.1 GCA_030550675.1 Chloroflexota bacterium
AACCGGTTCGGCGCAGTCACCGGTCCAATTCGCACCGGTTCGAAGAGAATATCGTACATAGGGGTATGGCTTGTCATAGAACACGGATACGCGCGGATCAAGATGGATTCGGACGGATCAGTTCTCAGTTCTCAGTTCCTGGTTCTCAGTTCTTGGTTCTCGGTTCTCAGTTCCCGGTTCTCACCCCTCACCACCGCCAGCGCCATTCCATCATGCCCCTTGCTCCCGACCATCTGCAGGATTGTCGCCGTCACCCGCGGGTCGGCGGCAAGCGCCTCGTTGAAGCGGCGCACCCCCTGCAACCCGGCGTCGCTGCTCGAACTATTCAGCACCTCGCCGCCACGGATCACGTTATCGACGATGATCAGGCTGCCAGGACGCGCCAGGCGCACCGACCAATCGAAGTACACCGTCAGATTCTCTTTGTCGGCGTCGATGAAGACCAGGTCAAACGGTCCTGCTTCTTCGACAGCAAGCTTCGGCAGAATGTCCAGCGCCGTTCCCAACCGCACCTCCACGCGATCAGCAAGACCGGCGCGCGCGATGTTGGCGCGCGCCACATCGACGTGCTTGGGGTCGGCTTCCAGCGTGATCAGTTTCCCATCGGCAGGCAACGCGCGCGCCATCCAGATCGCACTGTAGCCCGCCAGCGTCCCGATTTCCAGAATCTTCCGCGCATTGCATGCCAGCGCCAGGACGTGCAGCAACCGCCCCTGAACCGGCGAGACGTTGATCTGCGGCATCCCGGCCGCGCGCGTGGCGTGCAGGACAGCATCAAGCGCAGAGTCAGAGGGAAACAGGCTGTTGATGTATTCGTCGACAGCGGACCATTGGGTGTGCATCGTTTTCTCCCAGTCGTAGGATAATGGCTGTGAGACGCAGCCACTGTTTTGTAGAAGACGACAGCGCGCCCACTAGCATACGCTATGTCGCAGCCGTTGTCCATGCGTCACTAAGCGCGTGCGAGCCCCGCAGGGGCTTTCACGTCCTGAGCAAGGGCTTTAGCCCGCCGCTCAAAGATTGCGCGAACCGGCGGCACAGATCTGCCGGATGTATTTCTGAAGGCTCATGAGCCTGCGGCTCTGTCCTAAAAAACGCTGCGCATCTTTGCATCCCGGCGCTTTTATCCACCTGTTTTATGCCTGCTTCATCCAAAAACGCTTTGCGCCTCTGCGCCTTCGCGTTGCTCATCGCTGCGATTGATCAGGCGCTTGCAACGAACATCCAGAGACGCCGTGCGTCTTTGCGTCAACCTTGAATGTCGCCTCAAACGGAGCTATCGCGCAACCACTGGCAGGAACGCTCTGGGAGTGAGCGGCGCCAGCGCATTGACCGCAGCAGACACATTGACGCGCGGTCTGGTCAGTCCGTTCCGTGTATCTGTAATCGGTTGACCGGTGCTGACGAGCGCCGACACATAGGCGTCCGGCGCATAGCCAGGACGCGCGCAGCGCAGGATCGCCAGCGCCCCCGCGACGTGCGGCGCCGCCATCGACGTGCCCGATTTGGAAGCGAATCCGCCCCCTGGCACGGAAGACGTGATCGCAACCCCTGGCGCCAGCAGCGTCAGAGAGGACGCGCTATTCGAGAACCACGCAACCTGCTCCGGCGTCGTTTTGGTGGTAGCGCCGACGCTGACGACATTTGACAGGCATGCCGGAAGGCTGAGTGCGCTGGCGGCGCCGTCATTGCCTGACGACGCGACGGTGATCACCCCCTGGGCGCGCAGTGCGGCGATGGCGGCTTTCAGCACCGCGCCGTTTGGATTGCTTTCACATGCGTCAACGCTGGTGAACGTTCCCGCACCCAGGCTCAAATTGACGACCGCCAGCGGCGGATTGAAGGACGTTGACGCCAGCCAGTCGAGCGCGCGCAACTGGTCAGAGACATATCCCAGAGCGCACGGCGAGGGAAGCGAGTAGGCTGAGCAATTGGCAATCCTTGAGAAGACCTGAACGGCGATGATCGACGCACCTGGCGCCACGCCGCCATTCCCGGCGGCAATCCCGGCGACATGCGTGCCGTGGTCGCACCCTGCAACCGTGCAGGGCGCAGCCGCGCCAGGACCGATGACTTCAATTGACCCGCCGGGGCAGAGCGACGTCGCGCCATCGCCTGATTTGTTCGTCGAGAAGCACGCCTCGGCGATCACGCGTCCGCTGAGGAATGGGTGGGATGCATCGACTCCGGTATCGAGAATGGCGATCGCCACGCCAGCGCCGGTAGTCTCGTGGTGCGCCGCATCGGCGCTGATCAGCGCGACGCTGCCGGTCAGATGCGGCGCTGCCAGCATATCTTCCGCAACATAGGCGACCTGCGGGTAGCGCTCCAGGCGCTCAACAACCGTGCGCGGCGCTTCCAGCACTACCACGGGCAATGTGTGCAGACGGGCGATCTCGCGCGCGCCTGCGGCGGCGGCGGTTGCAACGACATGCTCCTGCGCCTGCGCCAACCCGGAAGGCGTCACGCCCTCATGGCGATCCGCCGCCGCAGGCGCGCGCAGGACAACGATCACCCGCACGCTGTCGGCAGATTCTGCCTGACCTGATGCAACCGGGAGGATCAGCGAACCGGACAGAAGCAGGATCAGGAGGAGAGATGCTCGCAGGCGGTGAAGCAAGGAAATGCGCATAGTATGCTCTTTCACGAAATTGCCAGCCAGAACGTCAGTATCATGATAAACGAAACCATGCTGCAAGAATATGAGGAAAGCGTGCGCTGTCAGCGAATGGAGAAATGAATAGCCCGAATGCACCCCTGAGCGATGCAACGCGAGGGCGCGCCTGAAAACTCTACACCCGCGAGACCCTCTCGCCCCGCGCCTCGCGCCTGTCACCTCTCGCCCTCGCCTCGCGCCCGCTATTTAGTCATTCCATCCAAACCACGCTTGCTCATCTTCGTACCGAGTCGCCCTACCGCAAATGATGATCGCCCTCTATAATCGGAGTATTGAACGTTTCCGGCACATGTCATGCAACGATGCGGCGCGGATGACCATGCCTGTCATCTGCGCTTAGGCGTTGTCCACGACATGGCGCACGACATTTCGGGAGGACACCTCAATGGGAATGACACCAAAAGACGTCCTGGCGATGATCAAGGAGCACGACATCAAGATGGTAGATGTCCGCTTCACCGACATCCCGGGCACCTGGCAACACTTCTCACTGCCTGCCAGCGCACTGACAGAAGATGATTTTGTGAATGGCATCGGTTTTGACGGATCGTCGATTCGCGGCTTCCAGGCGATCAACGAGAGCGACATGTTGGTTGTTCCCGATCCGGACACCGCGTTTATCGACCCGATGCTGAAAATCCCCACGCTGGCATTGATTTGCGACATTCGCGACCCCATCACCGGCGAAAATTACACGCGCGACCCGCGCTTCATCGCCAAGAA
>JAUQOW010000382.1 GCA_030550675.1 Chloroflexota bacterium
CGTGACCGTTGCCACGGAACTGGCGCTGCTCATTCCGTTTTTGCGCACCCTACGGCGTGAACGGGCGCAGCCGCCGCTTCTGCGTCTCATGTGGCGTCCGGCAGTCGCCTCACTCGTGATGGGCGCTGCCATGAGTCCCGTCCTCGCCCTCTCGCCGTGGCTGGCGATCGTCGTCGGAGCGCCAGTCTATGTGACGGCGCTCTGGGCGCTTGGCGCGTTCGGTCCCGAAGAACGGGCGCTGGTGCGGCGGATGTTGGGCGGAAGCGGCGCATCTTCCGGTTAGGGTTGTGCAGAAAGTCTGACGCAAAGGCGCGAAGAAGCAGGGGCGAGTCATATTGATTGCGCGGCTTTGCGTCTGCGCGCCAACCTCTTCGAGAAATGCTGCAGCGCACATTAATCGTTCCGTCATGTCCTCGTGTTGGTAGTACACGCTTCCGGGGCGTATGGTTCCTCCAGGATGATCAAACCCTGGAGGAGTCAGCGCCATGGATTACGATGATTTGCCGGAAGATGCGCCAGGCGGCGATTGCCCCGATCACGGGCCATACGCTGATGAGGAATGCCCGAAGTGCGGGTAATGTGCGAGAACGTTTCTAGAACGGTTCAAACCCCGCCTGCCCTCGTCCATAATCAATCACCACAGTTGCAAAGCGCGCCAGCAACTGCATGCCGATGTTGGCGCGTGATGCGCGCCCCAGATCGCCTGCCCAGGTAAGCGGTGCGTCGATATCGACATCTGTCAGGGTGAACGGTCCCAGCCGCACCCGACTGAAGCGGCGACGCACGACGTCGCCGCCGCCGCCGAAGCCTTCCCCGCGAACGATGCGCACGTCGGCGCTGTCTTCACGAATCCCCAACCGCGCCGCCAGATCGGGTCCGACGGTAATCTCGGCGTTCGAGCCGGTATCGATCGTCGCCTGCGGGATGACCACGCCATCGATGACCAGATCCCCAATCGCCGGAAAATGTTCGAAGAACGAGAGCGGCATGGCAACGCCAGCGGCGCCGAGGGACGGAAATCCCAGGTCGGGATGCGCCAGCGTCAGCGAGCGCGTGCGGAAGTCGATCCGCAACGTCAGGTGACGCAGCACGCTATACCCGATGACGACGTCTATGGCGAAGGGTAAGCCGCTCAGATCGAGCGCCGGTGCATAGAGATCGCGGATGGTCAGCGCCTGATTGCCGGGAGCGTCGGCGTTCCCCAGACGTAGCCAGGGAAACACGGCTTCGGTGAAGGCGACAGAGTCGCTGGCGGCGCCATGCCCGACGCCGCTGCCGCCGGTCGGCAGCGCAAGGCGGCGCGCCAGCCGCGCGTCGACGGCTGAAGGATCAGTGCCGGTGTCGATCAGCACGCGCAGCGGATGCCCGCCTGGACCGGACGCCCGACAGCACAACACGCCAAACGGCTCACACAGCACAATTGTTGTCGTTCCCTGCGCTGGAAACTCGATCTGTGTGCGATCTTCGACCATACGACGCCTCAGATAATACATCGGCTCACCCGCACGCAACGGATGAGCCGATGAAGCTCGTCAGAGTCCTGAAACGCGCTTATGCCACCGCTTTCTGGAAGCATGCGCGGTGATGGTACGTCTTGTTGCGGCGCCGACCGTCCATGACCACGACCATTTCGCGGTCATTCATAATGCGCTCGCCGCAGTTTGCACAATTGCGATTGGTTGGCTTGCCCGTCTTGTCGCGCGCGGTAACGTCGGTTTTCGACTTCTTTTCTGCCATGATGATCCTCTCCGTCGCCTGATGGATGCAGGTTGTCGTTTGCTATCGATATTATAGCATACCTTGTTTCGCCAGGGTGCAGTCAGGTACGTGATGGGATACGAATACGCCTGGATTGGGACGGATGGGTGCAGCCTGGCGATCTCTCCAGTTTCTGCACACCTTACATCCATCGATTGCACAAGATCGTAGTATAATGAGAGCAGTTGTAAGGTAGATGATCTCCGCAACCCCAATGCCCGCAACGCTCGTCGTATCCTTGACGGTCGCGGCGTTTCGCCGTACAGGAGGCGCACATGAACACGGTCCGACCCGGCAATCTGACGTGGGGGAAAACGAAAGCGAATAATGGTCTGGTAGTGACGGTCGAGCGCAACCGACGCATTGCGGCGAGCGCGGATCGCGTCTTTGCGACGCTTTCTGATCCGCAGACTCTGGCAGGGCTGCTGCCGCGGGTAAAGAAGGTCGAAGTGCTGCATCGTGACGCCTCGAGTGCGCGAGTCGCCGCGCACATGGCTATGGGACCGTTTGCGACCATTCGCTCGGAAGGCGATGTATCCTGGCAACAGGATAAGGAGGTCGTTTTTACGTCGCGCCATCCGGTGACGGTTGAGTCGCGCTGGTCCTTCGTGCCGGATGGGAAAGGGACAGATCTGCGCGTCAAACTGACAGTTGACCTCGCGCCGATGCTCGGACCGCTGGCAGCGATGGTGCCTGCGGATCAGGTCGCTGACTTTATTGGACCAGATCTGGACCACGCACTGACGGCGCTTGCGCGGAGGATCGAGGGGGGTAGGGGCTAGTTTCTTCCGCTACGACCTTTGAGGTCAGGCCGCATGCCTGGAGCAATCGAGGAACGTTTCGCTGGCGACGTTCCTTCACACACCACGGGCAGCGGCAGAGACCTCAAAGGTCAGGCTGGTTTTCACCTTCAATCTTCGCCGCTGTGGGGCGCAGCGCCGCCGCGCCCCTACGTGGATCTCCTCACCTGCCTCTCACGCTTCGCGCCTCGTGCCTCGCACCTTGTGGTATGATGCATGGCGTTCTGTTTCCAGCATAAAACGCCATGATCGATGTTCCTCGCATTGCTGCCGGATTGGTGTTGAGCACCGTAATTGGCGCCGTCGCTTACCGCCGACAATCGCTTGACCGCAGCGGTTGGCTTGGCGCGGTTATTACCGGCACATTGACCTTTGGTTTCGGCGGGTGGACGTGGGGGTGTGTACTGATTGTCTTTTTTGTGACGTCCAGCGCGCTCTCCCATTTTCGTCAGGCGCAGAAGCAGCGAATTGCCGGTGAGAAGTTCGAGAAAGGCGGACGACGCGATCTCTGGCAGGCGCTCGCCAATGGCGGCGCAGGCGCGGCGCTTGCTGTCGCCTACGGGTTGACGGGCGAACCGGTGATGCTGCTGGCGGCATATGTCGGCATCATGGCGACGGTAACCGCCGATACCTGGGCAACTGAGATCGGCGTCCTCAGTCCGCATCCGCCGCGTCTGATCACCTCTGGTCGGATCGTGCCGCCTGGCGCGTCCGGCGGTGTGACGCTCTATGGACTCGGCGCTTCAGCCGGGGGCGCGCTCCTGATTGGCGCTGCGGCGCTGGCGCTGGCGGCTGCTGAGCGCGGAGTCTGGCTGCCGCTGCTGGCGCC
>JAUQOW010000111.1 GCA_030550675.1 Chloroflexota bacterium
CAGCGTCGGCCTGCGCCGACGCTGTCCCGCGCGCGCAGGCGGGTGGTCAACTGGGGTCCCACAGGCGCGAATTCATGCGCCAGCCCGCATACCGGACTTAATCTTCATCAGCCGCCGGGCGTGCGGGCGGATAGCCAAATACGTATTCAGAGTCCATCAACCGCCGGGCAACAACCGGCGTTGGCTGTGAGCCTGTCGAAGCCAACGCTAACCCAGGACGACCAACACGCGCCGTCCTGGGCGACATCGGATAATCGCCATCAGAGTTTCGCTCCGAGGAATAGAGATCGCTTTTCCGGCGCGCTCGCGTTCACGCTCAACAGCGCCAATATCGCCTGGTGCGCCGGGCGCGGGCATGGTCAAATCGAGCGGCACGAGCGACATGCGTTCTACTGAGATCGTCTTGCTAGCATACCGCATTCCCTGACACCCGGTATCCTGTTCGGTGCACGCATTCCAGGAGGTCGTAATGCAACAGTTGCGTCTGGTCTTCGCCCTGCTGCTGGTTGTGATGCTGTTCGCGCGGCAGCACGCTCCGCCTGCGTACGCGGCGGGGTATGTCGTCAATTCGCTGGCGGATAACACGACGAACAACACGTTCTGCACCCTGCGTGAAGCAATCCTGGCGGCGAACAATGCTCCTGCCAACGCCAACTGCGGCGCAGGGAGCGCCGGCAACGATACCATCACCTTCAGCGTGATCGGGACGATTACGCTTGGCTTGTTTCTGCCGAACATTGTGAGCGGCGCGGGAACGCTGACGATTGACGGCGGCGGGAGCATCACTATCAGCGGCAATAATGCTGTGCGAGTGATGACGGTGGACAATGGCGCCAGCCTCACCCTGCGCAACCTGACCATCGCCAATGCAAGCACCCTAATTAGTGGAGGAGGCGTTGCCAATTCTGGCACACTGACGGTGATCAACAGCTCCTTCTCTGGCAACAACGCCGGCAGCGGCGGCGGCATCGTCAACCTCAGCAGCGGCGTACTGACCATCTCTCATAGCACCTTCTCCAACAACAGCGCAACCTTCGGCGGCGCCATCGACAACGCTGGCGGTGCACTGACCGTGGCAAACAGCACCTTCTCCGGCAATAGCGCCACCAACAGCGGCGGCGGAATCTACAACAATCCTGGCAGCACGCTGACAATCGTCAACAGCACCTTCTCCGGCAACAGCGCCAGCACCGCTGGCGGCGGCATCCGGATCAACGGCGGCAGCGCGACGCTCAAGAACACGATCATCGCCAAAAGCGCGAGCGGCGGCGATTGCATTGGCACATTGAGCGGAACAAACAATAACAATCTTATCGAAAGCGCTGCCAGCGCCTGCGGATTGACGAACGGCGTGAATGGCAATATCGTCGGGCAGGACCCCAACCTCGGCGCGCTGACCGGCTTGCCCGCCTATTTCCCGCTCACTGCGGGCAGCCCGGCGATCAACGCTGGTGACAACGCCTCCTGCGCCGCCACCGACCAGCGCGGCGTCTCCCGTCCGCAGGGCGGCCAGTGTGACATTGGGGCGTTTGAGATGGGGGTCGTGTCGTTGCCTCTGGTGGTCCGGTAGTGCGGTTGCAGAGATGCAGGGCGTGTCAGGCGGCAGTAGCGCTGCGGGCTAAAGCTCTCGCTCAGAGCATTGAAGCGCCTTTGAGGCTTGCACAATCTCAGCCAGGGCTTATGATTTTTGAGAAAAGAATCCGGTATCGCCACGTCCAGCCCGCGCAGGCGGGCTTCGCATGCCATAGCCCGCAGCTTCGCCGGGCGGGGAGGCAGAGAGCGGAATAGGTATTCAAAGGCCATCAACCGTCGGGCGAGAAGGCGGAGAGCCAATCTCAAAGTCCGCCGTGTCCGTGCTGCGCGGCGTCAGGCGAGCGTCTGCGTGCGTCCCGGCGATGCATAGCAGAGCATACAGACGAATCTCATAGGAAGATCAACTAGATATTGGACAATCTCGTGATTCGGCGTTGGCTTCGACAGGCTCAGCCAACGCTAACTGCCCCACGGGTGCAAGCGTGTTTGTTCGGGTTGAGGTTGACCTTCCTATGATGAAAAAACTTAACCCCGATGCAGCAGAACGCACCACATCGGAGTCAGGTTTAGACAGAACCAGTATTACTCAGACCAGCTTAGCAATTCCGCTAATGAGCAACCGCCCCTGTTACCGGGCGCTCCGGCCCGACAACAGGGGCGCGTCCGGCGGTGCGCCACGTCGCCGAACGGAGGATGCTCCGCTGGCGCATCCCCTGTGGCCTTTCAGGGAACGGAGCATTATCCCTCTATTAATATGATACCATAGATGTGGCTTTATAGCAACATGCTGCGAGGGGACCGGACACAAATCGGCAGACGGCTCTTCCTGTCATCATCTGAGCGGATATACCAGGGTGCAGGTGCAATGTGCGGCTGACACAGCGAATCGCCCTCTCTCCAGGAACGCTGGCGCTGATCCTCTGCGTTTTGGTCGTCTGTCTGTGGACGTTCTGGGGCGCCGCAGAGATGTTCCACGAAGGGTGGACGATGGCGACTACGGCGCCCGTCTCATTCAGGGGAACGGTGTGACGCTCGTCCGGGCGCCGGTGGGTCCGGGCTGGCAATGCGACATAACCTGGAATGAGATCGCGCTGTGTGGCCTGCCGTCGGTTGGGTTCGACGGCAAGGCATCGGGGCGCAATGGACGATGCACCCCGGCAGTGAGCGACAGGTGCGCCTCCGCCGCCGATATGCAGCAATTTAGGCGTGTGCGAATACCGTGAATCTGTGGTACTATATCAGCACTATGTTGTGCTTTTGTTCACAAGCGCGACGGTGGCTTGCAGTCGGTGCGCTCATTGCGCTTCTGGCGCTGATTGCCGTGCCGCCAGCCTCGGCGCACGTCGGCGACGCCGGTCCGGTCCAGACGATTGTGATGGATGCCGGTCCCTACGAACTGGCGGTTACGATCACCATTCCTCCTGCGCTTCCTGGTCCGCTCCTGGTCGACATCGCTCCCGACGGCGCACCGCTGCCTGAGACTTTCGAGGTGCGCCTGACGCGCTACGGCAGCCCGTTCCCCGAAAAGCCTGCGGCGTTGTTGAGTCTCAATGGCGCGTTCAGCGTCACTACCCGTCTCGACATCAACGCTCCCGGCGATTGGGAGGTCGAAATCGTCGCACGCGGCGCCCCTGGCGAGGGGGTCATGCGCATCCCGGTGACGGTCTTTCAACCGCCGTTGCCGCCAACTACGATTCCGCTGGCGATTGCCCTGGGGGTGCTGATTGTCAGTCTGCTGGCAGGCGCCGCTGTCGGCGCTGGCGGTCGCCACGCCCGCCCTGGCTTTGCCGGTGCGCTGCGAGTTTTGAACTATGCCGCTTTTGCCTCGGCAGTGGCGTCCGCCGTGCTTGCCTGGCTGCAATTTATGCCGCTCCAGGCGGAAACGACGCCTGCCGTGCCAACCTACAGCGGCGGCGCGCCGCATATCAACCTGCTGCTGGCAACCGAGCCGCAGACGCCGGATGCTGGCGCGCCGCTTGTCATGACCCTCGACCTGCGCGATGGCGCCACTGGTCTGCCCGCCGACGATCTTTCACCGCACCACGATGCGTTGCTGCACCTCGCCGTCGTCGATGACAGCGGCGGGTTCTTTGCGCACCTGCACCCTGCGCGGGTCGCGCCAGGATTGTACGCTGTCACGCTCGTCCCTGATCGTCCTGGCATGTATACTGCATATGCGGAACTGATGCGACACGGCGGCAGTTTGCAGGTGGTCACCGGGCGCTTCGCAGTCGGCGGACAGGTGCAGATCGACACGGCGCCGCCGCCTGCGCCCGGGTTGGGGGTGCGCTCGATAGGCGATCTGACTGTCGAGGTGCGCGCGCAGCCCGCGCCGCTGCGCAGCGGCCAGTTGACGACCCTCTCAGTCATGGTGAGCGATGTGAATGGCCCGGTGCGCGACCTGGAACCCTGGTTGGGGATGGGCGGGCACCTGATGATGCGGCATGTCAACGAGGCGTTGTTCAGCCATATTCACGCCGCTGCACCCATCGCCGCCCCCGGCAGTATGTTGCGCTACGGACCAGAACTGCGCTTTGTGCACAACTTCCCGCGCCCTGGCGTCTACCAGGCGTGGTTCCAGTTCCGTCGCGCCGGTCAGGTCATCACTGTACCAGCGACGCTCGAAGTGCAATCCGCGAAGTAGAGCGTTGTTCGTCACGGCGTACATCGTCTGATCCGTATGAATCCGTCTCAACCCGTGCGAATCCGTGTTCCATTGGCGATAGTTCGTGCTCTGACAGCGTTCCTGCTCCTGGCGCTGCTGCTCCTCCCCGGGTGCGCGGCAGAGGGACCATCGACCGTGCAGACGTTGAGTTACAATGTGACCCTGACGCTCGAAGAACGCCGTATCGGAGAACACCCCGCCATCATCACCATCGAACACCGCGAAGGAGTGCAACCTGGACCCATTGAGTCGGTCAGTGTCGTGCCAATGATGCGGCAGCACGGCATGGCATCGCCGGAAGTCATTGCGCAACCGCTGCCGGATGGACGCTACCGCGCGGACGGGCTGCTTTTCTCGATGGATGGCGACTGGCAGATTGAAGTCTATATCGACCGCAGCGATGCGCGGGAAATTGCGACTTTCCAGGTGCGAGTGTGGCCATGATCCCCGGCGATGACCATCACCTGCACCAACGCACCCCGTGCGGCGTCTGCCCGCCGCCACTGGACACCGCTCTGGACGTTCGGCTCACTGACCCTGGGTGACGGTCATCTCCTTCATCGCGCCCTGCGTGCGGGCGCCTGCCCGCCGCCAGGCGTGGCCCTGGATGTTCGGCTCACTGACTCGGGGCTGCAGTCGTCTATGCTACGATGTTGTTATGGAGCAACGCAGATCTGGAAAGGCACGGGCTATGACCAGGACCGTCGTACTTGTCGGAGCGCTGGACACGAAAGGTAGAGAATTCGCCTTCGTGCGCGATCTGATCGTGCAGCGCGGCTTGCAAACGCTGGTGGTGGATTTTGGCGTGATGGGAGAGCCGGCATTTCCGCCCGACATCTCACGGGCTGAGGTGGCGGCGGCAGGCAATGGCGACCTGTCTGTACTGGCGGATGGGCGCCACAAAGACGAAGCCATGCGAGTCATGGCGGAAGGGCTGGCGAAAATCGTGCGACGGCTGTACGATGAGGGTCGGCTGCACGGTATTCTGGGCATGGGGGGATCGGGCGGAACGTCGATCGCCACGGCTGCCATGCGCACTCTGCCGGTCGGCGTGCCCAAGGTGATGGTTTCAACAGTTGGCGGCGGCGATGTCTCCGCTTACGCAGGCGTCAAGGACATCACCTTTATGCCCTCAGTGGTGGATGTCGCAGGGATCAATCGCATCAGTCGCGCCATCTATGCCAATGCCGCTGGCGCTATCAGCGGCATGGTCAGCATGGAAATGCCACAGACGGCAGAAGATGCTCCTTTGATTGTCGCTTCGATGTTTGGCAACACCACGGCTGCCGTGGACAACGCGCGCAGTATTCTGGAAGCGGCAGGGTACGAAGTGCTCGTCTTCCACGCCACTGGCACAGGTGGACGGGCGATGGAAGGACTGATCGCCGACGGCTATATCACGGCATCGCTTGACATCACCACAACTGAGCTGGCTGATGAGGTGTGCGGCGGGGTATTGAGCGCCGGACCGGAGCGGTGCCTGGCAGCGGCGCGCGCTGGCATTCCGACGGTGCTGGTCCCCGGCTGCGTCGATATGGCCAACTTCTGGGGCATCGACACCGTTCCCGAAAAGTACCGGAATCGCAAACTCTATCAGTGGAATCCAAACGTTACCCTGATGCGCACCAATGTCGAAGAGAATATCAAAATCGGTGCAATGCTCGCCCGTGCGGCGAACGAGTCGCATGGACCTGTCGCCGTTCTGATCCCGCTCAAGGGCGTTTCGATGCTGGACAGTCCCGAAGGCGATTTCTGGGATCCGGAGGCTGATCGCGCCTGTTTTGAGACGATCAAACGGCATCTGAAGCCAGGTATTCCCTACGTTGAAATTGACGCGAACATCAACGATCCGGCATTTTCAAGCCAGGTCGCCCGAACCCTGCTGGATCTGATTGCACAGTCCGGACAGATCGGTCAGGAGGCGTAGCATGACCTTCACTCGTGAGGAAATCCTGCAACGGTTGCGCGCTCAGATTGCTGCTGGCAGACCGATTGTCGGCGCTGGCGCTGGCACGGGTATTTCTGCCAAATTCGCAGAGGCAGGCGGGGCGGACATCATCATTATCTACAATTCAGGACGGTATCGCATGGCCGGGCGCGGGTCGCTTGCCGGGTTGCTGCCCTACGGCGACGCGAACGGCATTGTGGTCGAAATGGCCAGCGAAGTGTTGCCAGTGGTGAAGCATACGCCCGTGCTTGCCGGGGTGTGCGGCACCGATCCGTTTCGCCTGATGCCAGTGTTTCTCAAGCAGTTGCGCGAGATTGGCTTTTCCGGCGTGCAGAATTTTCCTACGGTCGGCCTGATCGATGGCAACTTCCGCGCCAACCTGGAAGCCACTGGCATGGGGTACGAAAAGGAAATCGAAATGATCCGTCTGGCGCATCAGATGGACATGTTCACCTCGCCCTACGTCTTCGACGCCGATCAGGCGCGCGAGATGGCGCGCGCTGGCGCTGATCAACTGGTGGCTCACGTCGGTCTGACTACTTCGGGAAGCATCGGCGCTGGCGTGGCATTGACCCTCGATGAGGCGATCGAGAAGGTTATGGAGATCGCCGAAGCTGGACGACAGGTGCGCTCAGACATTATCGTGATCTGCCATGGCGGTCCGTTCGATGAACCCGACCAGGTGGGCATCGCTCTGAAGCGCATGCCCGGCATCGCAGGCTTCTTTGGCGCATCAAGCATCGAACGGCTGCCAACTGAACGCGCCATTCGCGCTCAGGTGGAGGCGTTCAAGAACCTGTCGCTGGCATCGTAACTCGCCCCGGCAATAACCGTCGCACACCAACACGCCCTCCCCTCTCCCGCATTGCGGGGGAGGGGTCGCTCACAAGGTCGGCTTTTTCTAGCTCATGTTGCATCACCCATTCAAGTCATCAGGAGGCTTCTTCTCCCCCTAATCCCCATATGCGGGTTTTAGGGAGAGAAGGGGACGGGAGGATGAGGGGAAAGAGGGTGTCAAGCCACGGAAAACGCCCCCGCTCCTGAAGAACTTTACACCTGAGAAGAGAGGGGCTGGCAGTTACACCCTGAACGTCACCGTCAGTCGCCCGAATTGCAGACGCGCTCCGTCTTTCAACGGATGCGGCGCGCCTGGCTCAATGCGCAGACCGTCCACTCTGGTATAGTTTGTGCTGCCCAGATCGACGATTGACCACTGCCCGCCTTTATGGATCAGGCGTGCGTGCTGGCGACTCACGCCGCCGCTCTCGCCGCCGAAAGGCGTCAGATCAATCTCCGGGTGAATGCCGCTGATCGGGTCTTCACGTCCGATGGTGATCTCCGTCTTATCCGTTGGGACGGGAATTTCCTGTCCGTTTTCGAACACCAGGCGCGGACCGGTTGGCGGCGCCAGCACCGTCGCGGCTGACGGAAGCGCTTCAGGCGGCGAGGTGACTGTCACTGCCGTATCGGATACCGGCGGCGCGGCAAAGGGCGACGGCGCAGCGGGTTGGACCGGCGGTGCCGCAGGCGGCGCTACAGGTTCAGCGATAACCGGAGCAGACGGCGGTGCAACAGGTTCGGCGGCGACCGGTGGAGGCGGCGCCGCGGGTGCAGTCGTTTCGGCAGCGGGTGGAGCAACACCGAGCGCCGCCAGTTCTGCCTGCGCTTTTGCCAGCGCATCACGCGCCTCTGCCAGCGCCAGCCCAATTGCATGAGGCGTCGCAGCGCCAAATGTCGCCTGCATCTGCTCAAGTTGGGCAATGATCTGCTGCTGCCGGGCGATCTCATCGTTGAGGGCGGCGACGACTGCCGGATCAACAGGCGGCGGCGGCGGTTGCAGCGCATCAAGTTCCGCCTGCGCCTTTGCCCGGGCGCTGCGCGCCTCATCGAGCGCCAGGGTGATTGCGTGGGGCGTCGCGGCGCCAAACGTTGCCTGCATCTGCTCAAGCTGGGCAATAATCTGATCCTGACGTGCAATCTCGTCGAGCAGCGCCTGGCGTTTCGCCTCATATTCCGCCTGCGCGTCAGATACAGGCGCTGCTGGCGCAACGGACGGTGGCTCGGTTGCCGCGACCTGCGCTGCGACCGCTTCGTGCGCCCGAGGCGCTGGCGGTTCGACTGGCGTTGCTGGCGGGATGGGCTGAGGCGCCGCCGCAATCGGCGTCGGCATGGTCGGTTCAACTGGCGCGGGGTGAGGCGCCGGAGGCGCAGGAGCAGCCCATGGCGGTTCGGGCGCCGCAGCGGTAGGCACATCGGCAATTGACGGGGATGGCGCAGGCGTGAGCGCCGCGCCGCATGCATCGCAGAACCGGTCGCCCGGCATCGTCTGATGTCCGCATGCCGGGCAGATTGAGCCTGCAACCGGCATAGCGGGCGCAGGCGCCATGATAGTGGGCGCATCAACGCTAATCGGCGGTGCACTCATGCTGGCGGGCGGTGCAGCAGTCAGCGCTGTGCCGCACTCTTCACAGAACGCTTGACCGGGAAGCACAGGAACGCCGCAGTTCGGGCAGGTCTGAGCGGCGGCGATGGGCGGCGACGCGACCGATACGGATGGAACCGGACCGCTTGACTCGAGTCGTGCGCCGCATTGCTCGCAGAAACGGTTGACCGGCTCATTGAGGGCGCCGCACGTTGGACACGTGATCATTCCCAATCCTCCGCGTATTTCAAGAGGCTATTCCTCCAATTTTTGCGTCAGGCGCCGGGTGGCGTAGCGCAGTTCTTTCTGTCGTTCGGCGCTCATTGCCTGACCCTGATCGAGTTGCTCCGCTTGCTCGGCGACCTTTTGCGCCAGTTCGAGTTCTCCCAGATCGAGCAGTCGTGTCGCCGCAGCGCGCAGTTTCTGCGTGGCGCCCGTCAGATTGCCCGCCTCAGCTTCAGCCAGGGCGCGCGTCTGCAATTTGAACGCGGTCACTTTCTCGACCAGGTTCATGACGCGCGGGTCGTATGCCGACTGTGCCGCGTCGGCGACGAATTCCAGCAGAATGTCCTGTTTGATCATCTGCTCCGATCCCCCAACCGGGGTGTAGCGGAGTTCAGCCTGGGCGATCCGAAAACTCCCTGCACTGCGCGCCGGAACCATCATATCGATGATAACGCTCGATGGCGCATCAGTCTCAATGGTTCCCATGCGTACCGCAATCTCACTGTCGCCAATCGGCTGGTAGCCGAGGTTGGCGATGATCGGGCTGGCGCGATACACAGCGCGCGGCGTTGCGTCGCGCACTAACCGCAGCAGCAAACGCGCATCATGCGCCACAGTACCCTGCGCCGTTCGCACCGCATGCTGGAAGAACGTTGTGATCTGCGCCGGATCTGCGATATAATCCGACACCCCGCCAGTCGCCTCGGCGATGTCATCCAGCAGCTTTTCATTCCATTCCGCGCCAAGACCAAGCGCCGTCACCCGCACATTGTCGCGGGCCAGTTCCTGCGCCAGCACGCGGCAGCGATCCTCATCGCCCCACGTTTGCCCGTCGGTCAACAGCAGCATGGCGCCAACCCGTCCGGGATCGCGGTTCTTCCGCAGTTCCACAATGCCAGCCGCCATCCCTCCCGACATAGCAGTGCCGCCAGCTTCCTCGATGGCGTCAACCTGCGCTTTAAGCCCATCACGGTCGGCGGCGAACGTGGCGGGCACAAGCGTCTGCACCGTATCGTCAAACAGCACAATCGAGACAATGTCCTGCGGCGTCAGCGTATCAATGACACGTTTCGTCGCCTCCTTCAGCGCCGCGAGTTTCGCCCCCTGCATCGACCCGGAACGGTCGAGCACCAGGCAGAAATTGAGCGGCGCTTTTTCGGCGACTGCCGATCCCTGCGCTTCCACGAGCAGATACGCCACCTGCGGCGACGCACTGGCGACCAGCGGTGTGCGTCCCCATGTGCACGTCAGCGTGACCCCTGTATTCATAACGCTTCTCCCTGACGCATCATTCACTGTACGTTTAGACGCCGCATGCCAGCGGATCGTTGCGCTTCATCGTCTGTTCAACCATCCCTAACTGCTCGATCCCGTCAGCACGGCGATGCCGCAACACAAAAGCCCGGTCGCCAGGCCGGTTGCAACGGCAATGATAGCGTGCTGACGCCCCCTGAGCGTCTGTTGCGTGGCAGGCGAGAGCAGCGCGATCAATCCGAGCAGGAATGCGAGCGGTCCGGTGGCGAACGGCAGAAATGCGATCAGATACCCGGCGCCAACCAGTGCGCTTTCGATGCCGGTCGTTGCAGCGCCAATAGCGACGAGAAGCGCGGCAAACCCCATAAAGATGACACTCACGATCCCGATCCATCGCCCGGCATTGGCGACGCCTGTCGTCGGCAAGGGTACGGGAGGCGGCTGCGCCGATGCGCCGCCGGACACAGGCGATGAAATCGGCAGCGTCTGCCCGATGGCGCCGGAGACGGACATTCGGGCATGCACCGCCTCAGTCGGGGCGCCTGCCTGAAGGATGACCTGCTGATTACCCATCAATGCCTGGTAGAAGGTGCGCACATCAGGGAAGCGCCTGTTCGGATCGGGATCGACGGCGCGTGCAATTGCATCTGAGACATGCTGCGGAATGGCAGGATTGATCTGATTGGCTGGCGGCAGCCGAAACGGCGTGCTCGTCGGATCGTAGCCGGTCAACAACTGATGAAGCAGCACGCCAAGCGAATAGATGTCGGAGCGAGGGTCGGTCTGGCTTTGTCCATACTGTTCGGGAGCGCTGTATCCCAGGGTGCCGAATGCCTGCGTGTCGCGCTCCTTGCCAGGTTTGAAGATGCGCGCAATGCCAAAATCGACCAGTTTGACGCGCCCTTCGGGCGTCAGCATCACGTTGGCTGGCTTCAGGTCACGGAAGATAATAGGGGTCGGTCGGTTGTGCAGATAGTCCAGCACCTCACAGATCTGGCGCGCCCAGTCGAGGACGCGCGGCAATGGCAACGGCAGACCTTCGCGCCGTGCAACGGCGAGGAGCGAGTCGCCGGGAACGAACTCCATGACCAGGTACGCCTTGCCGTCCTGCTCGAAATGATCGACAACCTTCGGCAATCCCGGATGCGACAGACCGGCGAGGAGTTCGGCTTCGCGCTGAAACGCAGCCCGCGCCTCCTGCAGCTCCAGCGGTCCAGTGATCTGCGCCTGGCTCATCTCCTTGATCGCCCAGGTAACTGTGCTGAGGCGCAGATCACGCGCGCGGTAGACAGCGCCCATCCCGCCCTGTCCCAGTTTTTGCTCGATAACATAGCGCCCCTGAAGAACCGTCTGCTGCGGCAGAAGTCCCGTTGCCGCCAGAGCGGGAGGCATGGTTGCGCCCGCCAGGCGGACGCCGCATTCGGCGCAAAAGGGAGCGCCGTCGGGATTGAGCGTGTTACAGACAGGACATCGCATAATCGTTCAGTATGCCTCGAAGAATGCCAGAATGACTGTGATATTATCGTCGCCGCCTGCGGCGTTGGCTGCGCTGATCAGCGCCTCGCACGCCGCCTGCGGATCGGGGTGTGCGGCGATGATTTCCGCCATTCGCTCGTCACGCACCATTTCCCACAATCCGTCGCTTGCCAGCAGCAGCGCATCCCCTGGACGCAACCGTTCCACAAAAATATCCACCTCGATATTGAGTTTATCCCCCAGCGAACGGAGAACTGCATTGCGCTGCGGATGGGTGTAGACCTCATCAGGCGTGATCTGTCCAAGATCGACCAACCGCTGCACCAGCGAGTGGTCGCGGGTGATGCGCCGGAGATTGCCCTCCCGCAAAAGATACGTGCGACTGTCGCCGACGTTGCCAATCACCGCGCAATCGCCGGCAACCAGCGCCAGGGTCATGGTCGTGCCCATGTCGTTTCCGCGATTGCGCGCCTCGCGCACGACGTACTCGTTTGCCTGGAGTATGGCGCGTCGCACAACCTCACGGAGCGCTTCCTCCTGATCCTGCGCGTCGGCGTCCACCGTCGGCGCCAGATATTCGCGCTGCACGATCTCCAGTGCGCCGCGCAGCGCCAGGTCCGACGCCACCTCGCCGGCGCTATGCCCCCCCATTCCATCAGCGACGATAAACAGGCTCCATTCACGCGGTTGATTGCGGCGAATCAGGCGCAAATCAAGCGCTAGAAGACCGTCTTCATTCAGATCGCGCACCATGCCGGTGTCGGTAGCGGCGCCGAACCGCACCCGCAGCGGCGCTGGGGTCGTGTGGTACGCAATAATGAGATCAAAGCGTTGCGCCAGTTCGACAGGGTCGGTCAGGCGACCGGTGCGTATGTCGCGCAGGATATCCGCAAGCGTTGAGGCGGCTTCCAGCGTTGCGTCCGTCTCGTCGAGGCGCCTGGTTGTGCGCGGGGTCGCTGTCAGCGCTTCGAGCAGCGCGGCAAGATGGAACAGGTCGGCGCTGCGATCGTCCCCTTCAACCCGGTGCAAATGCCGCACATTCCGCAGGCGAGTCGCATGGGCTGGCGTGACGTCCAGGTCATCCGGCTCGACGGCGCCAAGCGCGAATCCCTGCTGGTGCAGCAGGGTCAAAAGACGCGCCAGATCGCGTCCGATGAAGACGGCTTCGAGTTCGCTGAGCGGAAGCGCGAGGGACGTTGGCTGCGCTGCGGGGGTCAGCGTCAGCGTCTGATCACCCTCGCTCACCTGATCCCAGATTGGAGGCAGGAAGGCGAGCGTCGCGGGGTCGGTGATTTGCGGGACAAGCGCCAGACCAGTCGGCGATCCGGCAGTGATCTGTCCCCGATAGCGACGACCATCGAGCGCTGCACCGCACTGGGTGCAGTACGCTTCTCCCGGTTCGTTCAGCGTCGTATCGCAGGACCAGCAGCGCCGCCACGGCTGGCGATCAAGCGCCTCGACCATGTCGCCGGACACGGCGATGATTTCATAGCGACCTGCAAACAGCGACGGCGTGGTTGGCGCAGCAGGCGAGGCATCCATGGCAGACTCCTTGTCTAAACGCATAAGCGGTGCAGCGGTCGGTTTATCGACCGTCAGCGCCCCCTGGAGCGGTGCAGAGGGTTCAGGCGCTAGAGATGCTGTCCTGGGAGAATCAGCGGGTTCGGCGAGCAGTTGCGCCGCCAGCCAGGTTTGATCATCGGACGATGGGCGAGTAGAAGCGAGCGGTTGGGCGCAGAACTGACAGTATCGAGCGTTGTCACGGTTGCTTGCGCCGCACGACGTGCAGATGACAGGCATTGTTACGCCACCATAGTGTGCTAACCGCGTCCTCGTTCATCATTGCCTTCCGCCTTCAACACGGACCATCACCACACTGATATTGTCCCGTCCGCCGCGCTCGTTCGCCAGGCTGATCAGGCGCGCCGCCGCACGATCAGGGTCCGGTTCGCCGCACGCGATCTGGACGATTTCCTCGTCGCTGACGTGATTGACCAGCCCATCGGAGCAGAGCAGCACAATATCGCCTGGCTCAAGCCCTTCCGAGCGCGTGTCAACATCAACCGACGGATCAGTTCCGATCGAACGATAGAGAATGTTGCGCTGCGGATGCGTTCGCGCCTGCTCCGGCGTCAACTGCCCGATGTCAACCAGTCGCGCCACCAGGCTATGGTCTGATGTCAGTTGCGCCGATGGCGCCCCATCGTCAGTGACGCCGTTCAGGTTTAGCAGATACGCGCGTGAGTCGCCGACCGACGCGATATGCAATCGGTCGCCGACGAGCAGGGCGATCGTCAGGGTGGTTCCCATGCCGCGATGTGCAGCATCTGCGTGCGCCGCATCATAAATCCGGCGATTAGCGGCGCGTACCGCATCGCGCAATAATGCCTGCCACGCCTCATCGGTCAGCGGCAGGCGGCTGGAGGACTCCTGCTCAAGATAGGCGCGACTCACGTCGGCGGCGAGACGACTGGCGTACTCACCCGCCGCTGCTCCGCCCATGCCGTCGGCGACCAGGCAGAGGTACGCCTTCTGCTGACCAGGCAGATCGATCTCGCCGGTGTATACTGCATCCTGATTTTGCTGGCGCACCCGTCCAGTATCGGTGCGCGCAGCGACGTGGAACGTCAGAGCGCGTGGTTGCACAGACCCGACTCCGTAGCGTGGCGCGGCGTTCAACAGTGCGCCGCATCGCTGGCAAAAACGTGCATTGGCTCGATTGCCGCCGCCGCACGACGGGCAGACGACCTCGAATGCGCGCAGCGCGGGCAACCTCCTGGTAATGCGGATGGTTGTGCGTCCCTGCGCCAGTTGCTGCGAGAGGCTGCGCATAATCTGCGACAATTCATCAATCGCGCGCGCTGCCTGCTCGCGGGTGACTGCGTCGCTGCTGCTCAGTCCGCGCTGCCACCATCGCACACTCGATTCTACCACGTTTATCAGTTCGCGCAGATCGAGCGTATCGCCGCTGATCTGGAGGCGTTTGCTGTTCGTCAGCGCTCCTTCGATGGGCGGATCGACCGGCGCTGCTGGCGGCGGCGCAGAGGGACGCGGCGGCGACTGCGGCAGCGCCCGTCCACACGTCGGGCAAAACCGGGAACGCGGCATAACCGTTGCGCCACAGGATGGACAGCGCGCATTCAATATCCCCCTCCAATTCGCAAGAAGCACACCCGCCCAAGTATAGCATGTCAGTGTTGTTTTGACATCTCCCCGCGACCGACTACAATGGTGCAACCTGTTTGTTCAGCGATCCACAGGAAAGCCAGGTTCACCATGAGTGCGCAACGATACGTCTACATTGGCGCCGACGGCGGCGCCACGACCTCCAAGATCGGCGGCGTTTG
>JAUQOW010000383.1 GCA_030550675.1 Chloroflexota bacterium
TCCACAGACCGGTGCGCAATCCGGCGGCGCGCGCCATCGCCTCCAGAAACGCCGCCGTCGAACCCTTGCCCTTCGTTCCGGCGACGATCACCGACGGCATCGCGTGCTGCGGATTGCCAAGCGCAGCCAGGAGGGCGCGGGTGCGCACCAGATTGAGCATCGGCGGCGGTCGCTGCGTTCCCTGCTGCCCGCCAATGAACGAGTAGAGATAATCGAGCGCCTGCTGGTAGTCCATACGTTCTCCGTCGCAAAGATGCGAGTTGACAGCATAGCGCAGCACGGGGGCAGCGTCAAGCGTCGAAGGGAACGTGCTATAATGGCATCGCTGCAATCGAACCAGAAGATGACATGCTATGGCAGTGCAGACCAGAGAACAGATTCTAGACCTTCTGCGCCAGCATCAAGCGGAGTTGCAGCGCTTCGGCGTCAAACGCTGCGGTATCTTTGGTTCATTTGCAAGAAACACTCCACACGAAGGGAGCGATGTCGATATTCTGGTTGAGTTTCAGCCTGGTCAGAAAACGTTCGATAATTTTATCCGCCTCGCCTTCTTTCTCGAAGATCTCTTTGGACGAAAGGTTGAACTGGTCACCACCGAATCGCTCAGTCCCTACATCGGTCCCGCCATTTTATCGGAGGTTGAGTATGCCTCCTTCGACACGTGAGTGCTTACAGCATATTTTTGAAGAAACGACATACCTGTTACAATCCTCCAGAGACCTCGATAAAACGATATTTTTGCAGAACGAAACCCTGAAACGAGCATTCATCCGCAGCATTGAAGTAATCGGCGAAGCCGTCAAGCAGATGTCAGATACTTTTCGAGAGCGACATCCGGCAATCGAATGGCGTGCCATCGCTGGCATGCGCGAGATTCACGGCTACTTTGGCGTCGATTACGATATTGTGTGGGATGTGGTTACGAATAAAATACCGGCGCTGGACTACGAAGTGCGGAGGATTCTGGCGCAGGAGATCTCGCAATGACACATCCTGACAACATCCGCCTGGTGCGCGGCGCGTGCCCGCACGATTGCCCCGATACCTGCGCGACGATCACCGAAGTGCAGGGCGATCGCGCGGTCCGGTTCTATGCCGATCCCGATCATCCGTTCACCCGCGGGTGGCTCTGCGTGAAAGTGCGCCCCTATCTGGAGCGGGTGTACGCCCCTGACCGTCTGCTCTACCCGCTGCGGCGCGTCGGTCCGAAAGGCGGCGACCGGTGGGAACGCATCTCGTGGGAGGCGGCGATTGATGAGATTGCGACCCGCTGGAAGGAGATTATCGCCCGCTACGGCGCGGCTGCCATTCTGCCCTACTCCTACAGTGGCACCCTCGGTCTGTTGCAACTCGTAATCTGCAATGCGCGCCTGTGGAACCGAATGGGGGCGAGCGGTCTGCAACGCAGCATCTGCGGCGCCGCCGCCGAAGCCGCCGTTGAAGCGACCCTCGGCGCGCGCTGGGCGCCCGATCCGGCGGATGTGATCCATAGCAACCTGGTGCTGATCTGGGGGCACAACCCCGCCAGCACCGGTCCGCACTTTATGCCGTTCCTGCGGCAGGCGCAAAAGCGCGGCGCATATGTCGTGGTGATCGATCCGCGCCGCACCCTGACGGCGCGCAGCGCCGATGAGCATATCCGCCCGCGTCCGGCGACCGATGGCGCGCTGGCGCTTGGCATGATGCATGTCATCTTCCGCGAAGGACTGCACGACGAACCCTGGCTCGAACAGCACACCATCGGCTGGCGCGACCTGCGCGACCGCACTGCCGATTATCCCCCCGACCGGGTGGCTGCCATCACGGGTGTGCCGGAAGAGACGATCATTGCGCTTGCCCGCCGCTATGCGACGACGAAACCGGCGCTGCTAAAGACGGCGGACGGCGTGCAGCGGCATGGGAACGGCGGACAGACCTTCCGCGCCCTTTGCTGCCTGCCCGCTGTCGTCGGGCAGTACGGCGTGCGCGGCGGCGGATTGTCGTACAGTACGAGCGGGTATGTCCGCTGGGACGCTGAAGCCGTCGGTCACGCCTCGGAATGCCCGCCAACGCCGCGCGTGGTGAACATGAACCGCCTCGGCGCCGCGCTGACCGGTGAAGTCCGCGATCCGCCGATCATGGCGCTGTTTGTGTTCTGCGCCAATCCGGTCGCCTCCTCGCCCAACGCCGGGTTGATCGTTCAGGGGTTGCTGCGCGACGACCTGTTCACCGTCGTTCACGAACAGTTCATGACCGATACGGCGCGCTACGCCGATATTGTCCTGCCGGCAACCACGCAACTGGAACACGTTGATCTGCACAAGGCGTATGGGCATCGCTCTTTGCAGTACAACCATCCAGCGATTCCGCCTCCTGGCGAATGCAAGAGCAACTGGGACGTGATGCGCCTCCTGGCGCGCGCGATGGGATATACCGAACCCTGGCTGCACGAAGATGGCGAACAGGCAATCCGCAGCGTGCTCGACGCCACCCGCGCCCGCAATCCGTTTCTCGAAGGCGTCACCCTGGAGCGGCTCCAGGCGGAAGGGACGGTTCCGCTCCATTTCCCGCCAGGGCGCGACGTTCCCTTCGCCGACGGATATTTTCCAACTCCTTCGGGAAAGGTAGAGTTGCGCTGCGACGCGCTGCGCGCGCATGGTCTCGATCCGCTGCCGGAGTATGTTCCGCCTGCCGAGTTTCGCGCGGTCGGCGACCATTCAGACAACGGGCATCCGCCGTGGTTGGCGCTGATCTCCGGCGCATCGCACCACTACGTCTCGTCGAGTTTCGCCAATCAGCCGGGTCTGCGCGCAAAGGAGGGACCGCCCTTCATCGAGATCAATCCCGCCGATGCCGCTGCGCGCGGCATTCGCCCCGGCGATGAGGTGTATGTCGAAAATGCGCGCGGATGGTGCCGTCTGCGCGCCGTAGTGACCGACGATGCGCCGCCTGGCGTGGTGATCGCTCCCAAAGGACCGTGGGCAAGCCTGTCGCCTGACGGGCGCAACGTCAACTGGGTGACGCCCGATGCGCTGGGGGATCTCGCCGGGCAGAGCACGTTTCACAGCAATCTGGTGCAGGTGCGGCGGGCAGAATGAGCGTTCCGGCGATCATTGCGCTGATTGGGCTTAGCGGCAGCGGCAAATCGACAGTGGCGCGCCTGCTGGCGGCGCGTCTCGGTTGGCGTCTGTGCGACACTGATGCGCTGGTGGAACAGATGACTGGGCGGACGATCCCCGCCATTTTTGCTGCTGAAGGGGAAGCCGCCTTTCGTGAGCAGGAAACCATTGCGCTCATGGCGGCGCTCGCTGAGCCGAACACCGTCGTTGCGACCGGCGGCGGCATCGTGCTGCGTGACGTGAACCGCGCACTGTTGCAGGAAAAGGCGTT
>JAUQOW010000384.1 GCA_030550675.1 Chloroflexota bacterium
AGCGTTGTGGGGCGGTACAGCACGGCATTGGCAAGAATGGTCAGTTTGCTGGCGGCATCCCATCCCTCGACATCAAGCGAGGGATCGGTCTCCGCCAGGCCGCGTCGTTGCATCTCTGCCAGCGCATCGGCGTAGGAAACACCCTGTTCCATGGCGCGCAGGATGCCCTGGGTTGTGCCATTGAGCACGGCTTCGACGCGCACAATCGTCGCACCCGCCAGGTCGCGCCGCCCGATCGCAATCGTTGGCAGCGCGCCGCCGACGCAGGCGCTGAAACGCAGTGCGGGCCAGTCGCGCGGATCGCCGCGTTCTTCGGAAGATTCCCCCATATCGCTGAGTTCAGCAAGTTCCGCATACGCGAGCGCCAGCGGTCCCTTATTCGCCAGCACGGCATGCATCCCTCGTCGCAACGCCGTGCGCACCGTCTCAAGACCCGGCTGTCCTGTCTTCAGGTTGACCGGTGTTGCCTCAAGCAGAATGTCCGCTTCGATGCGTCGAACAACGTCAACCGGAGACATGCCGGGGATGCCGCCTTCTGGCAGTGCGGCGACACTCTGACCGCGCTGCTTGAGCGAAAGAACCGCCGTCGGATCGAGTCCAGCCGCGTGGATCGCGGCGCCGCCCGAGTCCGCCACAGCGACCAGACGCAGCGCAACACCGTAGCGTCGGGCGAGGAGCGACGCCTGCGACTGCATGATGGCGAGAAAACTGCGGCCCACGCTGCCCAGACCGCTGAGGAAGAGGCGATATGTGCGCATATGATCTGTTCCTGATGTCGTCCAGGCGCATTGTACCATGATCAGGCGAGAGGGGCGCGGCAAGCAGGTCCGGGCATGAATTGTCAGGCGGCAAGAAAGCGCGTCCCCGCTGCGATGCGCCTCAGGTGGCGGTTGACGATGACTTATAAGGAACGCAGGGATGCTTTGATTCTGATGAAGATCGAGCAAATAGTCCGGCCTTCCCTGGCGCTGCGGGCTGAAGCCCTCGCTGAGATCGCGCAAGCCCCTTTGGGGCTTTCACGTCCTGAGCAAGGGCTGGATTTCAGTAATACCAGGGCGCTCTGAGCTGGTGGTGTTTGAGTCATTGTTCCGCTATCCGCCTTGTAGCCCGGAGGCTGAAGCTGCGTGCTACGGGAAGCGAAGCCCGCCTACGTGAGCCAGGCCGGGCAATACCGGGTTATTTTTCAAAAACCATAAGCCCTATTAGAGGACGGGCAACCCTTCCAGGAGCGTCAATGCTCTATAGAAAGACAGACGTCGGTCAATCTCGTGATTGGCGTTGGCTGCGACAGACTCAGCCAACGCCGACACAGATCCGCTGTTTCCGTTCGCGCAGGCGAACAGTCGGCCGCAAGCTCATCAGAGACATTTCAATCGCTGGCAGCCGTAGCGTCGTTTCTCGAAACATCACGCCTGCACTCTGCGCTTCCGTCTTCGTTGGCTGACTCGCAGGCAGGTTTTTGCTGTCCCCCTGGTGTGCTATAATGCGCCGTCTGAGCGATGGCGAAACATGACGCCAGGACAGAACATGAAGGGAACATGGCGAGGCGCGGGCTTGATGGCGGCGGTCGCGCTGGGCGTCATTCTGATTGGCGCAGCCATAGCGCTGGCGCAGGAACGCATCGGGCGCTGCGCAACCGTGCCGCTGCTTGCCGATGATCTGCTGGGATCGCCCGATTTTACGAACCTGGCGCCTGGCACGCCATCCGGCGTTCTGTTGCCGGTCGGGTGGAGGGCGGCGGCAACCGGCGTGCAGATCGGCGATTTCACCATTTCCGGCAGCGGACGCTCGTTCCAGGTGCTGGGCATTGCCAATTATCTTCGCACCCCTGATGTGGCGGTGCGTCCTGGCGCGTCGTACTGCGCCGTCGCGCAGGCGCTTGCCGACTCGGTCTCGTCAACGCGGATGCGCCTGGAGTTTCACTGGCTCGACGCCAGCGGCGATGTGTTGCGCACCGACTGGAGCGGCTGGCAGGAGGTGCGGCGCTGGAATGGACCTGCTGACGCACAACCCTGGTCGCTGATCGGCGGCGGGTTCACCGCTCCTGCTGGTGCGGTGCGCCTCGCAGTCACCTTCCATCCTGCGTCCGACGACCGGATCTATCTGGATGCCATTCGCATCCGACCGGGACGTTTTCCCATTTCTGGTAGAATGCCGCCGCAGCCGCCAGAGCGACCGGCTGGCGTGAGCGTGCTTCCCTGGCCCCACGGCGCGCGCGCCGCTCTCTCATTCTCGTTCGACTGGGAAACGACCATGGGCGGGTTGATCCACTCGCGCTCGGTCGATGATCCCAACTTCGACCAGGACCCGTTGCTGCGCGGAATGCGGATGCGCGAAGGAGTGACGACCACCGTGGAACTCTTTCGTCCCTATGGCATCCGCGCAACGTATTATGCGACCGGGTACAATTTTCTGACCGGCAACCGCGAACAACGCCGGTTTATGGGCGATCCGACGTTCACATGGGCGAACCGCGCCAATCGCTGGCAGACTGACGCCTGGCAGCGGCAACCATGGTTCTCGCCCGATCCGTATGGCACGGTCGCCACCGATCCGGCGTGGTACTTCGGCGACCTGATCCCGCTGTTGCAGCGTGAGGGGCACGACATTCAGAGCCATACCTTCAGCCACCTGTACGGCGGGCTTGCCAGCGCCGAGGAGTGGCGCAGCGATCTCGCCGAATGGCGCGTCGTCGCCGCAGAGCGCGGCGTTCCGCCAGCGCGGTCGCTGGCATTTCCCTGGAGCGGCAGCGCCGGAATGAGTTACGCGAACTGGCAGGCGCTGGCAGAGGCGGGGATTACGTCGGTCACCCGCACCAACTGGAACCCGCGCCAGCCGCAGTATCATCTCGTAAGCAGGGACGATCCGCATTGTCGCCCCGTTCCGGGGCACGAGACCATCCTCGCCTGCCCGGATTTTTACCTCACTGAACGCAGCGCAGCGCAGGCGCCCGCCGTCATTGAGCGGGCAATCGCCGCTGGCGGCATGATCGACCTGTGGGCGCACACGGAAGAGGTGGTCAGTCCAGCGCAGATCGCCGCCTGGGGGGAGGTGGTGCGGTATGCCGCCATGCGCCGCGACGCTGGCGATCTCTGGATTGCGCCGCTGGCGGAGATCGCCGATCGCCAGCAGGCGGTGGCGCAGGTGCATATCGGGCAGCGCGAGTCCGAACCCATGAACCCTGATCGATCCCAGACAGCGCCCCTGCGCCTGATGGTGACCAATCGCAGCACGCATGATCTGGGAGGACTCACGCTGGGGCTGTCCTTCGATATTCGACAGGCGACGGTCCAGGGCGCGCATGGCGACGTCAGTTCCATCATCAAAGGAGCGATGCTGGCGTTTGA
>JAUQOW010000385.1 GCA_030550675.1 Chloroflexota bacterium
GTTTCGCACAGGCGGGCTAACATGAAGTAGACTGACTACATCCGCCTAACTCCTGCCTGAACCACATTAGACGGACAACCGTCCGTCTAATCCCGCCTCGCACGGCGTTCGACCGCCATTCGTCCGCCTAAATCCGCCTGCGCTGCGTTAGACGGATAACTGTCCGTCTATTCCTGCCCTGTGCGGCGCCCGGCTGCCGTTTGTCCGCCCGTTTCCGCACGCACCCTGATAGACGGATAACCTTCGTTCCTGAAACATGTGTGCGATGAAGCCGTATCGTTTGCATTCATTGTACGGTCCATTGGTATGACCAGTATAGATCGCTCTATGTTCGATGTAAAGAGGTTCCCTCACATGTCACCCTCCAGCCGATCGCCAAAACTGCTCGATCAGGTGCGCGACGCACTCCGCCGCAAACACTACTCGCTCCGCACCGAAGAGGCGTACATCGGATGGGTGCGCCGGTTTATCCGTTTCCATAACATGCGCCATCCGCGCGAGATGGGATCAAGGGAAATCGGCGCATTCCTGACCTGGCTAGCAGTGGAGGAGGAAGTCGCCGCTTCGACCCAGAACCAGGCGCTTAGCGCGTTGCTCTTCCTGTATCGCGAGGTCCTGCAGATTGACCTTGACGCCGATCTGTCGCTTACTCCCGCAAAACGTCCCGCATACCTGCCCACGGTGCTCAGTCGCGCTGAAGTGCGCGCTGTGCTCGCGGCGCTGTCGGGAACCCATCGCTTGATGGCGCAATTGCTCTATGGCAGCGGGCTGCGCTTACTGGAGTGTCTGCGTCTGCGAGTGAAAGATCTTGACTTTGAGCAGTGTCAACTGATGGTGCGACAGGGCAAAGGCGGAAAGGATCGGGCAACGTTGCTGCCCGCACGATTGCATGAGCCGCTGCGCGCTCATCTGGAACACGTGCGTTCGATCCACGAGCAGGATCTCCGTGAGGGCTTCGGTGAGGTCTGGCTGCCCGACGCCCTGGCGCGGAAATTGCCTTCCGCCAGCGGCGAGTGGATCTGGCAGTATGTGTTTCCAGCGAGCCGGCGCTCTGTCGATCCGCGTTCGGGGCGTATCATGCGTCATCACCAGAACGAAAGCGGCTTGCAGAAGGCTGTCCGGCGAGCGGCTCAGCAGGCCGGTATCCAGAAACGTGTCACCTGCCACACTTTTCGCCATAGCTTCGCCACGCATTTGCTTGAGGCCGGCTATGATATTCGCACCGTGCAGGAGCTTCTGGGCCACAAGGATGTGCAGACCACGATGATCTACACCCACGTCCTGCTCCGGGGTCCTGGCGCGGTGCGCAGCCCGCTCGACGATGAGTGAAACCGCCATTGTCGGCAAAGGTTTGGGTGGTGCAACGGGCGAGGGGCAGGTGCAGGCACGATTTGTCAGGAAACGACGCTCCGGTTGCCAGCGATTGAAATCGCCCCTGACGGACCTGCGGCCGCCCGTCCGCCTGCGCGGACGGGAACGGCGGCGTCCACGCAGGTGGACGCCCGGCGGAACGCCCGCTCGGCGCGACTTCAGTCGCCAGCCGAGGCGCAGCGCCACAGAGACGCGCTTGCTTGCCGCCTGACCATGCATGCCTGGACCCGCGAAGGGCAAAAGATACTGGCGCTGCTCCAGATGCCAGCGCAACGGACGTTATTGCGAGCGCAGCCTGCCCGCCCGGCGGCTGATGAGGATGAAGAAATCAATCGGGCATCCCTGGATTGACGCGCCGCGCATCTGCTGAGCTGCGGGCGAATGAACATATCCGGTAGACCAGTGCCGCCAGATCGCGTGTCTGTGGAGCTGCGGGCTATGGTTTTTGAGAACATCATCCGGTATCGCCCGCTCTAGCCCGCGCAGGCGGGCTTCGCTTCCCGTAGCCCGCGGCCTATGGTTTTTGAGAACATCATCCGGTATCGCCCGGTCCACCCCGCGCAGGCGGGCTTCGCTTCCCGTAGCCCGCGACTTCAGTCGCCGGGCTACGGGGCGCAGTACGAATGCCGGGTTATGTGGTGCATGTTCGTCAACCCAACGCTCACATCTGATTGAGAAACCGTAGCATATTCCGGCGATACGCATCGAATGCTGCGCGCCCCTGCGGTGTAAGCCGTAACAGGGTCAGCGGCGTCTTACCACGGAACGTTTTCTCGATCTGCACATACCCTGCTTCCTCCAGTTTGCTCAGGTGCGTCGAAAGATTGCCCTTCGTCAGGCCGGTTGCGTTGAGCAGGTAGCGAAAATCGGCTTCCTCGACTGCGTTCAGGGTCGCAACGATTGCCAGCCGCGCCGGTGCGTGGATGACGTCGTCGATGTCGGGCAGGATCGACTCGCTCATACCGGCTGCTCCTCGATCTGTGGGTGGGTGCGGAGATACCGGTTGAGCGTCCACGCACCTCCTGCGAACATTGCCACCCCCACGATGGTCAAGACGCCTGCGCCATTCAGGATCGCATTGCGCGCCGCTGCCGACGCGATCTGCCGTGTGGCAAGATTGGTCAGAATCCCGCCGATCAATGCCAGCACAGCATAGACGCCATATCGCCTGCTCGCCTGCTGATATGCCATGGCCCCCAACAATGCAGCAAGCAACAGGGACGCCAGGAATGCAGCGACCATCTGACCAGTGGCGTCGCCTCCCCACATCAGCCCTGCAAGCACAGCGAGAACCATCACTCCCCCGATCCCCAACGCAGCAACCAGGCGTTGAGCGGTTTCTCGACCCGTTGGGGTGCGGTATTTCACATACCCGGTGCGCGGATAGGTCACCCGCGCCTTCAGCGCCTGAACGACGAAATGGCCCAGGACAATCCCGAGAACGAGCGCAGTACTCCGTATGCCCGAGACCCAACCGCTATCGGTATGGGCATCCCACCACAAGAGCGCAGCATAGATAACGAAGAACAATCCGACGTACAGGTCCGGAATGCCGTCTTCCGTCCAGTAACGCTGGACGCGCTGCTCAGAAGTGCGCACAATGTCGTTCATAGGTTTGCTCCTGAGATTAGTTTGTTTTTCAAACCAGTTTTATTTTACTCCTGTTTTTCGCGTGTGTCAAGCGCTGGTGCGGAAGCGGGCGTCCTGCGGTATAATCGGGGGCGATGGACCTCGACGAGAAACTCGCCATCCTGGCGCCAGCGGCGCGCTTCGATGCCTGTGATCGGTTCCTGGGAAAACGCCGCACGGCGCCCCCGGCAATCGGGTGGAATGACGCCGCTGTGGTCGCCGATGCCGGCGACGATGGGCGCGCGCTGCCGGTCTTCCGGTTGTTGTTGAGCAACCGTTGTGAGTGGAACTGCGCCTATTGTCCGCTGCGTTCCGGCAACGA